>NZ_QVLV01000033.1:0-56165 GCF_003435485.1 Eisenbergiella massiliensis
CAGGGCGGCAGGACCGCGGCGGCGAGAGCCCCTGTGAGGCGGGAACGGGAGACTCCGGCATATTTTCAATCTGCCGGAGGACACCGCTATTATTCATTCATTTCCACTGCCAGCACATAATCTGTGGGATCCGGCAGCACGGGATCGGGGCCGAGGGAGGCGAACACAATATCAGGATAATCGCTGTGCACCCAGCTATCGGACACCGGGATTTCATAGCCGTCCGCCAGCGCCCGTATTTTCTTCACCCTGGATTTATCCAGACCGAGAAGGGGCACCGGGCCAATAGTATTTTCAAACATATGGAAATAATAGGTGTTTCCCTTGCTGGTAACCCGTCCATAATCCGGCTTTGGAACGCCGGCCGGCCCGCAGCCGTAAATGCTGTCCCCGTTTTTCTTCATCCAGCGGCCGATTTCCTCCAGGATCTCCACCGAGCGGGGCGGGAAATTGCCGTAGGCGTCAGGCCCCACATTCAGAAGCATGTTTCCGCCCTTGGATACGCATTCCACCAGCTTCTTGATAAGCATCGGGGCCGGCTTGTAAAAATGGTCCGTCCCGCAGTAGCCCCAGTGATTGTTCATGGTCACACAGGCCTCCCAGGCAAGCGGCCTGCCTTCCTTATCCAAAAGTCCGTTGGGAGGAATTATCTGTTCCGGGCTTACAAAGTCCCCATGATAAGGCGTGGGGCTGCATTCCGCCAGGGAACCCATTCCTTCCCCGCTCACCTCCAGCCTGTTATCGATGATCACCTGCGGCTGCAGGGAACGCACCATATTGATCAGCCGGGTGGCGCCCCATTTCTCCCCGCGCATGTCATCGTAGGAGAAATCAAACCAGAGCAGATCCAGCTGTCCGTAATTGGTACAGATTTCCTCCACCTGCCGGTGCATGTACTCGATGTACCTGCCAAAATCCCGGTTTTCATTTCCGCATTCCGGATGGTTTCGCATGGGATGGTTGCGATCCTGGTAATGGGGATAATCGTCATGATACCAGTCCAGCAGGGTGAAATAAAGCCCCACCTTCAGCCCCTCCGCCCGGACCGCCTCCACATATTCCTTCACCAGATCCCGCCCGGCCTTTGTATTTGTCGCCTTGTATTCCGTATACTTGCTGTCAAACAGGCAGAAGCCATCGTGATGCTTGGCCGTGAGCACCATATATTTCATGCCAGCCTGCTTTGCCATCCTCGCCCATTCCCTGGGCTTAAAATCCCTGGCGTCAAATTCCTCAAAATACTTCTGATACTCTTCAATTGTCATTTCCTCGGTGCTGCGGATCCACTCACCCCTTGCAGGAATGGAATACAGCCCCCAGTGGATGAACATACCGAACCTTGCATCCCGGTACCATTCCATCCTCTTCTCATATTCTTCTCTGTTAAATTGATACATATCCTTTCCTCACCCTTTCACTGCCCCAATCATAACACCTTTTACAAAATATTTCTGCACAAAAGGATAAATACACAGAACCGGCAGGGAAGCCACAACGATGGTGGAATATTTCAGCAGGTCCGTCAGGCCTCTCTGCGCCGCAATGGCCGAAGCATCGCTTATCATCGTGTAATCCACCTGATTCAGAATCAGGATATCCCGCAGTACAATCTGCAGCGGCACCATTGTCTGGCTTTTCAGATAAATCATGGCGTCAAAGTAGGAATTCCATTTTGTCACCCCGTAATACAGCACAAGCACGGCCAGAATCGGCTTTGACAGCGGCACCACTACCCGAAGCAGATATTTGAAGGGCGTACAGCCGTCCAGCTGCCCCGCTTCATACAGTTCATCCGGAATGGAATTCACAAAATAAGTCCGGCAGATGATCATATTGTAAGTGGACATGGCGGAAGGGATGATCATTGACCACCTTGTATTTACCAGTCCCAGGGAATTTACCAGCATATATGTGGGAATCAGCCCGCCGCTGAAATACATGGTAAACACAAAGATCATCGCCACCTTGTTCCTGGCCGTAAATTCCTTTCTGGACAACGGATAGGCGCACATTACGGTCATGACGATATTGACTAATGTCCCCACTATCATATAGTAAAAGGAATTGGCAAAGCCGGTGAGAATATTCCTGTTCTTAAAAACCGCCTGATAGCCCCGCAGCGTGGGACGCACCGGCAGGAACCACACTTCATTGCTGATTACCGCCTGCGGGTCGGAAAACGAAGCGCTCACAATATAGACCAGCGGCAGAAATACCACCAGCATAATGGCCGCCAGCAGGATATAGATCAAAATGATAAATATTTTATCTCCCAAAGGAGCCTTTCCGAACTTTTTCAATTGATTTCCCATAACGCTCCCCCTTACCACAGACTGGTTTCCGTAATTTTTTTGGAAATCTGGTTCACCGTCACCAGCATGATGAAGCTCACCAGCGACTGGAACAGGCCCGCCGCCGTGGAGAAGCCGTAGTCTGCGTTCACCAGGCCGACCTTATATACGAAGGTGGCGATAACTTCGGATTTTGCCAGGTTCATGCTGTTCTGCATCAGGAATACCTTGTCAAAACCGATATTGATCATATTGCCGCAGGCGAAAATCAGCATTGTCACCACAGTGGGCCGGATAGCCGGCAGATCCACATGCCAGATTCTCTGCAGGCGGCTGGCGCCGTCCACAATGGCCGCTTCCTTCAGCTCCGGGCTGACGCCGGCCAGCGCCGCTATGTAAATAATGGCCGAATAGCCCGCCGTCTGCCACACGCCGCTCCATACATACAGGCTTCTGAAAATATCCACATCCCCGAAGAAATTCACCGGCCCCACGCCGAACAGCCCCAGCAGCTTGTTGATGATGCCGATACGCAGATCCGTCATCTGCATGAGCATGCCGACCATAACCACCGTGGAAATAAAATAGGGGGCATAGGTTATCATCTGTACGGTTTTCTTGAATTTTACCGCCTTCACCTCATTCAGCCCCACCGCCAGCAGAATCGGGATGGGAAAGCTTGCAAGGAGGCTGTAAAAGCCCAGCACCAGCGTATTGATAATAACCTTGGAGCTGGAAGGGGACAGCAGGAACTGTTTAAAATATCTCAGCCCCACCCAGTCGCTGCCCCAGATCCCCTTTCTGATGCTGTAGTCCTTAAAGGCCAGAATCACCCCGCCCATGGGAATATAGGCAAATACAATGGCATAAATGAGCGGCACCGCTATAATCGCCCAGAACTGCCAGTTGGAATTCTTTACCCTGTTCTTATTTTTTGCTTTTACTTTCATCGCACCTGTTTTCAAAGCATTCCCTCCTCCTCTGCCTTAAGATCAAAATCCTTTGCTGCCCGTCCTGGCCTTCTTCTGTAGAAAAAGGCGCCCCCTTTTCCGGAGGCGCCTTCGCTCCTGACACCGGCAGCGCCTTACGGCAAATGCCATTTATTCCCGCGGCCGCAGGCCGGACTGATGCACGTATGCGTCCGCCTGGCGGCTGCCGCGAGGGTCAAATACCATTTTACTTTGAGCTTTGCCTGTCATATGCGGTCTGATAAACCTCCAGCAGCGTAGGCAGGCCTACGTTGTCAAAGCCTTTTACATAAGAATCCCAGTCCTTATCAAAGTCTTTTCTGCCGGTGATGAACGCAACCTTATTTTCTTCAATGTAGTTTTCCACTTCCACGCCAATGGTCTGGATTTTGGTAGCTTCCTCATCCGTCAGCTTCAGGTAAGGCAGCACATCCCAGTCGCCTTCCTTCTGTGCGTAAGGCTCCATTTTTTCCTTGGTGGCGTCATACAGCAGTTTTTCCAGCCCCAGCGAGGTTCCCACATCCACATTCTGATCCGTGCTTTCACCAAGACGGAACTCTGCGGGGAAATACTTCACCTGCACGTCCTGCCAGTCATGGTTCTGTGCCTCGCCTGAGTAAGGATTGAGCACCTCATACATGGCCGGTTCGCCGTTCAGACCCTTCTTTCCTTCCGGGTTCAGAACCCAGTCGGTGCCTTCTTCAGCGCCGTACTGAGAAGAAAGAGCGCCCTCTGTGGTAAAAAAGTAATCGATCCAGCGAAGCGCAGCTTCGGGATATTTACATTTATCGGTAACGAAGAAATCGCCTTCACCCAGGCCTGCATATTTCATGTAGGTAGCCCGTCTGGTTCCGTCCGGGCCGGCGATGGGAGCCATTACCTGATAATGTCTGTAGGTTTCATTATTGTTGTCCGCATCAAAATGGTTGGAAATGGTCCCGCAGGGCAGGAACAGAACCGGTTCGCCTTCCTGATTGGCCAGGGCGCGCAGCTGCTCCTCTGTCTGTGTGAAGTCGCCGTCATAAATAGCGCCCAGTTTATACAGGCTGTTCATATATTTTAATGCTTCCTTATACTCATCGGTATTGGCAATCGTCCTTATCTTGCCTTCCGGTGCCAGGCCTACCTCCACGCGGTAATCCTGGGATTTGGAAGGGGAAAGTATGAAGGCGTTGGTCATCCATTCCTCAAATCTGGCATGCCAGCCGTCCTTCGCCCCGCCTACCGCTATGCCTGTAGGGTTGATTTCCAGGAATTTCTTACATGCGTCATAAAATTCATCCGTGGTGGTGGGGACATCGATCCCCATCTTGTCCAGCCAGTAGGTGTTCACCCACATTTTCTTGGCGTACATACAATGGTAGCATTCGTTAAGCCCGCAGATAGCGTAAATATGGCCGTCCGTCTGCCTGGTAGCATCTATATATTCTCCCATATTCGCCATATAGTTGGGCATATTTGCCTCAATTAAATCGTCCAGCTGCAGAAGGATGCCTTCCTTCACGCCGTATTTTGCCTGGCTGGGGCTTGCAAACATGATCATGTCCGGGTAATCGCCCGTACTGAAGGCCAGGTTCAGCTTGGTTTCCCAGTCGTCTCTGCTGCCAGTCTCAAAGTTGATCTTGATGCCGGTCTTTTCTTCCATAAATTTAGTAAAATCATTGGTTGCGAAATCCTCCACGTTAGGCATGGATACGCAGAACAATGTCAGTTCTATAGGTTCCTTTACAATGGGATAGGTGCCCGTCTCCGTAAGAATGCCTGTGGAGCCTGAATCGGCCTGTGCTTCACCATTCTCCGCTTTCTCCCCGGTACCTCCTGTTTCCTTTGTGGTGCCCCCGCCGCAGGCTGCCAGACTGAACGTCATGAGCAGGCAAAGCAGAAGCGCTGTTGCTTTTTTCAGCTTTCTCATTAATCTCCCTCTCCTTTCTGTAAATCAGCTCCATTATCGCTGTTTAGTCCCTTGAGTTTGTGCATCTTTCAGAACTATAATTTATTTTAAATGTATCTATAAGCAATTACTACGCACGATTTTTATTTTAGCCAGACATTTTTATGCAAAATGTCCGAAAACACCCAATTTACGGGCATTCCGGAGATGTCTAAAAATGTGCGGCTTATTCCCACCGGAAATCACCGATACCGGACATGCTAAAAACCCGGGCTGCAACAGCAGGCGTCCCGGCGGATACAGGCAGCAGCCGGGGACCGATGATTACAAAAATATAATAATTGACACATGCATTTTCGTAACTTACAATGAAAACAGAGGTAACCGCATAAACGGTGAAAGCACCGGACAGTAGTGTGCTGAGACAAAAAATAAGAAGCAGGAGGTGTTATTTATGTTGCATGAGGTAAGCTTTCCGTCTTACAACAAACGTGACGAGGTACAGGGATGGATTTATGTCCCTGCTGCCAGGCCGAAAGGGATTGTGCAGATTATCCACGGATTCGGCGAGCATTCCAGAAGATATCTGCACATGATTTCCAAATTTATGGATGCAGGCTTCATCGTAGCTGCCGACGACCATGTGGGGCACGGGAAAACGGCAATGGTAAGCGGCGTCTGGGGCGACTGGGGCGATGCAGGGTTCCACACCATGATGGAAGACGAACACACGCTGAAGGAACTGGTCTGTGAGAAATACCCGAACCTTCCCTATTTCCTTTTCGGGCACAGCATGGGCTCCTTTATCGCCAGGGATTACGCGGCAAAATACGGCGATGAGCTGGCAGGCGTCACCATCTGCGGCACCACGGGCAGCTTCCGCGGCGCGGCGGAAACCGCACTGCTTCTCAAAAAAGCCATGGACGACGGCCTGGGGACCGATTCCAATCCGGAATTTACCGGCGCCCTCATGGGTTGGATGTGTGAACGCTGTGACGACGTTACCATCGGCAACGAATGGATCTGTTCTGATCCTTATGTCCAGCGCGACCATGCGGAGGATCCCTTCGACGCCTTTACCAGGCCCACCAGCAACCGGTCCATGTATGATTTTACCCAGATGATGCTGTCCATCGAAGGCACACAGTGGGCAGAAAAGGTGCCCACGTCGCTTGCCTTCTACAATATCGGCGGCGACCAGGATCCTGTGGGCGAGTACGGCAAGGGCATTTATGAGGTTTCAAACTGGCTGTGCGAAACCGGGCATGAGGTTACCACCAGGGTCTATTCCGGCTACCGGCATGAGATACATAATTACAGTGATATCAAGGATGAGGTGGAGGACGGCATCCTTCAGTTTATGCTGGCGGCGGTTCCCTCCTGATACAGCGGGAAACCCCGCAGGCCTTCACAGCGCCGGGACAACGTTAGCCGTAAGCTGAAGCTGCGTCCCCAACGCCGGTTACGCAGAAAGCGGCTCTGTCCGAACAATCAGCAAAAGTGCAAGGAGCTACCACATGAAAAACAAGATGTCCGTACAGACAGCGATAGAAAAAATCACTTATGTTACCAATGATTTTCCTGAAGAGCCGTTCCGCATACTGTCAGAAAACCCGCAGGAAGCCATCCCTTACTTAATGGAAGGCATAAAGAAAGCATTAACGGAACAGGATCGGCTGGATGTAAATTATCAGCTACATTTTTACGCGCTTTTTCTGCTGGCGGAGTTTGGTTATCAGGAAGCCTTCCCAACAGTTATGGAACTGATCTCCATACCAGCCAATACCTTAGATACTTTACTTGGCGGTGCAATTACGGAAGGACTGGATGATTGCCTTTACAGTCTGTATAACGGCGATATTGATTTGCTGGAATCCTACATTATAGAAACACAGTCCAACAGCTATGCAAAAAATGCTGCGCTCAGAGTCTATATTCAGCTATACAATGATGGGGAAATACAGCAGCAAAGGCTGATGGATTTATTCAAAAAGCTGATTTATGCGCCGGTGGTTGAGGACGACACCTTTGACACCATGGTTTCCGCTGCAGTCTGCGACTGCCGCCTGTTCTCCATGCTTCCTGACGTTAAATATATGTATGATTATGATCGGGTGGATGAATCTTATTATGGAGATTATGCAGATTGTGTGGATTCCATATTTAATTACGGCCCCTACCGTGAAAGGGGCCTTAATAAAATTAACAGTGCCGCAGACATGTTGAGGAACTGGGCTATGTTTGACCAGCCCACTGATTCTAAGTCCAAAAAAGACGCCACAAAAAAAGATTTTGAAAAAATACTGCATAAAATGATTGCTTCCGCGCAGCAGCCGGTAAAAACAGAAAAAATATATCCAAACGATCCCTGCCCCTACGGAAGCGGGAAAAAATACAAAAAATGTTGTATGAACAAAGCTGCCGATAAAAAGGAAGAGCTTACAATGGCAGCGGACAGGAAAAAATGGCTGGAAAGTTATCCTGAAGATCCCGGCTGCCGGATTGAGGGCCATATCTACCTGAGTGATTTCTATGACCGGGAAGCGATAGAAACGGATAAGCTGGTCTATCTCGCCCTGAAGCACCGGGCCGAATTTATTACCATGCGCGAAACACAGGAACAAAAAATCAAACGCCGGACTTATTATCTGCTCAAGGCCTTTTCCAGATATGTGGAGAGGTGCAAAGCGGAGGACATTCGTACCTTCCGGGAATATGATGATAAATACAGTATCCACTATACCAGCGCTGAATGGCTGAATTACCTGATACAGCTGCTGGAAGAACAAAAGCTTTCTGCGGAATTGAAAGAAGTAAAAAGCTTTTGTGCCGGAAGATAAGCAACACCAGTGAAAAGGGGCCGCATGCGGCCCCTTTTTGTTATGTTTTTCTGAAAGAACTATCTGCGTATATATCGCTGGTTCCGGCTTCTTGGCTTAAGTTGTGATATTAAAAAACGGTCGATAATATTCCAAAATACTTTCCTCCGGGTTTAACTTACTTACTATCTTGCTGCCTTCAGTATACCACATTTTTATTAACTATTACAAAATTATGATAAAACAGGTAAGAATGCTTAGTCTATGATAAAGCATCCCCTACCGCCCTTTCACCACAATATGCTTTCCCCGTTCCAGCGTATACTCCTTTCCGGCCGCCTTCAGCACGCCGCCGTCCTTATCCGTATACACATCCAGCACGCCGTCCTTCCAGTCCATCCACACCGTCCCTTCATTCACAGGGAAGCTGCAGGAAAAACTGTCAAAAAGCTCCAGCTGCGGCTCCACCGCAAAGGTTTCATAGGCCGTCCCTGTGGGCCTGACGCCCATGCAGTACCTGCCCAGCAGATAGATGGGGCTCGCCCCCCAGGCATGGCACAGGCTCTTGCCGTATTTATCCCCGTACATGCCGTACTGCTCTTCCTCCGGCTGTTCCGGCTTGTATTCCTCCCAGAAGGTATCCGCTCCCCGCTCCAGCATCCCTCCCCAATAGCTTTTTAACGTATCCATCACCACTTCAAAGCGTCCCAGCTTTGCCAGCGCTTCCAGCTCGTAGAACTTGAAATACGGCGTAGTGATCGCGGCAACCTCCTCATTCAGAAGAACCTTGTGAAGGATGCTTTCCGTTTCCGCCTCATCCGCATAACCGAACAGCACGGCAAAAATATTGGCATGACGCGTTACATTCCTGCGCCCTGACTGATAGCTGTCAATAAAAGCGCCCTTTTCCTCATCCCAGAAAAACTGTCTGATATTTTTAAGAAGTGCCTCCTTCCGGACATCAAATTCCTCCGCATCCAGCCCCAGCAGCCTGCGCACGGAAGCCACAGCCTCGTAACTTCTGGCCAGCAGCTGCTGCTCCGCGCACAGTATCCCTTCCTTGTCCAGCTCCGCCCAGTCAATATAGATCCAGTCGCCTTCCCTCCCGTATATAAAGCCCTGCCCGTCCGTCTGCTCCATACAGTAACGCAGAAGGGATTCCATCCTGGGATATACCATGCGGATAAAATCCAGATCCCCCGACATGTTATAGTAATTTTCCAGGCTGATAATCCAGTACATGGAATAATCCACAATTGTATTGATATGCTCCGTCACCGGATCATTTCCCCGCAGCGCCAGAATCGTCCGTTTGCAGATATCCTTGTCAAAAAACAGGTACTGGTTAATAAAATAGCTCTGATACGCATCTCCCGACCAGATCCAGCGATCCCTTTTCACCCCGTCCAGAAAAAAAATGCCGCTGGCCAGCCGGAATGTGGTATCCGCCACCTCCCAAATCCTGTTTATCAGCCCGTCACTGCAGGAAAAGCTGCTTCTTTTCGGGAAATCCACATATTTATACAACGCTTCCACCGTAACCAGCGAAGCGTTTTCCCCCTCCGGTACGAAAATATAACGGAATGCCCTGAGCTTGGTATGATAGCGCTGCCCGGACTCCCAGCGCCCGAACGGGGAAGCCCCACAGTCCGCCTCTCTTTCAGGCCCGCTGGCACAGCCCGCCGGTACGCTGTCCTTTTTCCCCGGGATTTCCAGTACCTGCTTCAGATAACACAGCTGCGTATCCAGCGCCTCCGTCCGGGATTCCCCGTAGCACAACGTCACCTGATCCGGCCTCTCCTCCCCGTTTATTTTTATCAGCGTATCCGCCGTCAGCTCCCTGCCGAAATCATACAGCACTCCCCCGTTCACCCGTTCTGTGGAGACAGGCCGGCATAATTCCTGCGTATATTCGAATATCTGGGGATCCTGTTGTGCCCTTACATACATGTCATTCCATCCCACCGGCACTTCGGGCGCCGCAAAATCCGTTACAGTCCAGTTTTTTCCAGAACGGATTACCTCTCCCTCCACATAGATGCAGGGAAGCCCGGTACGGTTTCCTATTACCACATCAATCCCTATTTCTTTTGCAGGACAGGAAATCCATTCCCCGATCGTATACTTTTTTTCCAGATAAAAGGGCTGTCCTTCCGGGAACCAGGACGGCGCCTTCTCCTCCCATTTTACCAGCACGTGGCCGATTCCCTTTGCTGTCACCCGAAATGCCGTCTCCTTTTCCAGCCGGCAGGACGCATGGAAAACCACATGATGGCGGCAGTCCGCTATATGCCAGTAGGCCGGCCAGAAAAAGCCCCGCTCCTCCCTGTCAAAATTCTGGCACATGCCGTGATAAATCTCAAAATCTCCGGGATACCATATCCAATTCGCCATATTTTCCCCTTTCATAGCTGCGCGGCCGCTTTGCAGCCAGCGTTTTCTTTCCGCAATGCAGCGTTTTCTTTTCCAAAGCACAACCGATTGTACTTTTATTTACAGCTATTATATAATAAGCCATGGGAGCTTCTAAACGTCCGATTCCCGTTTCCGGCTCCCATACTACGCCCAAAACCCAGTTGCTTCCTTACACACATTTCACAGGAGAACCGATGAAAAAACAGAAAAAAGCTTCCGTTACCTCCGAGCAGGCCGTGGATATGCTGGTCCATAATAACTGGACCGCCTCTTCGGATCATCTGACAATTATAACGCCGCTGACCCTGTTCTATAAAATCAGGGATGAAAAAACAGGGAAGCTCCTGCACGCCGCAGTCTATCCCGGCGCCATGAGCTGCGATTACCAGCCCAACAACGCCGCCCTGCACCAGCACGACCATTTTGAGCTGATGTATGTGCTTGACGGTGAGCTGACAAATAAAATCGAACGGATTTCCTATACCTATAAAAAAGGGGACGCCTGCCTTCTGAACCGCAACACCCGGCATACGGACATCCCGGGCCAGCGCTGCAGCGTAGTTTTTATCAACTTCCATGCGCAGTATATCCTGGAGCTTATGGAAAAGGATGTGCTTTTTGAATTAAGCCCCCAAATCACACCGCCGGGCGGGGCTATCCATGATTTCCTGCGCTCCAACCTTCAGGGAGAGGAACGTTTTGCCAGAAATTATCTGGAATTTTCCTCCACCCTGCATTCCCTTGCCGCTCCGTCCGTAGGCCCTGCGGAAACGATCATTGACCAGCTGCAGCAGGAAATGGTGAGTGCCCGGCCCGGCTATTCTTACCTGCTGCGCGGCCTGCTGCTGCGCCTGTTTTACACCCTGGAGGACAAGACCAGCTTCCACTGCAATTTCATGCGCCTGGATTCCAGCAATGAGGATTTTCTGTTCGCCCGCATTTCCAACTGCCTGGAGGAAAGCCACGGCAATATCTCCCGCCCGGAGCTTTCCCGGGCGCTGCATTATAATGCGGAATACCTGAACCAGATTGTAAAACGGCGCACAGGCGCCAGCCTGCTGAAGCTGGCCGGACAGTACCGCCTGGATCATGCCAGGCAGCTTCTTACGAAGACGGACAAAAGCGTCACCGCAATTGTTGAGGAGCTGGGCTTCACCGGCACCTCCCATTTCTATAACCTTTTCCGCAGGGAAACCGGCATGTCCCCCCTTGAATACCGGGAAAAAAATTCATAAAAAATACGGCGCACCGCAGATATCCTTTCTGCATAGCCGCCGTATTTTTCATATCAGATAAATACCTTTTGATCTCCTGTTTTCATTTACGGCACGCCCTCATGGGAAGCTTACCGGGTTTTCGCCTTTGACAGATACTCGCTTAAAAGCTTAACCAGCTTTTCAATCTCAATAGGCTTGGTGGTATGGGCGTTCATCCCTGCATTGAGGGAGCGTTCCACATCCTCCTTGAATGCGTTGGCGCTCATGGCGATAATGGGGATTTCCTGCGCGCCCTTTTTACCGCTCTTTCTGATTTCCCTGGCAGCCGTAAGACCGTCCATTACAGGCATCTGGATATCCATCAGAATCAAATCATAATACCCAACCGGCCTTTTCAGATAGCTCTTCAGCGCTTCCTTTCCGTTCTTCCTGCGTTCCACCTGAAAATCGTAGCTGCCCAGCAGTGTCTGGGCAATCTCCGCGTTGAGATCATTGTCCTCCGCCAAAAGGATTCTTTTTTCTTTATAGGAAACGCCTTCCTGCGCCTCTGCCTGATCCTTTGGTTCCTCATTTTCCCGGCACTCGGATAATTTCATGGGAATGGTAAAATAAAATTCCGAACCGGCCCCCACCTGGCTTTCTATCTGGAGGGTGCCTCCCAGCAGCTCCACCAGATTCTTGCAGATAGCAAGCCCCAGCCCTGTGCCGGGCACTTTACTGATATTTTCCCCGTCTCCCTGTTCGAACGCTTCAAAAATCACATCCTGGTTATCCTCACTGATGCCGCAGCCCGAATCTTTGACACGGAACGTGAATTCCGCCTGTTCGTCGTCCCCGGGCGTCTCCTCCGCAATCAGCACCACCATCCCCATGGACTGGGTAAACTTAATGGCATTGCTCAGCAGGTTGCCCAAAATTTCCCGCAGGAAAACCGGATCTGAAACCACGCCGGAATGCCGGATGCTGATAGCCCGTGTCAGGCCGACCCCGCTCCTGGAAGCGGAGAAGCTGTATTCGCTGATGATTTCCTCCAACAGCGAACGCAGATCAAAGGCAGTCTCCCGGCATTCCATCTTCCCGCTCTCAATCTTGGACATATCCAGCACATCATTCACCAGCATCTGCAGGTGCTGCATGGAAAGCTTCATTTTATCCAGACAGTCCGTAATTTTGTCTTTGTCGTCCAGATTCAGCCTCGCTATATCGATCATACCCATAATACCGTTCATAGGCGTGCGGATCTCATGGCTCATCTTTGACAGGAACCCTGTTTTAGCCGCATTGGACTGGATCGCGACCGCCAGCTCCATCTGCGCTTCCTTCAGACGTTCCCGTTCCGTCACATCAAGGAAGGTAAACTGGACGATGGCAGCGCTTTTATCCTCCATAATCCAGTTGGCGGTTCCCTCGATGGTAGTGGAGCCTCCGTCCTTCTTCGTCAGGTTGAAACGAACCTCCCTCTGTTCCCCCGGCTTGCCCAGGGAATGCATGAAGGCGCCGATCTTTGCCAGACAATTCTGGTGTTCGTCCTGCGGCTTCTCATTAAACAGCTGCTTTTCGATATCCGCTTCATTTTTTTCATCCAGAACATCAAGCGCAATCCGGTTAATGCTCAGGATTTTATTACTTCTGATATCCACCTGAACGATTCCGCAAACCGCCGTATTATACAGCAGCTTATAGAGTCTGTCATACCTGTCGCGCTCCGCCTCTACCTGCTGCAGCGCACGCTTTCTTTCCGTGGTATCCATAAAGGTACTCTGAATCAGCGTCTTTCCGTCCGGCGTGATGATTACCTTCGCCACTCCCGTTACCCAGCGTACACCGTCATGCTTTGTATAAACCCGGTGTTCAAATTTAACGCACTCCCCTTCTTTTTTCAGTGAAAGAAGCGTGCGCCGAATATAATCCGCATCCTCAGAAACAGATACCTCGGGAAGCGTCTGCGCCGTCTGCCTGCGGAACTCCTCCATGGATTCATATCCCAGCATCTGGAGCGCCTCGCTGTTGGCATTATAACAGCGCAGTGTGTTATCCTCTATTTCATACTGCACTATTCCGCAGACCACGTTCTGGTACAGCTTATTATAATAATCACGTTCCTTCTTAAGCTGTTCTTCATACTCCTTAATCAGAGAAATATCCGTAACAATACACTGCAGTTCAATGTGATGCTCCTGCCGGAATACCACAGCCTGCATGGAACACCAGCGGCTCATCCCATCCTTCTGCCACAGGCGGCATTCCGCCTTAAGAAGCCTGCCGTCTGAAACAGCCATCCGGATTTCGTCCTTTAATTCCACCCAGTCCGAGGCGTGAAGGAGGTTATCGAAACGATTATGTAAATCCAGGCGCATTTCCTCTGCTGAATAACCGATTAGGTCAAAAAAGCTGTCATTTGCATATTCTATTACCAGTATATCGTCAAATCTCAGACGGAGCACGCCGCCCGGGACGCTGTCCGTCAGATGCTTCAGGTCGAACTTGGCCGCCTCCAGACGCTTGGTAATGTCAAACATGGATACCAGAACTCCCTTGGGGGTATGAGCATGGTCAAAATACGGACGGATCCGCACCAGCCAGATTACGTTATTCTGATCCGTAATCTCCTTCTCCACAATTTTTCCCTGTCTTGACACATCGGTTACATCCTGCCTGAAGTCGGGATAGGAATCCAGAAAATTAATCTGGTTCACCGGACGTTCCAAATCCGTAATCCGCAGATTCGTATGCTGGAGCATAATGGGCGTAATTTTACGGATGTGCATCTTTTCATCCACATACAACGCGCCCACATCCGCATTGAGCAGAAGGTTATCAAAGTCAGCATTGGCAGTGGTCAGCTCTACGATTTTATTCTGATATTCGGCATTTATCGTATAAAGCTCTTCATTGACCGACTGCATCTCTTCATTGGTGCTCTGCAGTTCCTCATTGGATGCCAGCAGCTCCTCATTGGTGGCCTGCAGCTCTTCATTGCGGGACTCAGATTCCTCCACCGCCAGCTTCAGGTTCCAGTTGCTCTCATTCAGCGCGGTCTCCAGCGCCTGGATCCGGCTGTCCTTCAGTTCCCGCAGATCCAGCAGGTTATCCACCTTCTTCGGCTTTTCCTCCGCCTTGATCTGTACCAGATAATATTCCCCTTCTGTCAGATTAAAATAGCGCACCTTAACGCACAGGATTTCATTGGGATAATCCGACAGGCCGGTAGCCCGCCTTTCCACGATGCCGTCCGATATCTTCCGGGAATCCAGCAGCATACTATTGATAAAGGCAGCCAGGCTGGGGGAGAAAAAAGAATTAAGCCCTCCGTCAAACTGTCCGTCCTGCATCCTCATATACTGTCCGCCGCCCTGGATTACCTGTACGACCTTACAGTCCTCATTCAGCAGCACCGATGGTCCCGCCATGGCAAACAGCAGCTTCTCGGAAATGCCTGTAGAACGCAGGCCGTTTTGCACACTGCGCTCCCTCTTGCTCCGTTCCGGCTGATGCGTTAAAAAGTTCCCGCTCATATTCAACGCAGGGTACATGGAAATATCTTTCTTTGCATAGTTCTTGTTTTTGGAATAAATCTTCCATTTCTTGTCCAGCAGATTGTAGGCCTCGTCCATATCACCCATGGATTCACTGCTGCCCAAAAACACATAACCGTCCTCTGCCAGAAGCTGATAAAATGCCGCCAGCGCCTTCTGCTGCATCTCCGGCTTCACATAAATGAACATATTCCGGCAGACAATCAGATCCAGCTTGGAAAAAGGAGCATCCCTGAAAATATTATGCTTTGCGAAAACTATCATTTTACGGATTTTTTCACCGACCAGATAACCGCCGCTGGTATGCTCGAAATACTGATCCAGCATTGCCTGATCCATGTTTTCCAGAAGGCTTTCCGAATATATTCCCTTCTGCGCCGTGGCTATTGCATTCTGATCCACGTCCGTGGCAAATATCTTGACGTCTGCGGAAATATGCAGGAATTCCATGCATTCGCAGAGCAGGATTGCCAGGGAATACGCCTCCTCGCCCGTGGAACAGGCGATGCTCCACACACGGATCGCTTTCTTTTTCTTTAAGATCGGGATAATTACATTCTCTCCCAAATGGCGGAACGCTTCCTCATCCCGGAAAAAAGAGGTCACTCCGATGAGCAGATCCCTGTATAGCTGTGCCCGCTCCTCCTCCGTGGAGAGAAGATAGTCCAGATACTCTCCCATCCCATGGAATTTATTGAGGGCAATACGCCGCTCGATCCTTCTGTAAATCGTATTCGTCTTATAAATGGTAAAATCAATATCCGAATACAGGCTGATGGCATTGAGTATACAGGAATAATCCTCAGCCAGTTCCATATGCTCCAGCTCATCCTGGTGCATGGACTGAATGTGGGGATTTTTCAGATATTCCCTCAGTGAAGAGCCGATTTTCGACACATTCAGGGTCAAATCCACCATACCTGTGGAAATGGCGCTCTGCGGCATGGATGCATACTGGGCCTCGCTCGGCTTCTGGACAATTACAAGCCCGCCGTTTTCTTTGACAGATCCAATCCCGATGGCTCCGTCTGAGCCGCTTCCTGACAGAATAATAGCCACGGCATGCACATCGCTTACCGAAGCCAGTGATTGAAACAGCAGATTAATGGGCAGGTAAAGCTGGTTCCGGTCATGGACCGATTCCAGATGGAACCGTCCTTCCTTTATGGTCAATGTTTTTCCCGGATGATTTAAGTAAATGTGATTCGGCTTGGGTTCTGCTCCCTCTTCAGCCAGCTGCACCGGCAGTTTGGAGGATTTCTGCAGTATCTTATCCATCAGGCTCACGGCATCCGGTGACAGATGCTGGACAACAATAAAAGACGCCCCTGTGTCCACCGGCATATTCTGAAATAACTCCTGTAAAGCCTCCACACCTCCTGCGGAAGCCCCCACTCCGACATAGCATCGCACTTTCTGCTGATCCGGCCGGAAATTCTCCGCCGGTTCAGCTCCCTTCTCTCCCATGATATGCTCCTTTCCCCCATCAAAAAACACCTGACAGGGCTTTTACTCCATCAAGTATTCTTCCATTGTATCATCTTTTTTGATATCTTGCACATAATTTTAACGATCTGACATATTTTCTGAAAGAATTCTGGTCTTTTTCAGTACAGATACGTCCGCTCTTCCCATTTACCACGCAGGCCGCCGCGCAGACCGCAAGAAAGTGATTCAGGAATGCCAGAATCCATCCCAAAAGGCGGAAACGGGCCGCATTTCTGCCGCCCGTTTCCACAGTATCCCGATGCAGCTTGAAACTGTCACCGTCTTTCTTTTATATGAAATGCCTTTGCGCCGGGATAAACCGCGCTGTTTCCCAGTTCTTCTTCGATTCGAAGCAGCTGGTTATACTTTGCCACGCGCTCCGATCTGCTGGGCGCGCCGGTCTTGATCTGGCAGGTATTCAGTGCAACCGCCAGGTCTGCAATGGTAGTATCCTCCGTTTCGCCGGAGCGGTGGGATACAATTGCAGTATAACCCGCGTTATGGGCCATTTTAACCGCTTCCAGAGTCTCGGAAACGCTTCCGATCTGATTGAGCTTGATCAGGATGGAATTGCCGCAGCCCAGGGAAATACCTTTGCCAAGACGCAGTGTATTGGTAACAAAAAGGTCGTCTCCTACCAGCTGTACCCTGTCCCCCAGCTCCTTTGTCATCATCTGCCAGCCTTCCCAGTCCTCCTCGTCCAGACCGTCTTCTATGGAATAGATGGGATACTTCTCGCAAAGCGCTTTCCAGTGAGCCACAAGCTGCCCGGAGGTAAATTTCTTCCCGCTCTTGGGGAGCAGGTATTCCCCTTTCTTTTCTCCCTTCCATTCGCTTGACGCCGCGTCCATGGCAAGGACAAAATCCTTTCCAGGCTCATAGCCGGCTTTCCGTACCGCCTCCAGTATTAACTGAATCGCTTCTTCATCACTGGACAGATTCGGCGCAAAGCCACCCTCATCGCCTACGGAAGTTGCAAGCCCGCGGGACTTCAAAAGCGCTGCCAGCGCATGAAACACCTCCGTGCACCAACGCAGGCCTTCCCGGAAGCTTTCCGCCCCCACAGGCATGATCATGAACTCCTGTACATCCACCGTATTCGCCGCATGCGCGCCGCCGTTTAAGATATTCATCATCGGAACAGGCAGCCGGTTGCCTGAAACGCCGCCCAGGAAACGATACAGCGGCAGCTCCAGGGCTGCGGCAGCCGCTCTCGCACAGGCGATGGATACCGCCAGGATCGCATTGGCGCCCAGATTGGATTTATCCTCGCTTCCATCTGCGTCAATCATAGCCTTATCCACGCCATAGGTATCGGAAGCGTCCATTCCCTTCAGCGTGTCGCGAATCACAGTATTGATATTATGTACCGCCCTGGTCACACCTTTTCCGCCGAAACGGCCCTTGTCGCCGTCCCTCAGCTCCAGCGCCTCAAACTCTCCGGTGGATGCGCCGCTGGGGGCCGCTGCGCGCCCCATAGCGCCGCAGGCCAGCGTTACCTCAGCCTCCACTGTGGGATTGCCCCTGGAATCAATAATTTCACGGCCGGTTACTTTTTCAATTTCCAGTTTTTTCATATTCAAATATTCTCCTTTCATAAGAATTTCAAAATCTTTTTGTCATTCACCACCATACAGGACTGCAAAAAGATAGGATTCAGATAATTCCTACCTTTTTAGTATGATTTATCTAAATCCTATTATATTCCTCTTTCCGTTATAACGCAACAGCCCCTGCGCACCATAAATGATAAATCTTTCCTGATAGCTATGGCAATTCACAGGCTTAAGCTGCCCCGATTCAGCTGATATAAAGAATCGGCGTATCCCCCAGAACCCTTCTGATTTCCCTCCGGAGAAACTCTTCCGCCTCAGCCCTGGCCTCAGGACGGTAACAATACCTCCCCCTGCCCCGCCCAGTCATCAGCTCCTGCTGATACAAATCCGGCGCCTTGGGAAAAGCATCCCCATTAATTGCCCGATGCACATAGCTGTATGTCATAAGAATTATCTCCAGGAACATTTCCTTTTTCATTTTAGGGGAAAGGCTCTGTGCGAGCTCCTCCAAAAGTCCAGTATACAGCCCCTTCCAGCCCTCCACCAGAATCACCGGCGCAATCAGCAGCCCGCAGGGATAACCGGCTTCACACATACGGTTTACCGCCCCGATCCGCTCCTTCAGGGAAGAGGTTCCCAGTTCAATCCGGCTGATAATTTCCTGCGGATTCACACTCATCCTGAAGATTATTTTTCCTCTATGCTCCAGCGCCAAAAGCGGGTCAACCATATGAAACTTGCTGGGAAAAGTCAGGAACCCCTCCCCCTCCCTGGCAAACCGGGGAATCGTATAAAGCAGATTTCCTGTTATCGTATTTTCCAGCACCAGATCACTGTTGCTGCCGATTTCATAAGTCCGCCCCGGCTCCTTTGCCGACCGCCTGATAATCCGGTCCAGCATGCTCTCCCGGTTTACAAACAGCCTCAGATACGCGCATTTATTATAATTACACACAAGATAACAATAAAGGCACATGGCAGTACACCCCGAAGACGTATAAGGCACCAGATAATCCGAAACCTTATGATTTTCCGTATATTTATGTGTCTTTCGGATTCCCACGATCAGATTTCTTTTCATACGCCCAAATTCCGAATTCGGCTTCTCCTGCATCTCCTTTATAGAATTATGGCTCTCAATCGGTATCCAGGGCACCCCCGCAAATTTCTCCTCCAACTGCCTCCCCAGCTCATAATTCAGACTCTCAGGTTCATAATAAACGGCATCAAATGATATCTCTTTCACTTTCCCCTGCTTCCCCCGGACACTCACGCCACATTGCATCCGGCATACTGATTCTGTAACTGTCCGGCACCTTAACAGTTTCTGCCGGGCAGCCGCTTCATTTTCACAAAATTAGTATGCGCCGTCTCCCCGAAATCATGTACTGACATAAATCATAAACTATTACCCTTCCTGATAAAAATATAAAATAACCCTGCAGAAAAAAACGGCGGCAGCATCCCTGTACATCCCGCCATTTTCAGACACGAAGAAAGGCCGCGGATGGATTCCGCGGCCTGCCGTAACTTTCTTTTCTGCGGCGATACGCCGCAACCTGATTATATCTATTCCAGAATCTTTCTGTTATACTTTTCTTTCTTCTTATAAACCTCCTGGCCGCCGTGCAGCTCCTGCTTAAACTCCCTGAACCGCTGCTCCTTCTGAAGGATACGCTGTGCGCCGATGGTATTGTACCGGTAGCTTTTGAATATATGTGAAAGGCTGATGCGGACATACTCCATTCCCTGAGCCATGGCAATATCCACCTTCATCAGAGAAAGCAACAGCATGTGATATGCCTTACTCCAAAAGCCTTTTCCCGCCTCCGTCTCCCTTACCAGCCAGGCAAAAAGCAACAAAAGAAAAACGCCGTCCAACAAAACAAAAATTGTTCCCATCATAATCCTCAACCTCTTTTCCATCATTGAAACGCTGTTTACGGGAACCATGTTTTTCCTTATGTCTATATGCTAATCATAGCCTTTTTGCAGGGAAGAGTCAAGGATTCCGGCAGAATTTCGCTAAGGCAGATTAAGATAAAAATTCGCAGAATTATCACTATAATTCCGATACGGAATATGCTAGAATACTTGTTATAGAAATCAAATACCCCGCTGCAAGCAATGGGGTATCAAATTTGCAGCGCTGTAGAGCAGCGGGGTATTTGACCCTCGCGGCAGTCGCCAAATATCCATGCAAGCATGGCTACTTGGCTCGTTGCTCGCGGGAATAAAAATCGGCCATGACACCGCACCCTTATTTCAGAATTGGAAAAAACAATGAAGGATATGAAAAACGAGCCCTGGCTCATGGATAAATATAATCAAGTATGCCAATCCCGCATCCCCGGTTACGCACTGGTCAGCCTGAAGATTAAACGCTTCCGTATTTTTAACCGTCTCTATGACCGCGAAACAGGAGACCTTCTGATTGAAAAAGTATATGAGGTTTTAGAGGACTGGCTGGAGGACGGCGAATACATTGCCCGGATCTACCTGGACTATTACAATATCCTCATGCGTTTTCCCGACGATTATGATGCCCTTTTCGCCCGGGTGATAGAAATGAACCGGATTGTCAGGGACATGCCCTATGAACCCTTCCAGGGTAAAATTTTTTCCGGGCTGGGAATTTTCCCGCTTCCTGAGGAA
Organism: Eisenbergiella massiliensis; assembly: GCF_003435485.1. Classification (NCBI taxonomy): domain Bacteria; kingdom Bacillati; phylum Bacillota; class Clostridia; order Lachnospirales; family Lachnospiraceae; genus Eisenbergiella; species Eisenbergiella massiliensis. The sequence continues at coordinate 20,837 of NZ_QVLV01000033.1, forward strand.
CCCGTGGATTTCTATACCGCACAGTACAATGCGGATATCTGCCGGAACGAATGTCCGCAAAGCCCTTACCGCAATTCCCACTTTGAAGTATACGGAGTGACCTATCGGGACAACAACCTGCTCGCCTTTGATTTGGCGCAGAACCTCCTGCCTGCCATTGAGGCCGGGCATATAAAGCTTTACCTGCAGCCAAAGGTGGATTTAAGGACCGGGGAGATTACCCGCGCCGAAGCGCTTGTACGCTGGATCGATCCGGAAAAGGGAATGATCCCGGTGGGTGATTTTCTCCCCAGCCTGGAAGAAAACGGCCTGATAGAGGAAGTGGATCTCTACCTGTTCGGCAAGGTCTGCCGGCTGATAAACCAATGGAAGGAAAAATACGGCCGCAAAATCTGTATCAGCGTCAACCTGTCGCGCTGTGCCTTTGAATACATCTATTTCTTTAAAGATTACCAGAAGGTTTACGCCAAAGACCCTTGTCCCAAGGACTGCATTGAATTCGAGCTGCTGGAAAGCATCGTCCTCAACCAGGTGGAACGGGTAAAAAGGGTCGTAACGGAAATAAAGGATTTCGGCTTTTCCTGCTCGCTGGATGATTTCGGAAGCGGTTACTCTTCCTTCAGCGTCCTGACGAATGTGGACCTTTCCACCCTCAAAATTGACCGTTCTCTTTTCATGAATGAAAATGATACCCGGGAGCAAATAATTATCCGCAATATCCTTAAGACCGCTCAGGCCCTGCATATGAAATCCGTCGCCGAAGGCGTGGAGACCAGGGGGTATGTAGATTTTCTCAGGGAACTTGGCTGCGATTATGTGCAGGGCTATGTATACTATAAGCCCATGCCTGCTGAGGAATTTGAAGAGAGATTCCTGGTGAATGGGGAAAAGGTAAGCTTTGACGAATCATAGTATGAAGCAATAATAAAAACGATAATAGAAGCGATAAATATAAAACGATAATATGAAGCGATAATATGAAACGATAACAGGGCGATGCTTCCTTTTGAGGAACATCGCCCTGTTCATTTTATATTTGCGGCAAATATCAGCAGACCTTAATAACGCCCTTTACAATATCCGCTTTGTTATGTACACAGGAATCCAGTGCATTTTTTATGTCGTCCAGCTCAAAGTAATCTGTAACGATGTCCTTGATACGGATTTTGCCTCCTGCCACGGCTTCAATGGCCATAGGGTAAATATTCCGGTAACGGAATACGGTCTTAAAGGTCAGTTCCTTATCCAGCGCCATACCGATGGGCAGGGTCATCTCACCTGTTGCGCTGTAGCCAACAAATACGATAACAGCGCCTTTTTTAGCCGCACGGATCAGCTGGGACGCGGTAATCTGGCTGCCCGCCGTCTCGATTCCCAGGTCTGCGCCTTTTCCTCCGGTCAGTTCCCTGATCCGTTCCACCGCATCCTCTTCTTTTCCGTTAATCACATAGTCCGCGCCCAGCTCCAGCGCCTTATCCAGACGCTTCTGCATCACATCCACCACAATGATTTTGGAAACGCCCATAGCGCGCAGGGAAAGCAGCGTACACAGACCGATACAGCCCGCTCCGGTCACAACCGCAGTCTGGCCCAGATGTGCGCCTCCCTGGTTCGCCGCATGCATGCCTACTGCAAGAGGCTCAATCAAAGCGCCCTCCATGGTGCTCACATTCTCCGGCAGCTTAAAGCAAAGCCCTGCTTCATGCGCCACATATTCCTGAAATACACCGTCCACAGGCGGTGTGGCAAAGAAAATCACATCCTCGCACAGATTATATTTTCCTTCCTTACAATGCTCACAATGACCACAGGTCTTTCCCGGCTCCAGAGCCACCCTGTCGCCCACCTTTAAGTCCGTGACGCCCGCGCCTGTCTCCACTACGGTGCCGCCCGCTTCATGTCCCAGTACAAAAGGCGGTTCCACGACAAAATCCCCGATCCTTCCTGATTCATAATAATGCAGATCAGAACCGCAAATACCCACGTACTCCACTTTTACCAGCACCTCATTATCCGCCGGCACGGGAATGGGACGTTCCTGAATCTCTACCTGGGAAATCCCTGTCATAACCGCCGTTTTCATAGTTCCTTCCATTGCTAACCCTCCTGTATGCAACCATTTGGAGGAGAAAATCCTCCAATTTTACTACAATTATATCATAGCCGGGTTTCAGAAAAGACGCCAGTCAAATATGGGGATTTATTTGTCAAAAATGTGCAAAACCGCCCGTTGCAATAGCTGCTGAAAAACTGCAGGCGGCAATAATGGCGGCGCCGCAAACCGAGGGGATAACCGTCAATCGCGATGGTATAGGTCTCTTGTGTAGACCTTGTCCCATATTCCGGCCAGTTCGTCGGAATAGCGGTTCGCCACAATGCAGTCACTTTCTTCTGTAAACTCTTTAAAATCCTCCAGGACCCGGGAACCGAAAAATTCTTTCGCCTTCAGCGCCGGCTCATAGATAATGACGGTTGCGCCTTTGGCCTTCAAACGTTTCATAACGCCCTGAATGGAGCTTTGGCGGAAGTTATCAGAATCGGTTTTCATGGTGAGGCGGTAGATACCTATGGTTACATTTTTACCGCCCGCCGTCTGTATTTCCCGGTTTCCGTCCTCGTAGAATCCGGCTTTTTCCAGAATACGCTCCGCGATGAAATCCTTGCGGGTGCGGTTGGATTCCACGATAGCTTCTATGATATTTTCCGGCACGTCCCTGTAATTGGCCAGGAGCTGCTTGGTATCCTTGGGAAGGCAGTAGCCGCCGTAGCCGAATGAAGGGTTGTTGTAGTGGGTACCAATCCTGGGGTCCAGGCCCACGCCCTCTATGATCTGTTTTGTATTCAATCCTCTGACTTCTGCATAGGTATCCAGCTCATTAAAAAAGCACACTCTCAGCGCTAAATACGTATTGGCAAAAAGCTTTACTGCTTCTGCTTCCGTCGGGTTGATAATCAATGTCGGTATATCTTTTTTGACAGCCCCTTCCTGAAGCAAATTTACATACAGGCCGGCTTTCCTGTTTATCTCCTCATCTTCCTCCGGGACTCCTGCAATTATTCGGGACGGATATAAGTTATCATACAATGCATGACCTTCCCTGAGAAATTCCGGACAAAAAATGATATTCGTGGTATTATATTTTTTTCTTATACCCTCCGTATAACCCACAGGTACTGTTGACTTAATAATAATGACTGCATGTTTGTTAACCGCCGATACTTCTTCAATGACTTTTTCCACGGAAGAAGTATCAAAATAATTCCGGACAGGATCATAATTCGTGGGAGTCGCAATCACAACAAAGTCGGACTCCTTATATGCCAAAACGGCATCTGCTGTAGCTGTCAGATATAACCTGCGCTGTTTTAAATATTCCTTAATTTCCTTATCCTCTATCAAGGATTCTCCCCTGTTTAAGGCTTCTATTTTTTCCTTATCAATATCTACGGCATAAACTTTATTATGTTGTGCAAGCAAAATCGCATTGCTGAGCCCCACATACCCAATACCAACAATTGTAAAAGTCGGTCGGGTTAAAACTTCCTGATTTTTCTCCATGGTTTCTCCCTGCCGCCCAATCATCGGACGCGCTTAAACTTTCTATAAACTTTTCCCTCTATCATGAAACGGCTCTGTCTCCAATGATATCCTGCCTGCAGTGCACTGCAAAGGTTAAAAATATTATATATGCAGGCGCACTCATAACCTGAATCCGGAAGAAAAAGCATTGACCTACAAATAATAGCCCCAACAGCATCAGGGCTCTGGCTGATTTATTCACTTTACGGCATTTTTGATATAAAAAACAGAAAAAAACACCCGCAAGGCATAAAGCCCCTGTTATTCCCACAAGTCCATATTGTTCAGCCATAGCATAAAAAAAGCTTTCATGACTGCATATTGAATCCCGAAAAGCTGTGCCTGAATATCGGGCAAATCCCTTTTCCTCTGCTTTTACCAATATTCCTGTATTTATGGAAAACAGCATACAATTTATTACCGAAAAGGAAATAAACAAAAGCAGACAGATATATTTCCTTTTTGCCTTCTTCAAAATAATCAACTCAGGATCTTTTTCTTTCGGTATTTTCCTCCAATATCTGTTGATTGGAATTATAACAGCAGCCAGCAGGATATAAAGATATATACTGTACTGAACGCTGAAATCGACAGGACTTTTTGCCTTCGTAATATATTGCAGCACCGGAATATTCCCTGAAATAAAAACATACATAAAGCATAATAACAGATTCCTTTGAATCAATCTGACCGTTGCAGGGAAAACTATGGGAATGAACAGCAGAAAACAGCCCGCAATTCCGATACTGATAATATCACCCGTTAAAAATAAAGCGATAAAACTTATCCACGCCACTAAAAAATAAAATCTTTTCAGACAGCGTTTTCCCGTGATGCAATAAAAAACCGAACTCATACAGGATGTTAACAATATATAAGAAGATACTCCTTCCGGCTGACTGACAGCCGTTTCTGCCAGCGGAATCAGTTCCGTTCCCGTCAGCCGGTATAACAGGGAACTCAGACAGACAAAAAAAGCGGTAAAAAGAAATACATTTACATAATATTCGTAACCGCGCCTGACCTCTTTCAGCAAAAAATAGGCTGCTGCCAAACTGATATAAAATATATCGTTTTCTGAAATTTCACCCGTAATGATTATACCATATATGATTCTGCACACGAATACAATAAAAATCAGAAGAAGCCATATATCCGGTATACTAAAACGGATGGAATACTCTGCCTGTTTCTTAGCTGTCAAAATAAGATAAATAGCAGCGGTAACAACTGTCAGCGCCGTAAAGAGAAATACCTGCCCTGAAATAAATCCAAATAATTTTTCCTTTACAACAAACAAGGGATATAAAAACATTATAATCCGAATATAATAATCGATAATTATTTTACCGTCATCCATAATGTGAGGGGAAAAAAATTTTTTCAACCCGTTTCGGATTCCAAGCTTCCATCCGTTCAAATGATACCACCTCATCCGGAGCTAAAGCGCAATGCTTAAAAGTTCCTCTATAATCTGATCCATGCTGTAATATCTGTATCTGCCCAAACGTCCTATAAATATCACATTTTCTTGTTTTATCCCCTCATATTTCCTGTATAACTTTAAATTATCCTTTACCGGTATCGGATAGGATGGTTCTCCACAATCACTTGAATATTCTTTCGCAATTACCGTATGTTCTGTTTTGCCCTTACCAAAATGCTTAAATTCAGTAATCCTTGTATATCCGTAATTATTGGGATAGTTCACCACTGCGACAGGCTGATATTCTTCCACGCCAAGCTCTTCAAATTTAAATGATACACATCTGTATGGCAGTCTGCCGAACCTGTAATCATAAAATTCATCGATGGAACCAGAATAAAAAATTTTGCTGCATTCGATTTCATTTTGTATTTCTTTATAATCCGTGTTCAGCAGTACCCTAATATTCTTATGATCCAACATCCTCTGCATCATGGCTGTGTATCCTTCCGCAGGTATCGCCTGATATTTTGCCGTAAAATAACGATCGTCCCTGTTTGCACGAATCGGTATCCTTGCTATAATATCTGCAGGTAAATTTTCCGGGGCTTCTCCCCACTGCTTTTTTGTATAATTTTCAAAAAAAGCTTTATAAAAAACGGGACCGATTTGACTTTCTACCGCGTCTTTTACATTATTTATTTCTTTTGGAAACGTCTTTACCTTTTCAAAGTATTCCGCAACGTTTTCACTTGTATAATTTGTTCCCAGATATCCGTTTACCGTGTCCAGGTTTATAGGCATGGGATATAACTTCCCCTCCACATTTGCCAGAACCTTGTGCTGATAATCATACCAGTCCGTAAACCTTGACAGAAAATTATATACCTGTTCTGAATCTGTCCTGAAAATATGTGGGCCGTACCGATGCACCAAAATTCCATTAGGATCCCGGTAATCAAAGCAATAGCCTCCGATATGTTTTCTTCGCTCTACAAGCAGGACTTTCAAATTTTTTTCTTCTGCCATCCTCCTGGCCAGCGTTATTCCTGCAATTCCTGCCCCTATAATCAAAATATCCGTTTTCATTTTAATTTTTCCCTTTATTATTTATTTGAAATATTTTGTTTTAGTTCTTTTAAAAGTTCCATGACCATTTCTTCACGGCTGAACAGCAAAACTGCTGCATAAACAAGAAAAAATACCGCTGCAGAAACAATGATTTCTTTCATGTCCCCACGGATTCCCCCAGCGCAAAAACCGGATAGGATAACCGCCGCCCCGCTGGCCGCCAGGGGCCTGACGCAATACCGGATAACTTCAATCTCAGCCAGCATTTGCCTGATAAATATACATTGAACAGACAGTACCACTATTTCCGTGATCATCGTTGCAAAAGCCGCTCCGGAACTCCCCAGTTTTTGAATCAACAGCAAATTTAAGATAATATCTGTAACAGCGCCTAAAAGTATAGAAATAAGGAGTTTATCCTCCTTTCCCAAAGGTATTAAAGTCTGGGTTCCGGTTACATTGGATAAACCCGCAAAGAAAACTGTCGGCAGCAACAATTGTGTCGGTAATATCGCAGCTTCATATGCCCTGCCTGCAATGATAAAAACAGTTGGCCGCGCATATACAATGAAATATATGGATAAGGGAATTGATATAAGAAACATAAATTCAAAGGATCTTTTAATATTTTTCCTGAATTCCTCCAAAATTCCATTTTGGGCCAAATAGGACAATCTTGGTAAAAGTACGGTACCCAGGGATACCGCTACCGTGGCAAGAGCTGTTCTTATTTTCAGCGCAGCGCTATAATAGCCTACCTCTTTGTTCCCCGAAATAAAGCCGAGCATTACCATATCCAGATTAGAATAGATGCTTACAGCCGCCGTGGTTGCAAAAAAAATAAGAATTGGTTTGATATGCTTTTTTATCTCGTATTTTCCGATATATTTCCTGTTAATAAATTTCCGTGCGTTAAACCAATTAAAAAAGCAGGAACCAATATTTGAAAAGACTAAAATTGCAGCATATTTCAAATAATCTTCCGGGGAATGCAGCAATGTAAAAATGCAGACGACTGAAATTGCTTTAATACAAAGCGAACGTATTGTAATATACTTATATTCCTCCAATGCTGAATACAGCCAGTTTAATCCAAAGGGATTCAGTAACAGATTGCATCCGAATATGGCCATCAGCATCTTTTCCTGACGCAGCCGCGGGATGGTAAACAGGCAAAGCAGAAAAACAAGATACATCAGCCCTGTCATTGCCATATTAATAATGAATAGCTCCTGTGCAGTCCGGGACAGAGCTTCCCTGTCATCCCTGACTTTCGCACAGGCCCTGATCCCGTATGTGGGAATGCCCAGTGCAGAAAACATAATAAAATAGGTGGTAATGGAATTTGCAAAATCCACCCTTCCATTCGCTTCCACCAATAAAACCCGTGAAATATACGGAAACGTGATTAATGGCACAAGTATCGTGGCTGCCGTCAATACAGTATTAAATATAAAATTCTTTTTAACGGATTTTCTGTTCTGCATCCTATTGCTTCTCTTCTGTTAACAGAAATAATTTATCTATATCTTCGTTAAATCTTTGCTTTTCCTGTAATATAAATTCTCTGTATTTATCGTATTTTTTTATTTCTTCACTGTAATGCTCTAAAATATAATGTATTTTCTGTAAAACACAGTCTATATTCCGGTTTGTCCTCTCAAACTTGTATTCCGACATTATGGGGACATCATCAAAGAAATCCGCACTTCCCAAGGTACTTGTCAGGATACAGCAGCCCAGCAATGCGGCCTCTCTGGGCATTCTGTCCTTTCCCGGATGAGAACCAAAATCAACGTACAGCTTGGCTTCGGCCATAGCTTCCATTACCTGCGTACGCGTCATATTTTCGATTGCCACAAAATGAATAGAAGAATCTCTTTTTATCAGCTTCTGAATGTATCTTGTATTTCTTTTCGGATTATACAGGACGATATTCTTTCTCCCCGTATCTGTGAATCCGGCCGTTCTTTGAACATAGGAATCTATAAAAGTATCTGCAATATAATCTGACAAATAGGCTACATTATGTAACTTCTTCCTTTCCAGGAAACCTGCCGCATACCAGCACTGCGCCCAATTTGCTGTTTTATCTCTCCTGATATCCCTAAAAGTAACAATTTTTCTTAAGTGCAGCCATTTAAAGATATAATGTCCGGCCACTCTTAAATATTTATGGGAATGAAGTTCTGTCGGCAAAAGATAATGATTAACTCCCAGCCACCATATACATTTCCTGATTCTATGGTAATTACGTAAGGAATTAATCAATGATTCAGGCAATATCAGCAAATTTTCACTCTGATCTTCTATCTGCCGGGTGTATTTTGTTTCATAAATGCGAAATCTCTCCGGGACGGGGTTTTCACATACTTCCTGGCTGCAATCATAAAACATGAATACCCTGCAGCCCTTCTGTTTAAGACTGAAGCATAACTGATGCAGCAATTCCGCGCCTCCGGACTCAAGCATTGGAGGACATCCTATATATATGCAGCTTTCATGTGTTAACTGAAACATTTTTTCTCCTATCTCATGAATTGGCGTCCGTGAATACGTATCCTTTTTTCTTCAGCAGGTTCACTTTGTCCTGATCATTTAAATATAAAAATTCATTTTTATCCAGCTGAACAAAACTGAATTGGCCGCCCTTTAACTGTTCTGCTTCCAGTCTGGCATCAGACAGCAATATAATATTTTTACAGTCCGGATCCAGTAAAGACATATCCGTAATCACTTCATATTCCGGCAGCATAAACTGTACGATATATTCCGGCCCGTACGTTGCATTACAATAAAATACTTTGCTTACCCGTTCCAATACAGCGGTTTCCTCAATGCTTAATTTGTAGAATGCATTGACTGACTGATAGTAATTTTCACTGGAAGCATAAGGCGAATCAAAGTGAACTACTCCATAGGAATACTGCCATAGCAGGGCTGATGTCACTATTATTAATACCATTCTCTGTTTTTTCATCATTGAAAGCACAATTATCAGCACATAAATATTTGTACAGATCAATGTGGAACATATAAAATAAGCGATATCCTGTAATGTTTCCGGCCACATATCCATATTCCCCGAAAATGGGGCAAAATAATAAAACCAATCCAGGCTGTGTTTGATATGCATGCTTGTCTCTTCCAGAAAGCTGTTAAGTATATAAACCATAATCAGCATAATTCCGGCAATTATTAAAGCGGTCTTTTCGATTAATTTTCCTTTATCAGTCCCTGCCGCTTTGCGGATCCGAATGATAAAGAAGAGAAATAACGGTCCAAAATAATTGCCGTAATATCTCAAATAGAAATGCCCCCTGGAGAGATTCGTTTCTTCCAAATGAACTCCCATGGCATTAGGAAGCCATATAACACACACTCCAGCCAAAGAAAGTAATATGCCTGCAACACAGAACAGCATTGGAAAATATTCGTCCTTCCCGACACATTTCAGGTTTCCTTTATACAGACATTTTATATTTCTTATTGTATCTGAAAAAACTACTCCTGCACAAAACAGCAGGATTCCAAAACCAAACACAAAAATTATCCATATATTGCAAAGCAGCAGATCTATTATTGACTGAAGGCCGACTTTTGAGAATGCAGAACGGATATTCACGGCTGCACTGGACATTACCTCACCGGGGGTATTTATAACAACTGTGCCCGAATTATATGTAAACAAAATCTTCTTCAGAAACTGAATTACTATATTTACAGCGGTAAAACCACAAAGGTAAACAGGTAAAAAGACCTTCAGATTAACAAGAATTTTTTTAGTAAATATCCAATAAACAACAATTACTATAAATATTGCCGCCGAATAAATAAGGGCTCTCGTATGGGATAAACAGGAAATTACCAAAACTGCTGAAAGCAACGCCGAATAGATATGACTCCTGCTTTTTTTCTCATTTTGGAGCGCAATAACCAGATAGACAATCATCCAGCACAGCATTATCAGCATAGGCTCATTATCAATGTTAGATGCCCTGGTGGGTGTGAAAAAGGAACAGGCAATCCCCAATAAATATATTTCCACCTGATTTTCAGTAAATCTATAGTACTTTTGTACTATACGGCAGGATATATAGGCGGGTACGGCATGCAGAAAAGCTCCCACCCCCAGTAAAAACTGATATAAAACCAAAGGGTTTTTTATAAAAATGAAAAAGGGATAAAGCAGTGGAAAGGTACCGCTGCCATAGTATTTAGATGGATGCGTCAACACATAATCCCAATGATAGCCTGCTGCCTTCGCTGCTAACGCAACTGCTCCCATCTCATCCGGAAGGCTCCTCATACATGGCACCAGTGTATTCAATCCTGCCTGTATTACAAAAACCGTTATAAAAGAAGCAGCAGCAATTCCTTTAGTTTTCCATTCTTTCGTGCTTTTTTTCACCTTTATATTATCCACTTTATCTTTTCGTCCTGATAACTAAGAATTATCATTTTATCTGCAGGTTAAAATTATACAGCCATGCCTTATAATCATATTTTTTTAATATCTGCGAAGTAACCGGTTCCGCTTTCTTATTCAAAAATTCCCTGATGTCCTTCTGTGATATTTTATTTTCCTGCAAAACATATATAACTGAAGGATTATAAAAATCATAAGAAGACAGTTCCCTGTTATTTGTTATTATCTTTTTACCGTTAAAAAGGGCTTCCAGACACCTTACGGTGAGTCCTGTCTGGCCTTTTTGTGCAATCTCAATAATACATCGGGAGTTCGAAACGTTCTTCAGATTTTCTTCATATGAAACCGGCGCAGAATAGAAATTTTTCCCTTTTTTGCTTGTGCCGTCTTTTATGATAATATAACAGACCTTTTTCCCGATATCTTCCAATAACTCCTTAATCTGCAGCAAAAGCGCACTTCTCCCTTTGTCTCTGCCTACAAAATAAGCATCGTATTCCATTTTCGAATTCCATGTTTTAATGCTGTCCCAAAAAGTAAACTGGACATTATAGTTAAGACCATACTGCTTGCAGTCTGCTATATTAAAGCTCCATTCTTCACAGTATTTTCTGTACCGCCCGGGAACTCTGACACTCTGTGCAAGGGGATTCCAATACCACACGATTATCCGGCAGCCCGGATTTTTTTTATGAATGTACTTTATAATATTCCAATTATAATTTCTGTCGAATAAAATAACGTTGTCAAACGTATGGATTTGCCTTTTCCAGGGGCCATACCAAAACGAACTTCCCGGCAGCTTTAATTTCTGCATGTGCAGTACTGACAAATATCTGAAAAATTCATTCAGCGGTCTGTAATAAGGTAACGCCGCCGCATCCTTCCCATTCATTTTTTTCAGATAATATTTTTCAAAGGAATCCCTGTCACTTTTTAATATTAATGTACGCACCCAAACTCCCTATACCGGCTTTGAAAGCCTTATTATCCCTTTTCTGAAAAGCCATTGGTAAAGCCTGCCGATTAAACATACGCCTTCAATGCTTATCAGAGATAAACCGGCAATCATCCGGGTCAGCTTTTTATTCTCTTTATCTTTAAAAACATCTCTGTTATACTTTTTCAGCACCTTTTTGGCTGTTATTCTGTCCTGCCTGAATTTCCTGCCTCCGGGTATGCTTTTATAAAGGTTCAGCGTAGTTATAAAACACTTTGATTTAGCCGCATTGACAGAACCCGGATAATACTTTTGCGCAAACGCTATTATCCGTTCAGTTGAACTGACCTGGATCATTTTCCGGTGATTAAATTCAGAATTAACAATACTGTTATTTCTCTGCAGATAATAATAATCCCTTACCGGGTTGAATACTATTTTTCCCGCCTGATGAAACAGCAGGTACACTGTGCTCAAATCCTCGAAAAGTTCCCCTTTCGGGAATCGGATATTTTTAAAGATTTCCATTTTAAATAATTTCGCCCCGGCATATACGGGAATATTTTTTCGGTACAGCATATCCTTCAAAGCTTCTTCCGGGGAAAAGCAGCAGGTATCAGCTTCCTCAAAGGAATCCTCTTTCCCGGCTTCCTCTTTTTCATAGATTTTAATCGCTCTTGTTATTGCTATGTCGGCCTGGGATTCTATGAGCAATTTGTAAAGGTGCCATATATAATTCCCGGATACATAATCATCAGAATCAATAAAAGTAATGTATCTGCCTTTGGCAGCATCTATTCCCCGGTTCCGGGCATCGGACAGCCCTCCGTTTTTTTTATGGATAACCCGTACCCTCTTGTCCATTTTGGCCAACCTGTCGCAAAGTTCCCCTGATTTATCCGTGGAACCATCATCTACCAGTATGATATCCAGTTCCCGATAGGTCTGTCCAAACAGGCTGTTTAGACATTTCTCTATATATTTTTCAACATTATATACGGGTACGATAATACTCACCAAATCATTGTTCATCATTCACCAGCCTTATCCGAAGCTAAACCTGATTTATATTTCTGCCCTTTTTCTGAAGGCATTTCTGTCATAGGTTCCGAATACAAAGGAAAAAAACGCCCTGATTATCACACCGATTTTTTTCACTTTGTATTTGCCCTGAAATAAAACGCAGAAAAAATCGTAAAATAATTTTCCCATACATAAGAAACGATAACCGATGGTTTCGTATTCCCAAAAGCCTATCAGATTATTTCTATAATAGTAAAAGTATAAGGGGATTCTTTCCCTGTTTGTTTCCTTTACCAGCGACAGCGCTTCCGAACTAAATCTTTTATGGATGGCCACACTCTTGCCTGCCATGTATGCCGGACCATAATCCCTTATCAGCCTTTGCGTATATTCCGAGTCATCTCCCCATATGAAAAACGGTTTCCAGGGCAATCCGCATCTCTTAATTGCCTCAATGTTTATCAAAAGAGAAACAAAGGTAGCTTTTGCAATCTGCACGATTCCTTTATCCAGATATTCGTACCAGTCAATATAGGCATTAAACTGTTCCCTCTTAATTTTAGGAACATTCATTGCTTCATTATGGATTCCCCTTACGCTGCTCGCTAAAAAACTGACATCCCCTTTGATTGCAGCATCCGCATTTAACAGTTCCTGAAGACAATCGGCAGCAGGAATCGTATCGTCATCCATGATCCAGACCCAATCAGGCTGATATTCCCTTGCCTTTTTTATGCCTTCGGAAAAACCGCCTGCCCCGCCAATATTCTGTTCCAGCTTATGGTAATCAATTACCGGTAAATCCAGAAATTTTTTCTCTTTTAAAAAAGCTTCCGTACCGTCCGTGCTGTTATTATCAATAATAATTAACTTATCTACCGGATAGGACTGCTTCAAAACAGCATTTACGCATTCTTCCAATAACTTTTTCCTGTTGTATGTCACCACAACTGCATGAACTCTCGGCTTTTTTATACTCATCTTTCACCATTTCCCGCTTTTGCATTTTTCCCTTTTTTCCAGGCAGATACAATACCTGTAATAAACATCGCCAGGATCAGGACGCTAATCAACAGACTCCAAATCTTTGATCTGGCTATTGCTTTTCTTTGTATCTCCAATGACTCTATAAATGCGATGTCCTCTTCTTCCGCCTTCTTCATTTCCTTGTCCAAAGCCTCTGCATCAAGCGCTGGCGAAGTCAACGCCCCTGCCGGAACGAATACCTTCTCTCCCTGATAATAGACTTCATACCATCCGTCCTCTTTCGGCCCGGTAACCAGTACATGCGTCCCCGGAGGCAATTCTGCCATCACTTCCGCATTGTCTGAAGGCTGCTTTCTTCCCTGGGTTTCCGCTGCTGTCATCATCAACGTCCCCTGAATATTTTTATTTTCTTCTGCCGTCGAGGCTTCATCTGCCAGAACAGGAAGTGTCAGAAAACACCCGAATAAAACGGAGCACAGAAACTGCAGTACCACTTTTTTTACTTTCATCTGTCAGCTGTCTCCTTTACCTTACTGCCGCTTCTTCATTTCTGTCTGCGGAGAAATACAAAATTTCTTTCCCGCTTTCTTTTCTCCTGCCATCTTTTGACGGTTCCTCTTTATCGTATTCCATCCGTTTCACATGATATTGCACATCCTGCAGTATCTTCCGGTTTGCCGCGATCACATCTGCCATCAATCCAATCATAAAAGTGAGAAAACCGATGATTATCAGTGTACATGCCAGAATCAGGGACTGTATATGCCCCCCGCCAGTTCCATTGGCAAGAAAATACAGGAACCTTACCCCAATCCCCAACCCGATCACAACACTGGGAATCGCCAGCAAAGTAAAACACATCAGCGGTTTGTACATCATATAAGCACGCAGTATGGTCAGCACCGACTTTTTCACATAACCCCATATGCTTTTAAACAGCCTGGAAGGCCTCAGCTCCGCATTGGTCCGGATGGGTACGCTGGAAATTGCGATTTTTTCCCGCCCGGCCTGAACAATGGTCTCCAGGGTGTAGGTATAGTCATTCACCACATTCATCCGCATGGCGGCTTCTCTGGAAAAAGCCCTGAAACCGCTGGGGGCGTCCGGTATTTCCGTGTTGGAGGCCTTACGCACCACCCAGCTGCCAAAGTGCTGTAATTTTTTCTTCACATAAGAAAAATGTTCCGTATCGTCGATAGGGCGCTCCCCAATCACCATATCCGCTTCTCCGTCCAAAATGGGCCGGATCAGATGCTCGATATCACTGCCGCAGTACTGGTTGTCCGCATCCGTATTTACGATAATGTCCGCCCCGCATTTCAGGCAACCGTCCAGACCCGCCACAAAGCCCTTGGCCAGCCCCTTGTTCTGCTTAAAGTTTACCACATGATGCACGCCCCAGTTCCGGGCCACCTCCACCGTATCATCATGGCTTCCGTCATTGATAATCAGATACTCAATCTCATCAATGCCTTCCAGTTGCCTGGGAAGATCGTTTAATGCCACCTCCAGCGTCTCCGCTTCGTTATAGCATGGGATTTGAATCATCAGTTTCATAACAGCCTCCCTTTCCTCCGTTCGTGCAGCAGCTGCCAGGTTTTAAACGCCGCTCTTACTGTGAATTGTAATACAGACATAAATGGCCGGCTTCCCAGCTCTTTTCAAACCGTGCCTCAAATATTTCTTTATATTGGCTTTCGGACTCCAGAAGCACTTTGTCCGTTTCCTCCAGATGCTCCCACTTGCTTTCAAGCTCCTGACTGTCCCATATGTCCACTTTTTTATCTCTCAACCTGAACTGGACCTGTTGAATATAAGGCGTACCGCCTTCATATATGAAAATAATACGCTCCGTCCGTGATGCCGTAAGTTCCTTTATTTTATCCGCCATACGCACATCCCCATAGCCGTAGGAATTGCCGATATAGATATAATGTTCTCCGGCCTGCAGGCTCAGGGCCGTTTCCAGAATAATCAGCAGCGTTAAAATCCAGCTCATCTGCCTGTTTTTCCGGCACAACGCCGCAACCAGGGCGGCCGCGCCCGCCAGAACAGTGCCGAAAAGCCATGCCTTCCATAAAAAATCCGCCGGCTGGCAGGCGCCTTCTTTCAGCATATAGCTCATGCCAAGCATGGTATAACCATGTATATTGGTCATGCCGGTTTTGCTGCCTTTCACCACACAGACGGCAACCAGCGTAAGCAGCGCCGTCCCGCCTGCCGTCAGCGCAGTTTTCATCCATATTTTTCCACTTTCCAGAAGTTGTGCGAGTCCCAGCGCAATCAGCACAGGAACCATCAGTTCGCTGTACCTGCCCTGAAGAAACAAATCCAGCCGTTCATTACCGCTTTCTGCGCTGCCGACAGTATAAATAACAGTGACAAAAAATTGGGCCAAAGAAGCCAGGGTAAGGAATATCCAGAAATAGGAACGGCTGTCTGCCTTCCTGTTTTTAATGCTTTTTATGGAGCCTGCCGCTTTTTTTACCGCGAAAAAAATACCTCCGTATCCCAGCCCATAAGTGGCCAGCCCCAGATAGAGCGCCTTTCCCGCACAGCCTGCCAGAAAAATTTTCCAGCCTTGTATGCTAAACAGATAACGCAGCTTGTCCCACTGACCGGAATAATCATTATAGCTGAGTACCTCACTGGAAGCTGTATGGTAAAGCAGTCCAATCAGCACATTTTTCATGCGAAGGCCCAAAAGGAACAGACACACAAGCACCCCCAATACCAGCAATATTTTTCTCCGGCGGCCGATATTTTTGCTGCCGAAAGCCCATATAAACAGAGTGATTCCTCCCGCTGCAATGAGTCCAATGCTTCTCATATGCACAAAATATATGTATACCAGCGCCAGCACCAGAAAAACTGCCGTCAGCGCCCGGGGATTTTCCAGGAAACGTATCAACAGCCAGCAAATCAGTATATATAAAAACAGAAGTAACGCTTCTGTCATCGTCATCTGCATATAAAAGATCCAGGGCGGATACAGCACGGCAATCCCACTGATAAGCACAGCCCTCTCTTTATCAATTCCGGAAAAAAGCATACGCATAAGGCTGTACAGGAGGCACAATCCCGCGCACATCAGAATCATGTTCAGAACCACCGCCGTCCGGTAGGCAGTGATTGAGTCCTTTACAAAATACAAAACAGGTGTCAAAATCAGACTGTAACCAAAGGAATAGTACGATCCCAATGAGACGGATTCCGACCAGTCCCAGCCCAGCATTTCCGCTGCCGGGGCCCAATAGCCGAATTCATCCGGGAACAGTGAAAAGCCGAACAATCTCTGCAGGCCATACTGGCACAGGCAGAAACACAGCAGTATGATAAACAGCAGATAAACCGCCGATTTGCTTATCTTCCAATTAGACAGCATATCTATCCTTTACGAGAATACTGGGAAATAACCGGCAGCCGCCTGCCAATCATCTCCCAGACCTCTTCTTTATGGTATTTTTGCAGCATTGACAAACAGCCTGCTTAAGCTGCGGGATACATAATCATTGCATACGCGCCAAGTCCGCCCGTTGTATTGAAGGTTATGGTATTCGGATCGGTATCCAGATCAGGAAGTACCTCAACCATACCGCCGGGACGTACGCACAGCATTGCATAGGCATAGCCGGCCTTTACCGCTGTTTTTGGAATACCGAATACCATGGTAATCGGCGCTCCGCCCTGTGCCAGCAGAGAGAATTTTCCGCCTGCCAGCTTGCCAAGTTCCATATTTACGGTAGCTACCACAGTACCGCCGACAGCACCTGCCGCTGCATTAATGCTTGCCAGTGCGGCCGGGCTCTTCTTTTCAGAAATGTCGTAGATTCTTACATAAGGCTGTTCGCCTGCTGCCAGACCGTATGCTGCGGCTATAGCAGCCTTGTCCGTCATTACTACTGTTCCGGGAATTGTCTTGGACATATAAGCTCCCTTGATTGTTGTAACCAGGACTTTTCCGCCCACCTTTACACTGCTTGTGGCAGGAATCACTACAGCCTCCGCTGCGGAAACGGAAGTATTCGATTCTGTGGACGCATTGCTGTTTGTGGTTGTGGTAACCTTCCCTGTGGCATCATTTCCGCTGGTACCGGGCGCTGCGCTCACTCCCATCACCGGAGCCATAACAAGACTCAGTGCAAGCATTGCAGCAAGCGCCTTTTTTAATGACTTACTTTTCATTTTCTTCTCCTCCTTGTGCGTCATTAATTTATATATTCAATCATGTTTTACACATAATATGAATACCTCCCTCATACACGATCCCTTTTGGCCGATACGCTTTTGTTTTTCTTCTGCAGTATCCGAATTGTGTATAAATACGGTGTTTTCGTAAAATACTATCTTTTGCGAAATCCTGCGGCAGGCTTGTCTGTACTACATATATATAGTGTCGTTTGACCAAATTTTTGACGGTCTTTAAAACAACCTCCTCAGGAGGCCATTCTGTATCCCGCCATCAGCTGTTTCTTCCTTTCCATATCGGAATGTACATATATTTTCATGGTTGTGGCAACGTTGGCATGTCCCAGAAGCTCACTCAGTGTTTTCATATCGAAACCGCTGGCAATGCAGTTTGTGGCGAATATATGTCTGAGCACGTGAAAATTAAAGCAGGGAATCTGCAATTCCTTCAAAATCCTCTGAAAACGGTACTGCAGTGTGCGTGGTTCCAGGTATTCCTTCTTTTTCCCCTGGAGTAAAAAACCCTTCCTATCTCCTTCCATTCCCTTAAGAAAGGAAAGAAGATAGCCCGGAAGCGGGATTACCCTGTTGGAAGTTCTGGATTTCGGCTCCGAAATGATGACCTTTGTTCCGGTCCTGCCTTTCTGGAATGTGCGGATCCTTTGCATTGTTTTCGTCACCCGGAGGGTGCCCTGTTCCAGGTTAATATCTCCCCACTGAAGCGCGCAGAGCTCCCCGATACGAAGCCCGCAGCAGCCGGACAGCAAAATCCCCAGGCTGGTGGCATCCTGTTTTCCGGCCTGGTCAATCAGGCGTTTTTCCAGCCGTCTTAAATCCATGGTTTGCGGCGTGACAGTCACCCGTGGCACGCCGCCGGCAGACGGACAGGGATACGCCGGAATTCCGCAGTGGTATTTTCTATCCAGGAAACGGAAAATCTGGCTGAATATGATATGAATCTGATGCAGGTAGGAGTGGGAAAATTTTTCACCGGGCCTTTTTCCCACCCTTTCCATTCCTTCCAGCCGCACAAAAAAATCCCTATACGCATCCTGGGTAAAAGCGGCTGCCGGCATCCGGTCAAGCGCGCCGATAATATGCTTTTCCGTAATGGAGCGATAGGTGGCGTAGGTAGATTCCTTCCATTTTACGCTGTTTTCTTCCAGCCACAGTCCGGCCGCTTCCCCTATGGTCAGCTTTGATGGAAGGCGCATTTTTTTCTGATCTTTAAAAACCAGCTCCTGCTTTTTAAGGATCAACTTTTCCTTGACCTCATGATACGTTTTTCCGTATATTGAACGATACGGGTTCCTGCCGGTATCCGGAAGGCGGTATCTGCCTTCCCAACGGCCGTCTTTTCTTTTATAAATATTTTCCCCTTTTCTTGCCATAGGCATCCTCCATTTTCTGACGGGATTTTTGACGGTTCATAAATTAATATTTCTGTCCGGCAGGCTGCCTGCCGCATCAGTAAAAAATTTTTTGGAAGAAAAACAGATAATAACTTTATATTTTATACATAGATTGACAAAATACAAAACTTATTCTATAATAAATCCAAATTGAGCAATCGGGATTATCCTGTAAATTAAGGATTTTCTTTTCGCAAAAGATAGTAGTTTGCGAAAGGAATTCCTCTTTTTTTACTATTTTCTTAAAAAATGGCAGGCGCTTTTGTAGCGCTTTTTTTTATTCAGAATAACGTTTTTCACTCCTGAGAGCCTGTTTTTTATTTGCAGAAATTTGCATAAGTACCCTGCCTTTTGATTTCCCATCTGACCAGAAATAAATTAAACTGTCGTACTTTTTCCATTTTGTTCATGCTTTCTGCCACTCTGTCCATTCCGTCTTCCCGATTTCCTTTATATAATGAATATATTGGCATATCCGCCGCGCCGCTGCTTTTTTCCGCACTTAAAAACTGGCACATTTCAAAGGAACAGCAGGCGGAAACCGGTTGATTTCATTTAATAAGATACACAGGAGGGGACACATGAAACCAAACAAACATTTAAAAGAACTGGACGGCCTTCGCACCAGATTATATGATCCGGAGCTGAAGCGCCGTGAAGAAGAAAACAGAAGCTATATGATGCATCTGGAAAACCGCTTTCTTCTGCTTAATTTCAATCTGGAGGCCGGAAGGGATACTTCCGACAACGTCATAGAAGGAATGCACGGCGGCTGGGAATTTCCCACCTGCCAGCTGCGGGGACACTTTCTGGGGCACTGGCTGTCCGCTGCCGCCATGCGTTATCATGCTGTAGGGGACAAGGAAATCAAGGCCAAAGCCGATGCGATTGTGGACGAGCTGGCGGAATGCCAGAAGGCAAACGGCGGACAATGGGCCGGACCGATTCCGGAAAAATACCTGTACCGGATCGCCCAGGGGAAGCAGGTATGGGCGCCCCATTATACAATCCACAAGGTATTTATGGGCCTGCTGGACATGTATGAATACGCGGGAAATGAAATTGCACTGGAAATTGCTGAAAATTTTGCTGACTGGTTTTACGACTGGACCGGCCGTTTCAGCCGGGAAGAAATGAATGATATCCTGGATTTTGAGACCGGCGGCATGCTGGAAATCTGGGTGGAGCTTTTTGCCGTTACCGGAAAAGAAAAATATAAGACGCTGATGGAGCGTTATTACAGGGAGCGTCTGTTCGATCCGCTCCTTCGCGGAGAAGATGTGCTGACAAACATGCATGCCAACACCACCATCCCTGAAGTCATCGGCTGCGCCCGCGCTTATGATGTGACAGGGGATGAAAAATGGCGTACCATAGCGGAGAATTACTGGAAGCTTGCCGTAACGGACCGGGGAATGTACGCCACCGGAGGACAGACCTGTGGAGAAATCTGGACGCCTATGAAACGCCTAAGCGCGAGACTTGGACAAAAAGGACAGGAACACTGCACTGTTTACAACATGATGCGGCTTGCCGGATTCCTTTTTCGCTGGACCGGGGATCCCTCTTATGCGGATTATCAGGAACGTCTGCTTTACAACGGCCTGATGGCGCAGGGGTACTGGCAGAGCACTTTAAGCCACGGCTTTACCAGCCCATACCCTTCCCATGGGCTTCTTACCTATTTTCTTCCCATGCAGGCGGGCAGCCGCAAAGGCTGGTCAAGCCAGAAAAGCGATTTCTTCTGCTGTCACGGCACGCTGGTGCAGGCCAACGCCGCTTTCAACAGAGGACTCTACTACCAGTCGGAGGATACGCTCTACGTCTGCCAGTACCGTGACAGCCAGGTTACCTTTAGCATAAAGGATACTCCTGTCACCCTGCTGCAGAAACAGGATCCGCTCACAGGCAGTTCCCACCTTGCAAGCACCTCCTCGGAAAAACAGTCCGTACTGGAGGACACCCGCAAGTATCCTTCCCAGCCGGACTGTCTGGTTCCCTGTCTGAAAATTGAAACGGCAAAGGCGGTGGAAATGACCCTCCAGATCCGCATCCCCTGGTGGATTGCAGGCGAAGCACAGATTCTGGTAAACGGCGAAGAAATCTGGCGCGGCAGCGACGCCGTCTCTTTTGTCCCGCTGAAACGCACCTGGAAGGACGGGGATGTGGTGCGCATCCTGCTGCCGAAAGCAGTAAAGGCATGCCCCCTGCCCGATGATGAAACTATGACGGCCTTCCTTTACGGTCCCGTAGTGCTGGCGGGTCTTACCGACGAGGAGCGCACACTGCACGTTCCCGACCTCTCCCGTCCGGAACAGATCCTTGTCCACGATAATGAACGGGAATGGGGAAGCTGGAAATCCACCTTCCGCACCACCGGCCAGGAACGGGGCATCCGTTTCATCCCGCTGCATGATGTGGGCTATGAACCATACAGCATTTATTTCCCTGTAAAATCAGACAGGTAAAAAATATAGCCTTCGGCTGCATGTCAGCCAGGTAAAACACAGTTTCCGGGCGCATGCCTGACAGGTAAAAATCATGGCTTCCGGCTGCATGCAGCCGGTTATATCAGGCCAATCAGCTCCCGGCAGCTGCCATCCCGCAAAAATACGGGTATCACGGAAAGCGGCGCCTTTACGGAAACCGTCTGTCCTCCCTCATAGGCCGTACCGTCATGAAGCAGCGTCCAGGTATGGCCTTCCGGGAGGTAAACCTCTCTTTCCATCGCATCCTCGTACAAAACCGGGGCTACCAGCATATCGCTTCCGAACATATACTGTTCTTTCATTTCCCAGCAGCACTCCTGTCCGGGAAATTCATAAAACATGGAGCGCATCACCGGCCTGCCGTACCGATGCGCTTCTTCCATCAGCCGCCTGGTATAAGGCCTCATGGCATCGCGCAGCCGGATATAGGCTGCCAGTATCTTTTCATTTTCCTCCCCGAAGCTCCATATTTCATTGGGCCCGCCCGTATGCTGATGCTGTCTGCCGTCCTTTCCCGTCACTCTTTCTGCAGGAAGCCGGTCGCCGTGAAGGCGCATCACCGGGCAGAAGGTTCCCCACTCAAACCAGCGGACCAACAGCTGACGAAAGGCCGCATCCTCCGGATCCCCTCCCGTAAAACCGCCGATATCCGTTGTCCACCAGGGAATTCCCGCAATCCCCATATTCAGCCCCGCGCATACCTGCCTGCGGAAGGTTTTCCAGTCAGAGTGGATATCCCCGGACCAGACAAGCGCCCCGTACCTCTGGCTCCCGGCCCAGGCACAGCGCACCAGGTTCACCGGCTTCTCTAACCCTTCCCTGCGCAGCCCCTCATAAAAGGTCCGCGTAAACAGCTGGGGATACAGATTCCCCACCTGCGCCTGCGTTCCCATCCTGCAGCGGTAATTGTCATAATCATAGGTGGTAAAGCCCGGCTCCGCCTCATCCAGCCAGAAAAGCCTGATCCCTTTTTCCAGATAATTTTTCCTGCATTTTTCCCAGAGATAATCTCGTGCCTGCGGATTCGTCACATCGGTAAAGGTACTGTTTTCATTAAAAAGCTTTGCCAGATCAATCCCCTTCTCCGCCTTAACCAACAGCCCCTTCTGCTTCATTTCCTCATAGTTTTCACTGGTCCAGGCCACCTCCGGCCATACGGAAACCATCAGCTGCACGCCAAGCTCCTCCAGCCTTTTCACCATTTCTTCCGGATCCGGGAAAAATTCCTCATCAAACCGGAAATCCCCCATTCTTGGCCAATGGAAAAAGTCACATACAATCACATCCAGCTTAATCCCCTTTTGATGATAGGTTTCGGCCACCGAAAGAATCTGTTCCTGGTTCCAATAACGCAGCTTGCACTGCCAGAAGCCCAGCCCATATTCCGGCATCATGGGCACCCTGCCCGTGACCGCTGAATAAGCGCACTCAATTTCATCCGGTGTATCTCCTGCCGTAATCCAATAGTCCAGCTGCTTCGTGCTCTGGGCAAACCACTCCGTAGTATTGGCCCCGAAGTTCGCACGCCCCACCGCCGGATTATGCCACAGAAAACCATACCCCAGGCTGGAAAGCAGAAAAGGCACGCTTACCTGGGAATTTCTCTGCGCCAGCTCCAGGTTGCAATACTTGATATTCAGAAAATCCTGCTGATACTGCCCCATCCCATACAGCTTTTCCTCCGGATCGGATGCGAAAGTCACAGCCAGCTGGTAATCCCCGCCGATGACCGGCTTGAAAAAACGGCTCCTCCGGTTGAGCGCGCCATCCTCTCCCGCCTCTGCCAAAAGCAATTTCCCCTCACTGTTGTAAAAAGAAAGCACAGCGCCGGAATTTTTCCCCTTTTCCATCACCCCAATAATTTTCCCATTCCTGATTTCACTTCTCTCTTCCCCAACCGTGATTACAGCCTCCGCCCTCTCCTGCGGCAAAAGTGCATAATCCGTATCCTCCGGCTCCCGCAGCATGGCGCTTCTCACCCGCAGTCCGTTTTCTCCCCACGGCTCCACAATCAGCGTCTCTCCATCCCAACGGCAAACCAGCCTGTTTGCCTCCTGAAACATCCTCTCCATAACAATCCTCCCGTATCCTTTCCCCTGCAATCAATCCAATCCGTCTGCCCTCTGAAGCTCCAAAACCTCATGCAGGACATCACACCAGTTATTCCATAGCCGTTCATAATCCTCCCCCGAAATCACCCGCTCTTCCAAATCCGCAACACTGCGGATTCCCCGCTTTCTGCAGGCATCCGCACAAAGCCTGTAAGCCTCCCAGTCCAGCTCATCCTCATCCCAGACCAACGGAATCCTCTCAAGTCCCGCAAGCCAGGCCGCATAAGCCCGGGTATGCCCGTCCGTAAAAATAACCTGCCCATCCAGCTCCTTCACCGGCACCGCCTCAAACCCGGACAAATCCCCCGGCTCAAACCAACGCCCAATCTGCTCCAGCTTCTCCTCAGAAATATAAAACTGCGACGGCTGAATATCCACGATCCTCAATTCTTTAATATCCACGAGTGCTCCCTTCCGCGCCCCAAACCACGCTCATAAATCTTCCACTATATAAAAACACTAAAAGAATCTTAAATCGAATTATATCATATTTTCCCCTTTTTCCATATCTTCCCTTCTCCACACCAATATTCCACTGCGTAAAGCAGCGCCAGCCGCTCTCACACTTTACGGCTATCATTTCAGATGCTATACTAATAGCAAAAATACGGCCCCCATTACTGCCGCAAGGCGAGGTGATACATAATGATAGAAATACTGAACGGCACGCATGAAACCGTGGCCTACCGGGAAATGAAAGGGATTAAGGTTTTTCTCAACACAGATCCCGAAGACTTCCCCCTCCACTGGCACACAGCGCTGGAGCTTATCATGCCTGTCCGAAATGACTATACGGTCCGGACCAACGGGGAAACCATCCATGTTGTGCCGGGCGACATACTGCTGATTCCCCCGGGAGAGCTGCACTCGCTTTTCGCCCCGCCCGAGGGGGAACGCCTGTTTATGCAGTTTGACTACTCTCTGCTTTGCAGCCTGACGGGCATGGATTCCCTTCTGCACACCCTCCGCCCCTACCGTCTTATCAGGGCCTGTGAACAGGGCGGGCTTGCTGAAACACTCCGTGAATACCTGGAAGAAATCAAAAAGGAATACACCAGCGAGGATCCCTACCGGGAGCCCAGTGTCTATTCCCTGTTTCTTCGCTTTTTTG
Source organism: Eisenbergiella massiliensis (assembly GCF_003435485.1). NCBI lineage: Bacteria > Bacillati > Bacillota > Clostridia > Lachnospirales > Lachnospiraceae > Eisenbergiella > Eisenbergiella massiliensis. Next base: position 45,604 of record NZ_QVLV01000033.1, read on the forward strand.
TGGCCCTCGGACGCAGTGATATGGCCGAAGGGAATAAGTTCCCTGACATTTCCCCCAGCAAACAGCAGGAATATATAGAAAAATTCATGTCCATCTGTACCTATATCAATGACCACTGCACGGAAGATCTGAGCATTGAAAAGCTGGCGGCCAGGGCGGGCTTCAGCAAGTATCATTTTTCCCGGCTTTTCAAGCAGTTTACCGGCGTATCCTGCTATGAATACCTCATCAGCAGAAGAATCGCCTATGCGGAACGGCTGCTGCTTACGCCCAATCTTTCCATCACCGAGGTGGCCATGCAGTCCGGCTTTAACAGCCTTTCCACCTTTAACCGGATCTTCAAAACTGCCAAAAACTGCACGCCGTCTTCCTACAAATCGCTGAACAGGGGAACGCGGCTTGACACTGCCGGTTCCCCTGACTGAATTCTTTATTTTGCGCCTGTCATACATGCCGGCGCTTCGCGCTGATCCAAAAAGTGATTTCAGCGGTAACAGCCCAGATCCATACGGGCTGTTACCTTATTTTTTAAAGGGTAATATCCACCTTTACAGGCTCCTGGCCTGTCAGGCTGATGCTTCTTGCATCAGGCTGGCTGATTCCCACATATAATGCAAAACGGGTACTGTCCACGTACTTCTTTCCTTCTTCATCCACAATCATGAGAGCCTCGTAAGGAACCTGCATTGTTACCTGTACGGTTTCCCCTTTTTTCAGGGCTACTCTCTTAAATGCGCAAAGGCTGTGATTGGGCACCGCATATTTGGATTCCAGATCCTTGATATATGCCTGCAGCACCTCATCGGTATCGTAATCCCCGTTATTTTCCAATACAGCGCTTACCTCAAAGGCTTCGCCTTCTTTGATTTCTCCCACGACTGCAGCCTCTTTTACCGAAACCTTGCCGTAGGTCAGGCCATAACCGAAGGGATAAAGCGGCTCTCTATCCAGATAACGGTAGGTTCTGCCCTTCATGGAATAATCCTCAAAAGCCGGGAAGCCTTTCAGATCCTTGTAGAAGGTTACGGGAAGCTTGCCTGAAGGAGAACAGGAACCAAACAGAATATCTGCCGCAGCCTTACCTCCTCTGGCGCCGGGATACCATACCTGAAGGATGGCGTTCACATGCTCTGCCGCAAACTGCATGTCAATGGAGCTTCCTGACAGCATGCATAATACCACAGGCTTACCGCAGCCGGCCACCGCCTCCAGAAGTTCTCTCTGGGATTCCGGCAGCTCCAGATCCTTTTTGTCGCCGGAAGCGTAACTGTTTCCGGTATCGCCTTCCTCGCCTTCCAGATTCTCATCCAGTCCCAGACACAGAACCACAACGTCACTGTGCTCCGCAACAGTCAGCGCTTCTGAAATCCTGTCCTGTTTCCAGCCCAGATTTTCCACTCTGTCCTTATAAATATGGCAGCCCTCGGAATAATATACCCTTACACTATCTCCCACCGCATCCTGAATTCCTTCCAGCATGGTGATATAGCGGGAAGAGGTGCCGTGATAGTTTCCAACCAGCGGTTTACGGCTGTCCGCGTTAGGTCCGATAACGCCGATTGTGTTCAGTTTTTCCTTACAAAGAGGCAGCGTTCCGTCATTTTTCAACAGAACCATGCTCTCTCTTGCCATTTTCTGAGCCAGTTCCAGATGCTCCTTACATTCCACCACTTCATAAGGAATCTTATCGTATTCATTTTCATCAAAGCAGCCCAGCAAAAATCTGGTGGTAAAAAGCCGTTCCGCTGCCTGGGTAATTTCCTCTTCCGTAACCATACCCTGCTCATAAGCCTTCAGCAAATGCAGATAGGTTATGCCGCAGTTTACATCGCAGCCGGATTTCAACGCTAAAGCTGCTGATTCTTCCGGTGTTTTTGTTACCATATGGTGCATATGGAAATCTCTTATCGCCCAGCAGTCAGATACATAATGTCCCTGGAAATCCCACTCTCCACGAAGAATGTCACGAATCAGCGTCGGGCTTCCGCAGCAGGGCTCGCCGTTTGTTCTGTTATAAGCGCCCATAACGGCTTCCACGCCGGCTTCCTTCACGCAGGCCTCAAAAGCGGGCAGATAGGTTTCATACATGTCCTTTTTGCTTGCTTTGGCATCAAATTCATGACGCACGCCCTCCGGCCCGGAATGTACTGCAAAATGCTTTGCGCAGGCCGCTGTTTTCATATATTCGTCATCCTGGCTGCCCTGCAGTCCCTCCACATAGGCAACGCCAAGACGTGAGGTCAGGTATGGATCTTCCCCATAGGTTTCATGGCCTCTTCCCCATCTGGGATCACGGAAAATATTCACATTGGGCGACCAGAAGGTCAGTCCCTTGTAGATATCCCTGTCGTCATGCCTGGAATATTCGTTGTATTTTGCCCTTCCTTCCATTGCCACCGCGTCTCCCACTGTCTTCAGCAGCTCCTCGTCAAAAGCGGCAGCCATTGCTATGGCCTGCGGAAAGCTGGTCGCCACACCTGCCCTGGCTACGCCGTGAAGCGCTTCATTCCACCAGTTATAGGTAGGGACGCCAAGTCTGGGAATGGCAGGAGCGTCATAACGCAGCTGGGACGCGCGCTCCTCCAATGTCATCTGGGCAACCAGCTCTTTTGCCTTTTGTCTGGCCTTTTCTCTGTCTCTCATACATTTCCTCCTGTTTTGCGGACAAAATACGACCTCTAAGCGGGCAGGGGATTTTCCTCCCAGCCATATTTCAGATTCCGCTGTTCACACTTTTCAGATTTTAAACGCCCCTTTTCCGGCTGCTTTCGTACCATTTTCCGAAAGGAAAAAGAGACGCTTTACTGTTGTTTTGATTATATCAGTTTCCTTACCGGAGGGGCTTGCGAAATATAGCTTGCTGATGACTAAATATTGCGGTCCTTTTATATGGTTAATATGATGACACCGCCGGCTACAGCCCGCCCACACCAGGGCCTGGCCGCATGGATTCAATGAAATGCCGGCTGTTACTGCCCAAACTGAAGGTGAGCCACTGCCGACTGGCTGACAGTTGCAATCCGGGTTTTTATTTTATAAAAAATTAATTGTATGATCACAGGTATACTGTTAAAATAGGAATACACCGGCGGCCGGAATTATGTGAAAGCCCTGTCTGTCGGAACAAACAATCCCTATCTTCATTTATTGTCATACTTCTAATTCGTTTTTCTGTCCGTCTCGGACATGAATTCCAATCAAGAATCAAAAATACCATGCCTGGTAAACCAGGAAAAAGTACAAAATAAAACACAAAAAACAGGTAAGATATGGTTGTCCGGTGTCGGATTTTCAGTTATAATTATATGGCAGGCAGAACTTTATACATAGCTTACGGAACGGAGGCTGTGTGAAAGGACGCAGGAAAAAAGCAGAAGCAAACTCTGCCGCATGGAAAGCTTCCAAGGAGAAGGTTCCCTATCATAAGTTTGCAAAAGAGCGCGAACCGCAACAAAGCAACGGACAGAACTCAGGGGAAAAGCCGGTCTGGCACTCTGAGGATCTGGGCCTGAAAACAGCTGCCCAATATTTTGGTGCAGAGCTGATGCCGCTGCTGGGTATTCCGGGGACAGTGGAGTACATTGCGCCGACCGAAACCGTGAAACTGGAAGCAAGACATTTTTATCAGGATTTCAACTATGCGACAAATGAAAAAAGCTGGATACATTTCGAATTTGAAAGCGATCATATCACAAACGAAGACCTGAAACGTTTCCGGGAATACGAGGCCGCCACCAGCCGGGCGCATAATGTGGATGTAATTACTTATGTCATCTGCTCCGCCAACGTCAAGAACCCCCGTTATCAGTTAATCTCCGGCATTAATGTGTACCGTGTCAGGATTATACGGCTGAAAGGACGGGATTCGGATCTTCTTTTCAAGGCTGTGGAGGAGAAAAAGGCCGGAGGAGAGGCGCTGACGAAAGCGGATCTTGTACCGCTTCTTCTGACGCCGCTGATGTCCGGCAGCATGAAAATTAAAGAGCGGATTATCCGGAGCCTGAAAATACTGTATACGGCAAGGGACTGCATAACTCCGCTGGAAATGGAAAAAATGCAGGCGGTATTATATACGTTTGCAGACAAGTTCCTGAACAAAAATGAATTGGATAACGTGAAAGAGGTGATTACAATGACGACATTGGGGAGAATGATATTTAATGACGGCGTTGAAAAAGGCATCCGCGCCATGGTTCTGGAAAATCTGGAGGAAGACGTCTGCGATGAGCGGATCTGTGAAAAGCTCCAGAAGCATTTTTCTCTTACCCGGGAGGAAGCGGAGGAAAAGGTGCAAAAATATAAAACACAGGAATAACACAGCCGGAGGGGCCGCACGCCCCTCCTTTTCCTCATACCACATGTTCCTTCTTCTTTTTTTTCTTCCAACCCCGCAGTGCAAACGTCACCGCCGCCGTTCCCATGGCAATCCATATAAAAGCGGAACAGGAATCCAGATACTCTGTTATAATCCCCCAGGATTCCCCCGCCACCGCTCCCAACACAACGAGCACAGTATCCCAGATGAGGCTCCCCGCCACAGTAAAGACTGTGAATACCGCCAGGTTCATCCTTGCCATCCCGGCCGGAATAGATATGAGGCTGCGGATAATCGGCACACATCGGCCGAAGAAGACAGCCTTTCTGCCCCGGCCGTCAAACCACTTCAGGGTATCCGAAATCTCCTCCTTCTTAAAACCCAGCCTTTTGCAGAATTTACTGTCCAGCAGTCTTCCCAGCCGCTGCGGACTCAGCAGTGCCCCCGCTCCATAAAGTAAAAAGGCGCTGGCAACGGAAGCTGCTGTGGACACAAAAATGACCCCCGCGATGGTCATCTTCGAACAGGTCGTCAGGAATCCGCCGAAGGTCAGGATAACCTCCGACGGAATGGGCGGGAAAATGGTCTCCACCACAATCAGAAGCCCAATCCCCAGATAACCGAACCGATTCATAATTTCAATCACTATTTCCTGCATATGTTGTCTCTGTCTTCCTCGCTTATTATTCAGTTTATGCCCTTTTTCCTCCATTCAGCACAAAATCGTAACGATTCAGACAACCGCCTTGTTACGCAGGAACTTATTCCGTTACCTTAGTAATCTGCACCCATTCCAGCAGCTTTTCGATTGCCGGATTGTGGTTTTCCGTCAGCCAGCTCACCTCAAAATCCAGCGTTTCCTCCTCCAAATCCTCCTTCAGCATAGGAATCACCACCAGATTCCGGGTATTTCTGTAATACCTGACAGCATATTCCGGCAGAATGGCAATCCCAAGCCCGGCTGAAACCATCAGCAGGAGGGTCTGCACCTCTTTTTCCCGGCTTACAATATTCGGCGCGAAGCCGCCCCTGTCGTAGCACAGGATAACCTCCTCCGCCTCATCATTGGGCCGCCCCTTTGGCTGCATGATAATAAATTCCTCCCCGGACAAATCACGGTAGGACAAATGCTTCCTGGAGGTGAGCGGATGTCCCGGATACAGCACGGCCATCAACGGATAGGACTTCAGAAAACGGTGGCTCAGCTCATGGTAATTATGTACATACGGTGACAGATTAAAGGCCACATCACACTCCCCGTCCTCCAGAAGGCCGTACAAAGCACTCATATTTTCCCGGATCAGCCGGATGGAAATATTGGGATAGGCTTCATGAAAGCTGCGTACCGTCTCTGAAAAAAGGCTCTGCTCATAGCCCCTGATAAATCCGATGGATATGGTGCCGGAAAACCCCTCCGCCGCAGAGCGGGCCAGCTTAACCGCTTCCTCCGACCGGGACAGAATGGCTTTCGCCTCATTCATGAATACCCTGCCCGCAGGCGTCAGCTCCACATGATGCTTATCCCTGATAAAAAGAAGAACCCCTATGCTTTCCTCCAGCGCCCTGATCTGCTGCGTCATGGCTGTCTGGGAAATAAAACATTTCCTGGCCGCCCTGGTAAAATTCAAGGTTTCCGCTACCGACACGAAATACTCCAGCTGTTTCAGATTCATCTTGCCTGTTCCCTTCCTTCTTGGCTTGTAATAAGTTTTACTTATTGTAATATGCAATCTTCCAATTTGCAACCAGCTATTTTTTATCCTATAATTCATTTAATGAATTACAAAAGAAAGCAGGTACAGAAAATTGAAATCATTGAAAAACTTTTATGAGGGCGGCTACGCAAAATACATCCTGCCGGGCGTTCTCCTGCAGTCCGTTCTCATCGGCGGCGGCTACGCTACCGGGCGTGAAATATATTCCTACGGCGCTAAATTCGGCGCCATGGGCTGGATCTCCGGCCTGACCATTGGTATCGGCTTTGCGCTGTTCGCCTTTCTGACCTTTGAGATCTGCCGCATTTACAAGGTTTATGACTACAAAAATTATATCAGGCAGGTCATAGGGCCGCTTTGGCCTGTCATGGACATCCTGACCGTGCTCATCGCAATTGTCCTTATCGCCGTTATGGCTGCGGCCACAGGAAGCATTTTTGAACAGGTCGGCCTGCCGAATATCTTAGGCTCCGTGGTGATCGTATTCCTCTGCGGGCTCCTGAACTTCAAGGGCTCCAAGGTCATTGAAAAATTTGAATCCGTAGGCACCGTCCTCCTATACGGCGGCTATATCCTCTTTACCATCATTGTACTGGTCAAAAAAGGCGGCAACATCCCCCAGGTATTTGCAGCCATGGATACCAGCGCAGTCGGCGGAAGCGTTACTCTCCCGCTGTGCATCTGGACAGGCATCCTCTATGTGGCTTATAATATAAATGCAATCCCCATGGGCATGTTTTCCCTGACCAGGCAGACAAAACGGAAGGAAACGCTGGTTTCCGGAATTATCGCCGGGCTTCTGATGGTAATTCCCTGGTTCCTTTCCTATTTTGCAATGATGTGCTTCTACGGCGACACCTCGATTGTAGGCGCGGACGTGGCTACTCCCTGGATGGAAATGATTAAAGCGGTAAACGGCGGCCCGGTGCTTCTGGGGCTTTTCAGCCTCGTCATGGGCTGGACCCTGGTGGAAACAGCCACCGGCTGTATCCATATGATCATCGACCGTTTTGACGTGGCTCTCGCGGAAAGAGGCAATGCCAAAATGTCGGATCGCAAGCGCGGGCTGATTACCGTGGCAACCCTGATTGCGGCCCTTCTGCTTTCCAGAATCGGTGTGGTTACCCTGATAGAAAAAGGCTATTCCTATCTGTCCTATGGCTTCATCCTTTTCTACCTGCTTCCCACCCTGATTATCGGCGGATACAAAATCCTCCGTCACAAAGAGAAAAAACAGTAAGTGTGAAAGAACGCGGCAGGCCAGTTATCTGAACATCCACGAAGGAACAGAACTATTGTAACAGTTCAGACCTGTCTGAATTATTACAAACAATTATCATTATATAAATAAAAGACAGGAGATATGGATTATGAAATATGTAGGCTATTACAACGGAGAAATCGGCCCTCTTGAGGAAATGAAAATCCCCATGCTGGACCGCGCCGTATACTTCGGCGACGGCTGCTATGATGCAACCACCTTTGCACACAATCATATTTTTGCGGTAAAGGATCATGTGGACCGTTTTTACAACAGCTGCAAAATGCTGGAAATTCCCTTTGATATGCCCAGGGAAACTCTGGTGGAGGAGCTGCAGAAATGTATCGATGCCAACGAACTGGATCACGGCATGCTCTACTGGCAGTGTTCCCGCGGGACGGCGCTGCGCGCCCACAATTTCCCTCCGGCGGACGTTAAGCCCAACCTGATGATTTTTACCGTTCCCTGCGAACTTGTGCCTATGGATCAGGCCTTTAAGCTGATTTCCATGGAGGATACCCGCTTCCTTCACTGCAATATCAAAACACTGAATCTGATTCCCAGCGTTATCGCTTATCAGCGCTGCATGGAATCAGGCTGTCAGGAAACCATTTTCCACAGAGGCGACCGGGTAACGGAATGCGCACATAGCAACGTCCTGATGATTAAGGACGGCGTTCTCTGCACGCCTCCCAGGGATAATCTGATTCTGCCCGGCATCACGCTCAAGCATCTCCTGGAGCTGGCGCAGGCCAACGGAATTCCCACAAAGGAAGCGCCCTTCACCATGGATGAGCTGAGGGACGCGGATGAAATTATCATCAGCAGCTCCGGCGGACTCTGCATCAGGGCCGTGGAGCTGGACGGAAAGCCTGTGGGCGGAAAAGATCCTGCCACCCTGAAAAAGCTGCAGGACGCTTATACGGCATTCTATGATAAGGATACCAATTATTAATATGTGAAAACAGCCGGCGGTGCATCAGCCGGCATCTGAAAATCAAATACCTCGCTGCAAGCCACGAGGTATCAAACTTGCAGCGCTGCAGAGCAGCAGGGTCTTTGACCCTCGCGTCATTCGCCAAGTATCCATGCAAGCATGGATACTTGGCTCGTTGCTCGCGGGAATAAAAGTGTGCAGGCCTGCCTGTCTGGTTCTGAAAGAACCATTGACGGCAGCCTGCACACTTTTTATATACCGTTATACACAGTGCGGAAACTAGTTACCCAAGAAATTCACAAAGCCTGTACTGAGTCAGAAGATTTTTTATCAGCGTACCTTTGAGCACTCTTAACTCCATCTCAACTCCTCCTTTTTCTTTTCAGGATCTGCGTGTTGTTTCCGATACATTAACCATCACGGCTTTGTTATTGCTTCCCGCCGGGTATCTGACTGATTAACCAAACGGTTAATTCAATTGCTTTTTCCTGAAATTTGAGAAAGTATAGTGAGCCTGACGGGTTTTGTCAAGTCCATAAAAATTTTTCTGTTATCTTCAATAAAGCTTCATTCTGCTGTCGCCGTTACAGCGCAGTCTTCCCTTTTTCCTTTCGCCGGCCGGCAGTTTTTTTCCGATACTGCGCTAATCAGGCAGTAGAATAGCGGGAAAGATGCCCGGTTTTTAGAAAAACAAAAGTTTCATGTATTTAGGGCTGGCCGCCGCGCCGGAGACTTGGTACAATAGTTCCTATACAACACATCGATGTATTTTTACAAAGGGGGATATTATGAGAAAGAAATTCATCTTTGCAGCAGTATGCGGCGCACTGCTTCTCAGTGCATGTTCAAAGGAAGTGGAAAACGAACCTTTGGAAATCAGCCTGGCATCTGAAAACTATGCTGTGGAATATACGGGCCTTCTCAAGGATGGGATTCCTGAGGGCGCTGCTGCCTTCACAGGAGAAGAACCTGACGGTTCCAAATGGAACGGCGAGGGAAATTTTGAATCCGGGAAATTGTCGGATGCCAGGGTAGCATCCTTTCCCATGGAACTCGAAGCGGCAGGGCAAAAATATACGGGAACCTTTGAGGGGGATGTCAACGGGGACTGTTTCTCCGGGACATTTACCGGTATGGACGGACTGGTGTATCAAGGTGATATTATCAATAACTGCACCTCTGGAAAAGGGAAGATAGAAGGGCTTGCTTATACCTTAAATGAGAGGGGACGGCAGATAGAAGGGATTTATTCCGGCGACATAAATAATTCCGCAATAACAGGCAGCGGTCAATTTACTTCAAACGATAAGGCATTCATATATGAAGGCGGTTTTGAGGATGGTATGCTAAAGGGCGCCGGCAAATTAAAGGATAACGCCTATCTGGTTAATTTCTCCGAGGTAGACAGAGTAGGGCAATATGAGGGAGATACCATTGACGGCCTGGCAGATGGGCAGGGTACTTTTTCAGCCGTTAATACTTATAATGAGCCATATACATATCAGGGAGGCTGGAAACAGGGACTCTTTCATGGTTATGGTTCCAGGATATTGGAAAATGAAGATTTAATGGATTATACCGGGAATTATATAGAGGGTGAATATGCTCCAAATGCGCAGGAATTTTTTACTTCATTGGGTACCTCAGGTTCTTTCCCTTATACAGTTACTGAGTTAGCGGACAACTTCCTGTCTGAGCATGACCAGCTTTTTTTCGAGCACAATATAGACGATTACAGTTCCTTTCTTGATGAAGAATTCAGTTTTAAGAAATTCGAAAAAAATCCGGCCAAATTCGGAGACAAACTCATTGATTTAAAACGCCTTCAGGTAGTACAGATTTCAGAGGTTAAATACAGTGAATATCTGCCTGTTGTCACTACTATAATTGCCAGTAACTCTAATAATATCTATTGGATTTATTATATTGGCGGGTGTGATGATGTATACGCAGGAAGTACGATTGAAGCATATCTGCTTCCCCTGGGATACGGATCCTATACAACATTGCTGGGGACAAGCAGAACAGCCATGGCGGCTGCTGCAGCAGCGATCAGATAACTGTTTAATGGAAGGATTTATCACTTATGCCGATAGCGATGGCCGGAAAAGCAGAAAGTAAATCACTGTAATTTCATGCAAAAACACCAGCAAAAAAAGCTGGTGTTTTTACGCGTTATGCCAAAGGCCAAACAGAAACCTTATATAAATATATTTCAGTAACGGCCAGGGAAATCCGGATGCAGCCTTCTGCCACACTGCCGAAGGCAATATGAAAATAGCTGAGACTGTCTATATAACTGTGTATTGTAGTAAATTGGTATGTACCCGGTTT
>NZ_QVLV01000034.1:0-54587 GCF_003435485.1 Eisenbergiella massiliensis
CCCAAACCGGCATGGCGCCCAGGCGGAACACACGAACATCCGGCGGCAGAACCGTCCTCCCACAAGATTTTGCATAAATTCTTTTCAAGGGGACAAAAAGTTGTTACAATAGAGTGGTGTATATATTGTGCAGTAAAAAAAATGACAGGGAAAGGAAACGGCCTCCGGCTTTGAGACCGCAAAGGTAATATGGAAAAAAGAGTAAAAAGGAAATGGAACATGCTTGAGGATTCGCCGGGAATAACGCTGTTCCTGTTTGCGCTTCCCATGATTTTAGGCAACCTGTTCCAGCAGTTTTACAACATGGTGGACTCCATGATTGTAGGACAATTTGTAGGAGAGGATGCACTGGCGGCGGTTGGAGCTTCCTATGCGCTCACCAATGTATTCGTCATGATTGCAATCGGCGGGGGAATCGGAGCCTCCGTTATCACCTCCCAGTATCTGGGGGCCGGAGAAGACAGGAAGATGAAAACCTCCGTGTATACGGCGCTGCTTACCTTTCTGGCCATGGGAATTGTGTTGGGGGTATTCGGCTTCCTGATGAACCGGCAGATCCTCATATGGCTGAATACGCCGGAAAATATTCTGGCGGCGGCAGGAACCTATCTGGGAATTTATTTTCTGGGCATGCCTTTTTTGTTTATGTATAATATACTGTCTTCCATGTTCAATGCGCTGGGAGATTCCAGGACGCCGCTTTGCCTGCTGATTTTTTCCTCCGTGCTGAATGTGTTTCTGGATTTATGGTTTGTCATCGGGTTCGGGGCAGGTGTGGCGGGCGTCGCTGTTGCCACGGTAATCGCTCAGGGTACGGCCGCTGTCATTTCCTTCTGTCTGCTGATGCGCAGGCTGCATGGCTTTGCCGTGGAAGGAAAGGTGCGAAAGTACGACACGGCCATTCTGGGAGCTATGGTGAAAATAGCCATCCCCTCCATTTTGCAGCAGTCCATTGTATCCATCGGCATGCTGCTGGTGCAGTCCGTGGTGAATGGCTTTGGCTCCTCCGTTCTGGCCGGCTATGCGGCGGCGACAAGAATCGAATCCATCTGTATTGTGCCCATGATATCCACTGGAAATGCCGTATCCACTTTTACCGCGCAGAACATGGGCGCGGGAAAACCGGAGAGGGTACGCAAAGGCTACCGGGCGGCCTGCGCCATAGCAGGCGGTTTTGCCCTGCTGATATGCCTTATCCTGCTGTTCTTTGACAGACAGATAATTGGCACCTTTATGGATACCTCAAGCGGAGCGGTGGCATATGCCACAGGTACGGGGTATCTGTCCTTTATCAAGTTTTTCTTCATCTGTATCGGACTGAAGGCTGTTACCGACGGCGTGCTCAGGGGAGCGGGGGATGTGGTGGTGTTCACCCTTGCCAACCTGGTGAATCTTGGCATCCGGGTATCCGGCGCCTTCCTGCTGTCTCCCGTGCTTGGCGTGGCAGCCGTATGGTATGCCATCCCCGCGGGCTGGACGGTAAATTACCTGATTTCCCTGTGCAGATATCTGACAGGAAAATGGAGTAAAAAGAATTTGATTGTATAGAGAAAAGGAGAAGAGTTATGGCAGAAAGATGTGTAATTATCGGGGCGGGAGATTTAACCGTATCCGAAATACCTCTGCGTGAAGGGGATTATGTGATTGCGGCGGACGGGGGTTTCGCCTACTGCAGGTATCTGGAAATAGAACCGGATCTGGTTCTGGGGGATTTTGATTCCCTCGATGAAAATAATATGGAAGCCATTATGGAGATGCGCTCCAGAGAACCGGAAAAGGTCAGGGTGCTTCCGGTGAAGAAGGACGATACGGACATGCTGGCGGCCATCAAGGAGGGCCTGAAGCTGGGATATAAGGAATTCGTCATCTATGGCGGCCAGGGCGGAAGGCTGGCGCATACCATGGCAAATATCCAGTGCCTGAATTATCTGAAGGAAAAAGGAGCCAGAGGCTATCTGATGGACGGCGACGGCATGATCCTTGTGGCGAAGAATGAAACGGTCAGCTTCAAAAAGAACCTGGAAGGCCTTCTGTCCCTGTTTTCCCTGGGAGATAAGGCGGAAGGGGTCACCATCCGGAATATGAAATACCTGCTGGATAATGCCACGGTCACCAATGATTTCCCGATCGGCGTAAGCAATGAATTTATCGGCAAGGAGAGCAGCATTACCGTAGAAAACGGAACCCTGCTCATCATGATTACCTGGATTTAAAAAAATAAAAAAAGATGATTAAAAAAGCAGGAGAAATTTCTTCTGCTTTTTTAAAACCTTTTTCAGCAAAATCAGGTTATATCAGTGTAGCCATTTTTATGGTGGTTACAGTTTGGCCGCCGGCCTGACTGTAACTGCATCCGGCCATTAAAAAGCTATGCGGCGGGACGGATGCCTGCCGCCGTTACATATTCATGCAGTCTGTGCAGCGCCTGTACAGACACTTTAAATGCTGCATTTATTCCCGCGAGCAACGAGCCAAGTATCCATGCTTGCATGGATATTTGGCGACTGCCGCGAGGGTCAAATACCCCGCTTTTTGCAGCGAGGTCTTTGATTTTCGCTGCTGCCCGTTGCCTGCTGCGGGATATTTGAATTCACAAAGGGGCCTCTTCGTGGACGACAAAAAATGGATCAGGGAAATACATCAGGGAAATAATGAGCCGCTTGGACAGATTGCGGAAAAATACTATGACGATATCTACCGTTTCTGCTGCTATCAGACAGGAAATCCGGCGGATGCCTGCGACTGCGCCCAGGAAACGTTTATCAGGTTCATCCGTTACGTGGACAGTTACCGGGAGCGGAATCTGAAGGGCTATCTTTTGACTATCGCCGCCAATGTGTGCCGGGATTATTTTAAAAAGCTGTACCGGGACAGGGAACTGGAACAGGCGCAGCTGGCCCGGCCGGCCGGACAGGAACGGGATTTTACGGAAAACTGCGGGCAAAGCAGCCTGCTTCAGGCGCTTTCCCGCCTGCCCGGCGTACAAAGGGAGGCGCTGACCCTGTATTATTTTGATGAACTGAAAATCAGGGAAATCGCCCGGATAACGGGGACAAATACAGCTACGGTAAAGTCCAGGCTGCATCAGGGCAAACAAAAGCTGAAAAAAATATTGGAGGAGGAAAGCCAATGAAAAGGGACCGGGAATTAACAAGACTGTTCCGGCAGGAGCTTCCTGTGGATGTGCAGGGCAAAAAAAGGGCGCTGGAAGCGGTTGAAAAAAGCATACGGAGCAAAAGGCCGGTATTCATACCAACCTGGCAGCAGATTTTTTGTACGCAGCTTACCCTTTTTTCACGCGGTTACTGGTGTTTCCAGGCCTTTTGGCTGCTTCTTGGCGCATCTGCCGTCCTGTGGCTGGGAGATCTGACTGCTTATGGGTTAAACAGCCCGTTTTTTACGCCATCGGTTCCGGGCGGCCTGGTGGAACAGGGCAGTGTTTCCTATGTGGTGCTTCTGCCGGTTCTTTCCGCAATTATGGCATTGGCAGGGGCAGCCGGTTTTGCAGAGCTGGGGAAATGCTTTTCCTGCCATATGTGGGAGCTGGAACACAGCTGCTGTCTGGATTTAAGACAGCTTCTGGCGGTACGCATGGCGATTACGGGGCTGGTGGATCTTCTTCTGCTTGTCTGCTTCACAGCTGTTTCCCGGGGAAGGCTGCAGACAGGATTTTGGCAGACGGGAATCTATCTACTGACGCCTTTTGTGTACAATACGCTGCTGTACCTGACGGTATTCACCTTCACCAGAGGGAATAACCGTTTCCTACAGGCCTGCGTGCTTGCGGCGGCCTGCTGTATTTCCTTCCTTCCTGCCTGCATTCCGCATCTGTATGAAAAAACCATGCTTTGGCTGTGGGTTGCCGCACTTGCCGCAGCAGGAAGCCTTGTGGTGGCAGAGCTGTATTGCCTGGCCGGGAAATTAGAAAGAGGAGAAGAGTTATGCTGGAATTAAAGCTGGACGAGGTGACAAAAAAATATAAGGATAACATAGCGGTAAATCATATCAGCGCTGCGTTTACCCACGGGGTATACGGCCTTTTGGGGGCTAACGGCGCGGGAAAAACCACGCTCCTCAGACTGCTGTGCGATATATTAAGGCCGGATGAGGGAAAAATTTTATGCAATGGCAGACCGATAGATAAGCTGGGCGCCGGCTACCGGCGTTATATGGGCTACCTTCCCCAGGATTTTGGCTTTTATCCGGACTTTACGGCGGAGCGGTTTCTTATGTATATGGCGGCCCTCAAAGCGCTGCCTGTGTCGGAAGCAAAAAGGAAAACGCAGGAGCTGCTCGCCATGGTAGGTCTGGAAGAGAACAGCAAAAAAAAGATTAAAACGTTGTCCGGAGGCATGGTGCGGCGGCTGGGAATTGCCCAGGCCATGCTCAATGATCCGGAAATCCTGATTCTGGATGAGCCTACGTCAGGGCTGGACCCGAAAGAACGTATCCGTTTCAGGAACATTATCAGCGCTTTTTCCCGGGACAGGATCGTTATCCTTTCCACCCATATCGTGTCCGATGTGGAATATATCGCGGATGAAATCCTTCTTATGAAGGGCGGAAAGCTTCTGCAGCAGGGCAGTGTGGAGAATGTTGCCAGGCAGGTGCAGGGCTGGGTATGGGAGCTGGCCGCAGACAGGGAAGAGGCGGAAGCGCTGAACCGCCGCTATGCGGTGAGCAGCCTGAAAAACCAGGGGGATAAAACAGCCCTGCGCATTATTTCGGAAGACTGCCCTGCCCCGGAGGCGGTCAGTGTACCGCCGACGCTGGAGGATGTATACCTTTATTACTTCAGGGAGGAGGCGGACAAATGCTGCTGAAAATTGAACTGGAAAAGCTTTGCAGGAAACCTGCGCTCTGGACAGGCTTTCTCCTCTCCTTATTGGCGGGGCTGTATCTCATTAGGATTATGATGCCCGTGGTTTATACCGGAGAGGAGGAACTGCAGGGTATGGCCGCCGTACGCTATAACCGCAGCATTACTGCAGAATATGAAGGCTATTTGACGGACAGGAAGGCGGAAGAAATCATCGCCCGTTATGGTTTCGCGAAATATAATGACGATGGCGGCTGCGTCTACGGAAATTATCTGAACCGTTTTATTACGGAAAATATGACGGACTACAGATACAGTGAGAACAGGAAAAGCACAGTACTCTATTCCCTGCAGGATGAAAACGGCGGTTTTGGCAGAGCCTCCTACGCAGACCGGCTTTATTTTTCCTATGCCGAAGGGTGGGAAGGGTTAATGGAGGTATTGATGGGAACGGCCATCCTGTGGGGGATTACCATGGTGGTGGTATTGTCTAATGTATATTCCTCCGACAGAAGCCTGAAAACAGCATCCGTGATCCGCTCCAGTGCTGAAGGAAGAAGAAAAATGCCCTTTATGCGGCTGTTGGCGGGCTGGATCGTTGCTTTGGGAGGCTTTTTGCTGCTTGGAGGTTTTCTGTTTCTTGTGAATGGCATCGTCTATGGTTTTGAAGGCCTGCGGGCAAATGTGCTTTGTGCGGGAGCTGCGCCATATTTGTGTCCGGACTCCATAACTACAGGACAGTTCTGGGTGTCGGTATATCTTCCGCGCACAGTGCTGGGAGTAACGGTTCTTGTCTGTCTGACAGCCGGAGTATCGGCGTTATGCAGCTGGCCGCTGACGTCTCTTTGTGTTTCAGCCATCCTTTTTGTCTATCCCCTTATCAGCCGGATGCTGGTATTTAAGCTGGGTATTATCAGCTTCAGCCGTTTGTTTGCCCGTCTTCTGACTTTACCGAATGAAGGGCTGCCGCTGAATCTGATGATTCCTTCCTTTGATGGAGGAGCAGGTGGCGGCCGGATTTTTCCGGGCATTGCCGGAGCTGCTTTGTGTCTGGCAGGGCTTTGGATGCTTTGGCACGGCTGGTGCCGGAATGGAAAGAAGGGATGAGAATGCGGCTGTATCTTTTTGAACTGGAAAAACTGATAAGAAAACCATTTTATCTGACGGCAGCCGCGGGAAGCTTTTTATTTACCGTCATAGGCTGGCGGGTATATGCGGAGCAGGCGGATTTTCATGCGGGAGAAGCACAGGCTGTGATGCTTATGCTGATGGAGCTGCACGGCCTGTTTGCCGCAATGCTTATCATCATTTTTACCGCGCCTGTATTTGCCGGGGAATATAGCCTGAAGATGGAGGAACTGCTGCAGACCGCTGCGAATGGGATGGAAAAAACGGCCTGTGGAAAAGCCGCTGCCGTACTCACCCTTTCATTGTCCATTTTTGGGATTCTTCTGGGTTCGGATTATTTATTCATCCGCTGTGTCTGGGGAAAAGAAATCTGGAGAGCCGGTATGATGCGGCCTGCGGCCGAAGAACTGGATACTGTTCTGGCTGTCAGCTGCGGCCGGGCCTTTACTGCCTCATTTTTCCTGGGGATCTGCGCCGTAATTCTGCTTGCGGGAGCGGTGTACTGTCTGTCCGCTTTTTCACATACACCCTTCCAGTCCGCCGCAGGCGCGGGTATCGGTTATTTCGCCTGTCAGCTCCTGTATAACTGGGGGATCCGCGCGGGATTTTTGCCTGCGGCTTACCTGTTTTCCTTCAGCCCTGTGGTACTGGCAAGATTTCAGCTGTTCAGGAAACCGTGGGAGGGAAAATGGTTCGGCGGTTTTTACCTTTGGCTTGTGCCTGTGATAACAATCGTGTTGTGCGCCGTATTTTTTCTTTCAGGCCGCCGGAGGTTTCTCAGGAAGCCGGGGTGATTTTAGGATAGCTACTCTGATTCTCCGGAGGCCGGTTTGGTTTTGGGATAGTTGCACTGATTCTCCGGAAGCTGGTTTTATTTTCCGAGAGCCTGACCTGATTCTCCGGAAATCAATCTGATATCCAGGAATTGAGCTGATTTTCAGGGAACTGATCTTATTTTAGAAAAACGGCATAGATTTCAGGGTATCGGTTTCCGGGCAAATTAAGAATTTGCAGAGTCTTCAGCTTCGCCGATTGCCGTTTTTGCCCCTCGCAAGGCAGCAAGTCTTTTTTTCCAGTCTGCCAGGCTGAAGGTCTGCACGAAATCAATCAGCAGGGAAGAAATAGTAACAGTAATCAGGGAATAGGCGATGCGTCCCACCGGAATATAGGTCAGGGAAAGTATAAGCACAGTCAGATCCGTCGCCAGATAGGCCCGTGATATTTTACAGTGCGTCAGCTTGGAAATCACGAGAGCCAGCGCATCATCGCCGCCGCTGGACGCTTCCTGCCGCACCACGAGTCCCACGCCGATTCCCACAAAGCAGGCGCCGGCAATGGCAGCCAGCAGCGGTTTATCCGTCAGATCCGGAAGAAGGAAGGGAAGGCTTTCCCATACCTTCAGAAAAACTGCAAGACAGAAGGTGGCGGCGATGGAACGGATAAGAAATTCTTTCCCCAGATACCGGAAGCCGACGAGATAACACAGGGCATCCAGAATGGGGGATAAAAGGGAGGTGGGAATGGCAAACCAGTAATTAAGCAGCAAAATCATACCAAGGACGCCGCCCTCCGTAATATGGACCCTTTTATGAATATTCACCATACCGAAGGCCAGAATTGCAGTACCGGCCAGGATGGACAGTATCGTCTTCGGAGGAAAAATCTCTTTTCCCTGTCTCTTAAAATCATTCCAATTCATAGCTTTTAACTTCTTTAGTAACATTGTACGCAAAATAAAACCTCATTTCTGTAGTGCCGGGTTTCTTTCTCAGCGCCAGGTATACACAACGCCATACCTGACGCTGAGAAAGCGCCCGGAATTAAACTTTTATTAATTTTTTTACAACCGCATGTAAAATGATTATAAACTCTGGTATAATACTAAGGTCAACAACAAATCAGAAAAGTATTAATCGTATGGCAAATGCCGTGACACTCAGAATATTTCAAGACCAAATCATCCTAAGGCTCCAGAGTCTTTTAGATATAAAATATTTTATCGTGGGTTTGACAAGACAGAACTGCACATTCATTGCGTGAAGCGTATAGTATACGTTCGATTTGTCCTTGCCGCGGCAGATATCCGGGCTGAACCTGCGCCGCACGGATAAAAAACAGGAGAAAATGCAGAACCATGAAGGATTATTATACCATAAGCGAAATTTCCAAATTATATGGGATCGGCACGGATTCCCTCCGCTACTATGAGGAAGCCGGCGCGCTGGAGCCTAAAAGAGGTAAAAATAATTACCGCCTTTACCGCCTGAAGGATGTCTACCGCCTGAACATTATCAGAGACTTACTGCAGCTGGGCTTTTCCATGAAACAGGTGAAGACCTATCTGGACTGCCAGAATCTGGAGCATACACTGATTATGCTGGAGGATGAAAAAAAGAAAATACGGGAACAGGAAGAACGCCTGAAGCTGGCGGAGGAATCCATACGGAAGCGTATGGAGCATATAAACAGATACCGGGAAGCAAAAGAAGGAGAGTACCTGTTGAAAAAATTTCCGGACAGATACTGTCTGCAGCTCAATGAGGATTTTACCCGGGATGAAGAGGTGGATTTTGCAATTAAAAGGCTGCAGAAGCGCCATGAAGATAAAATAAGGAGCCTGGGCGACCAAAGCTTCGGAGCCAGCCTGTCGCCGGCGGATATCAAAAACGGAATCTATAATCTGTTCCATTCCGTATTTTTCATCCTGGAGGATGCCGAACCGGATAGCACAAGAACGCAAAACGCTGAAGATTTACGGGAAAACAGCGATATTCTTCTGCCGGCCGGCAGCTATCTGACCACCTTCTACCGCGGCCCCTACACACAATCGCCGCAGAAAATTAAAGCGCTTATGGAGGAAGCCGAGTCGAGAAGGTTTAAGATAACCGGGGATATCCTGGAGCTGTACCCGATTGACAACCGCTACACAACGCAGGCGGAAGAATTCGTAACGGAAATACAGATCCGTGTCGAAAAACAATAAAAAACTCATACAGGCCAGGCTGATTTATTTGCTCTCCAGAATGGATTGATGAAGCTGCACGAACAGCTCATCATATTTCAGGTGCTTTCCCTCAAACCTGGTTACCGTGGCATACAGGGAAAGCGGAATTTCCCTCCCTTCAAAGCAAATCGTTTCACCATTCCTTCCGGTAATTAGTTCAGCCAGCCTTCGTGCATAAGAAATATCCCTGCTGTTTGTCAGAAGCGCAAATTCATCCCCGCCAATGCGGAAAACAATATCATCTTCGGCAGCGAAGCTTTCCATCCTCCGTACAGCTTCCAGAATGGCCAGATCCCCGGCTTTGACAGAAATTTCATTTATGGGCACCAGCCCCTTTATATCACAGCAGATAAAATAGCAGTCCCTCCGTTCAAGGAATAAATCATAAAGTTCAGATATGTCTACAGGTTTTCTTTGTTTCATATACGCATCTCCTTTTTCAAACGGCTTTTGCAGACGCGGGAAGATATCGGTGAAACGGTTTCGGCTGCGAAAGGCGGTAGGTGAACATCCACGGCTTTGTTCAAAGGCTCTGGTGAATGCTTCATGAGACTGATAGCCATAGCTCAGGGCAATATCCAGTACGGATTTTTCAGGATTCTGTATCAGCTCTTTGGCAGCTTTGGTCATCCGCCTTTTAATTACATATTCCTTAACACTGCAGCCATAGACGCTGCGGAACAGCTTTTCCAGGCATGATTTTGAACAGAAGCAGTTTCTTGCCGCAGCCTCCGCAGTTATTGTTTCACAGAGATTTTCTTCCATATAAGCCAATGCATCTGCAAGCAGTTCCAAATTGTTCATAGAGGCCTCCTGATTTCTGGATTACGGTACCGTAAGCAACAGTCCGGATTCATCGGGATTGTTCTGCCTTAATCAAAGAATAGCATCTTTATGCCCAAAAAGCTTGATATTTTGGATATCTTATGCCGTTTCTTCACTTTGCGGCAAAAAATAACAGCCACAAACCCTCCGTCTTATGTATCATATCACGGAAGGCATTGCGGCTGCTTCAATAAAACAGGGTTTTTTAATATCTGTTAAACGACATTCTTAAACTGGCTCATATACAGCTGGTAATAAGCTCCCTTCATCGCCATAAGCTGCGCGGCGTTACCCTCTTCAACGATTGTTCCGTTGTCGATGACAAAGATCCGGTCCGCCTTCTGGATCGTGGAAAGACGGTGGGCGATAACAAAGGAGGTGCGGCCCTTTAACAGGCTTTCGATGCCGGACTGAACCAGCAGCTCTGTTTTTGTGTCAATGCTGGAGGTGGCTTCATCCAGTATCAGTATCCTGGGATCGGATACCATGGTGCGGGCGAAGGCCAGCAGCTGTTTCTGGCCGATGGACAGCCCGCCGCCGCGTTCACTGAGAACGGTATCGTAGCCATTATCCAGACGCATGATAAAATCGTGTGCATTTACCGCCTTGGCCGCAGCTATGATTTCCTCGTCCGTGGCGTCCAGTTTTCCGTATCGTATGTTATCCTTAATCGTTCCGGAGAACAGGAAATTATCCTGGGTCATAATACCCATTTGGTGCCGCAGGCTTTCAATGGAAACATCCCGGACATCATAGCCGTCAATGTATACATGCCCGTCCTGGATGTCATAAAATCGGCTGATCAGGTTGACTATTGTTGTTTTACCGGCGCCGGTAGGGCCTACCAGGGCAATGGTTTCTCCCGGTTTGATATGGAAGCTGACTTCGTTCAGCACCTTTACCGTGCCGTCATAGGAGAAGGATACCTTATCAAAATCCACTTTCCCCTGAATGGGAGGCAGCTCCTTTACGCCCTCCCTGTCCGTAATGGCGGAAGGGGTATCCATGATTTCAAAGACACGTTCCGCGCCGGCAATGTTTGTAATCATCTGATTGTAGAAATTACTCAGATTCATAATCGGATGCCAGAACATGGAAATGTAGGAGCCGAAGGCAATAAAGGTACCGATGGATACCTTATCCACGCCGATGATCAGAATTCCTGCAAAATACAGCGATACGGTGCCAAGTCCCCAGCAAAAATCAATTACGGAACCGATGGCATCATTTAAACGCACCGCATGGATAAAGGAATCCCGATGCTCCTTTGTCAGGCCACGGAAGGTATCCATAGTTTCCTCTTCCGCACCAAAGCTCTGGATAATCCGGATACCGGACAAATCCTCATGGACAAAAGCGTTAAGGTTGGAGGATTTTTTCCTGTGGATCTGCCATCTTTTGTGGGAACGCGTCTGGATATACCAGATACAGGCCGCCATCAGCGGAAGGCTGATTAAGGAAGCCGCCGCAAGTCCCGCATTTTTAATAAACATAATAGCCACCACCGCACAGATGGTAATGAAATCCGGAATCAGGGTGGTAACGCAGTTGGAGAGTACATCCTTCAGAGAATTGATATCCCCGATAATACGCGCCAGGATTTTTCCTGTAGGGCGGCTGTCAAAAAACTGGAAGTCAAGCGTCTGGATATGGGTATATAATTCCTGACGGATGGTTACCAGAATGCTGTTGCATACCTTTGCCATAACATACATACGAAGCTTTATGCCCAGAACCATCAGGATATTCAGAACGACTGCAAAAACGATAAGCCGTCCCAGCCCTCTGAAATTCCCTTTGGAAATATAGTCATCCACCGCTGATTCCATGATAAGCGGGTTCAACAGGTTTACAACCACGCAGAAGCCCATGATAAAAAGGACTCCGATAATCTGTTTTTTATATGCAAGCAGGTACTTGAAGAGACGCATGAGCGTGGCCATTTTCCCTACTTCTATTGTTTTTTCATCATCTTTAAATGAATTGAAGGGCATTTTTTACGCCTCCTTTCTTTCGTGGCCGTCGGTGCCCAGGGCGCCGTACTGTGCCTGCCATGTTTCATAATAAAGTCCCTTCTGTGCGAGCAGGCTTTCATGCGTGCCCCTCTCCTTGATGGAACCGTTTTCCAGAACAATAATTTCATCCGCATTGCGGACTGCGCTGATACGGTGTGCGATAATCAGCTTGGTGGTATCGGTAAGCTCCAGCAGAGCCTGCTGAATGGCATATTCGGTTTCCATATCCAGTGCGCTTGTGGAATCGTCCAGCACCAGAATGGGATTTTTCTTGGCGATGGCGCGCGCAATGCTGATACGCTGCTTCTGCCCGCCGGAAAGCCCTACGCCGCGTTCACCGATAACCGTATCATACTGTTCATCCAGTTTTTCAATAAAATCACTGGCCTGGGCACAGGAGGAAGCGCCGCGTATCGTCGATAAATCCACCAGGTTCCTTTTCCCGAGCTTTACATTTTCACTGATGGTATCCGAAAAAAGAAATACATCCTGCATGACAATGGAGATATTGCTTCGAAGCTGCTTTAAGGACATATCCCTTATGTTCACATCGTCCACATAGATAGAACCGTCCGTGGCATCGTAAAGACGCTGCAGAAGCTGGATGATGGAGGTTTTTCCCGCGCCGGTAGCGCCCATAATTCCTATGGTTCCGCCGGGTTTTACATGGAAGGAAATGTCATGAAGGATTTCATGTCCGTCCTCCTTATGAAAAGAGACGTTTTTAAACTCCACTTTTCCCTGAACGCCGGGAAGCATTTTGGGAACTTCCGGCTCAGTGATGGTAGGCTTTTCAGCATAAATCTTACGGATTTTCCGGTAGCTGCCCACGGCAGAGGAAAAGTCGTTGGAGAGCCAGCCCAGCATTTCCATGGGCCATACGATATTCATGGAATATTCCACGAAGGCGCTCAGACTGCCGATGGTGAGCCTGCCGTTGATAACAAGGCTTCCGCCGAAGAGCAGCACAATGAGCGGCAGCAGCTTGGTGATCAGTGAAAAATACGGATAGTATTTTACGAAAACCTTGGACTGACGCATATTCAGCTCGTAATAGCGGTTGTTGTGTGAAAGGAATTTGCCGATTTCGTATTTTTCCCGGGCAAAGGCCTTTACTGTCCGTACGCCGGCCAGGTTCTCTTCGGCCACCGTATTCAGGGCCGCGTTCTCCTCACTGATATCTTCGTAGATATCGCCCAGCCGGCGTTCCTCCAAAATGGCGATGGAACCGGTAATGAGCATGGCCAGGGTAGGAATCAGCGCCAGCTTCCAGTTCAGGCTGTACATGCAGAAAAGAACGATGGCGGTATGGAAAATAACCTCCAGAATCAGCATGCTCACGTAGCTGACCGCATTCCAGATCCGGTCGATATCATCCTTGACGCGGCTCATCAGCTCTCCGGTATTGGTTCTGTCAAAATAGTCTGCGCTCAGAGACTGGATATGGGCAAAGAGATCCTTTCTCATATCTGTGGCGATGAAAGAGCCGATCCGGTCGAAGGTAAATTCTTTGGTATAGCCGAATACGCATCGGCCCGCGCCCACCAGAAGGATGCCTCCCAGCAGATATTTCAGCCGGCTTAAGTCCCCGCCCACAATGACATCATCAATGATGTGCCTGGTAAGCTGAGGCGATACCATATCCAGTGATACGGCAATTACCATGGACAGGAAACCCAGCAGATAGCCGAATTTGTGTTCCAGTAAGTAGGTAGATAGTTTTTTCATGATTGTGTTAAGTCCCCCTTATGTAATTTTAGAGCTTTCCGCGCATCCGCCACAGGCAGGAGCTGTCATGCGCCCCCCCCTGTTTTTTGGCGGATGATGCAAAATAATCAGAGAAAAGAAAGAGGAAAGCGGTTTCACCGCTTTCCTGGCGTGGTTTAAGGCGGTAAAGCGGCCTCCGGAAGAATTGCCGGCCGGGCTGACCGGACATTTTTTCCATAAAAAAAACCACGCCAGAATTACCTGTCGTGGCTAATGCCGCTTTGGCTCCTTATGTATGGGAATACTGTCAGTTATATACAGAATCCGGAAACTTAAGAAGTGATTGTAGCATTATTATACCAGGAGGCAATTCCAAGTCTTTTCTCGTCATCAAGCAACGTCGCACTGATTGAATTACGTAATCTTCTGTTTCCGTTAGACATAAGTTTTACCTCCTTTTCTCTCAAATTTTTAACCGGTTACAGACTAAATATACCTTACCACCGGGCCGTGTGTTTTGTCAATCGTCTTTTTCAAAATGAAGAAAAGAAATGTAACGGTTGTTACTGTTCACTCAGTACTGTGCATTTACTGCACAGTACGTAAGAAAGTGATTCAAGAGTGCATACATCCCATCGCCGCAGGCGATTTTTAATGGATTTATGCAGTTACTGGTCACGGAGTGAACAGTAACTAACGGTTTGCAATAATTCTGTTATCTGAACCGTATAACGGTTCGGCCAGGCCTGCGGCGCAGCAGCTTGGGCCGTACGGATACGCAGCATAGCAGGCAGCCGGCCTGCGGCGCAGTGGTCCGTGGCGCAGCGATTATATAAGGCCGGATGCCAGCTGGCCGGGCCGGTATCGGTCAGATCGTATAATCTTTGTCAATATTAATGACAGCATAGTAGGAGGCGGATATGCTGTGGATTTTTTCTTCCATAAAACGGCTGATTTCCGCGTCGCTGAGCTGAAATTTAAAGGGAACCAGGATGTCAAATATAATATTGGTATGGGTAGGGCCCTTTACAATCCTGAAATCATGGAGATTCAGAGACTTGTCCAGTTCATGGAGGCAGCAGGTGACCTGCTTTTTCAGTTCCTGGGTCTCTTCATCGTCATTCATAACAGGATCCATATGTATTACCGCGTCACAGTGCAGCTCACGGTGCAGCTGACGTTCAATATTGTCGATGGTATCGTGCAGGTGGAGCATGTCTCCGGAGGCGGGCACTTCCGCATGCAGGGAAATCATGACCCGGCCCGGGCCGTAATCATGCACGATGAGATCATGGATGCCCAGCACCTGAGGATAGCTTTGCACAATGGATTCTATCTTTTCCACAAATTCCTTCTGAGGAGGCTGGCCGAGCAGGGGGCTGATGGTATCCTTTGCTGCGCTGAAGCCTGCGTAAAGGATGAAAATGCCCACCAGAAGACCACACCAGCCATCAATTTGAAGCCCTGTAAATTTACCGATGAGGGTTGCAATAAGGACAACGGAGGTGGAGAGCATATCGCTCAGGCTGTCGGCAGCGGTAGCCATCATGGCGGCGCTGTCGATTTTGCGGCCGGTGGAGCGGTTGTACAGATACATGTAAAGCTTGACCAGGATGGAGACAATCAGAATACCTGCCACCACTGGCGTACATTCCGTGGCTTCGGGATGCAGTATCTTGGACACGGAGGATTTGATCAGCTCCACACCCATCAGCAATATCAGCAGGGAAACGAGCAGCCCGGTCAGATATTCGATTCTGCCGTGGCCGAAGGGATGCTCCGTGTCCGGCTTCTGCCCGGCCATTTTGAACCCGATCAGGGTAATCAGCGAAGAACCTGCATCGGAAAGATTGTTGAAAGCAT
Organism: Eisenbergiella massiliensis; assembly: GCF_003435485.1. NCBI lineage: Bacteria > Bacillati > Bacillota > Clostridia > Lachnospirales > Lachnospiraceae > Eisenbergiella > Eisenbergiella massiliensis. The sequence continues at coordinate 15,362 of NZ_QVLV01000034.1, forward strand.
CCGCAGTGATAGCGATGGAATTGCTGATAAGGCCGGCCAGAAACTTACCGATAAAAAGAAGGATATTAAAACCGATTCCCACGCTTCCGCAAAGCACTCCATAGGACTGCCTGACAGAAGGGCTTTCCGTCTGTTCATAGTTTTTAATAAAATATCTGGCCAGCAGCTGTACCATGATGCAACCTCCTTGGAATTAAAATAAAGACTGAAAATATTATGCAGTATTCCCCTATTTTAACAGCTTCTGCAAAAAAAACAATCCCTGCTTTTGCTTTTCTGGCAGGAGCCGGGATAAACGCATCAAGGCTGGTTTCACCGGAAAAAACGTATTGCGCCCTTCAGGGAAAGCGTGTATAATTGCTAAGGAATAGGCCGGCGCGTCATCCGGCGCGGCCGCCTTGCTGGAACAGTTATGTTATCCGGAAGTGACATATATAGTTATAATGAAGAAAGAGGAGAAGAATATGAGCAAGAAACCGGTAGTATTAATGATTCTTGACGGCTATGGGCTGAATGAAAAGAAGGACGGCAATGCCGTGGCAGAAGCCAAAACTCCTGTAATGGACAAGCTGATGGCGGAATGCCCCTTTGTCAGGGGAAATGCCAGCGGCATGGCAGTCGGACTTCCTGACGGACAGATGGGCAATTCTGAGGTAGGCCATCTGAACATGGGCGCAGGCCGTATTGTATATCAGGAACTGACCAGAATTACCAAGGAAATCCAGGACGGAACCTTTTTTGAAAATCCTGCCCTGCTGGATGCTGTGGAAAACTGCAAAAAGAATGATTCCGCGCTGCATCTGTACGGCCTCGTGTCCGACGGCGGCGTCCACAGCCATATCACTCATATTTACGGGCTGCTGGAACTGGCGAAGAGGAATAATCTTTCCAAGGTTTATGTGCACTGCTTCCTTGACGGACGTGACACGCCCCCTTCAAGCGGAAAGGGCTATGTGGAGCAGCTGGAAGCAAAGATGAAGGAAATCGGCGTGGGCCAGGTGGCTTCCGTGATGGGCCGCTACTACGCAATGGACAGGGATAATAACTATGACCGTGTGAAGCTGGCTTACGATGCGCTGACCAAAGGGGAAGGCCTTACCGCTGAAAGCGGCCCCGCAGGCATCCAGGCTTCCTATGACAGAAATGAGACGGATGAATTCGTGAAGCCTACCGTGGTTGTAAAGGACGGCGCGCCGCTGGCAACCATTCAGGATAAGGACTCTGTTATATTCTTCAATTTCCGTCCCGACCGTGCAAGAGAAATCACCCATGTTTTCTGTGACGATGAATTCAAGGGCTTTGACAGACCGCACAGACCGGACGTTACCTATGTATGCTTTTCAGAATATGACCCCACAATCCCGAATAAGGAAGTGGCTTTCCATAAGGTGGATATTACAAATACCTTCGGCGAGTGGCTGGCAGACAACAATATGACCCAGGCCAGAATCGCTGAAACGGAGAAATATGCCCATGTTACCTTCTTCTTCAACGGCGGCGTGGAAGTTCCCAACAAAGGGGAGGAAAGAATCCTTGTGAATTCCCCCAAGGTTGCCACCTATGATCTCAAGCCGGAAATGAGCGCTTATGAAGTGTGTGACAAGCTGGTTGAGGCTATTAAGTCCGATAAATACGACGTTATTGTAATTAATTTTGCCAATCCGGATATGGTGGGACACACAGGTGTGGAAGCAGCAGCCATCAAAGCGGTGGAAGCAGTGGATGAATGTGTCGGCAAAGCGGTGGATGCGCTTAAGAGCGTGGACGGCGTAATGTTCATCTGCGCGGATCACGGCAATGCGGAGCAGCTGGTGGATTATCAGACCGGCGCGCCTTTTACCGCCCATACAACGAACCAGGTTCCCTTTATTCTTGTGAACTATGATCCTGCCTACACCCTGAAGGAGGGCGGCTGCCTGGCGGATATCGTTCCTACGCTGATTCAGATTATGGGGAAGGAACAGCCTGCGGAAATGACCGGAAAGTCCTTGCTCATTAAGAAATAAGAACCAAAGGAAGCAGGAATTTTATAAAGTTTATAAGATAAGAAGCGGGAAAACCATAATTTCCTGCCGGCAGATCTGTGAAAGAAATGGAGCTTTGCTTAGATATTAAGCAGAGCTCTTTTTCTGTAACATTTATGTAACAAATAATTGCATAATATGTCAAACTATGGTATATTAAGTGTATCAGAATGATTAGTACACTTGATACAGCATTCAATCCCGACAGCAGCAGCACAGACGGATGCGCCTGCGCATTAGCGCATGCTTGAAAATTGCTTTCCGGCTGCTGCTGCGAGGGTCAAATATCCCGCAGCGGAGTATTTGACTGCAGAAAGGAGTCCTATGATTATACTTGACTATAAAGATGCCAGGCCGATTTACGAGCAGGTTGTGGACAAGTTTCAGAAGCTCATTCTGATAGGAGCGTTGGAGCCGAATACGAAAATGCCGTCGGTACGGAGCCTGGCGGTGGAACTGTCAATCAATCCCAATACCATCCAGCGGGCCTATGCCGAGCTTGAAAGGGAAGGATTTATTTACACGGTAAAGGGCCGGGGGAATTTTGTCGCCTACGACGAAGGCCTGTTAAGTTACCGGAAGAAGGAAATATACAGTAAGCTGGACGAGCTTATCAGGGAAGCCGGTGAAATCGGCATCAGCAGAAGCGAGATGTCCGACTATGTGAAGGAAGGGCATGAAGCAGTGCTGCAGGGGGCAACCGGGGAGGGCTTTGGTTATGATTGAAATTAAAGATGTGACCAAGCGTTTTGACAAAATCAAAGCGGTGGATCATGTAAGTTTTTCCATCAGGGAAGAAAATGTGTTTGGGCTGATTGGAACCAATGGCGCAGGGAAAAGCACGATGCTGCGTATGCTGGCGGGCGTTCTGAAGCCGGACGGCGGTATGGTGCTTGTGGACGGCATGCAGGTCTATGATAATGTAAACGCAAAGAAATGCTTCTTTTTTATCGGGGACGAGCCTTATTTCTTTTCCACTGCCACCCCCCGGGATATGGAGAAGTATTACAGCAGCGTATTCCCCTCCTTCAGCAGGGAATCCTATTATCTGTACCTTGCCAACTTCGGCCTGGACAGCAGGCGGAAAATCAATACCTTTTCCAAAGGCATGAAAAAGCAGCTTGCCCTGATCTGCGGCGTCTGCTCCGGCACGAAATATCTGTTCTGCGATGAAACCTTTGACGGACTTGACCCGGTAATGCGCCAGGGTATAAAAAGTATTTTTGCCCAGGAAATGGAACGCAGGGGGCTGACTCCCGTGATTGCCTCCCATAATCTGAGGGAGCTGGAGGATATCTGCGATCATGTGGGGCTTCTCCACCACGGCGGCGTGCTCCTGTCCAAGGAACTGGAAGAGATGAAATGCAATATTCAGAAAATACAATGCGTCTTTTCTTCCGAGGAAGAAGCGAACAGGGTACTGGAAAAGTTTGATATTGTAAAAAAGGAAAAAAGAGGCTCTCTGTTTACGCTGACGGTAAGAGGAGGCAGAGACGAGATCATTGCGCAGTTTACGGCGGCGGAAACCTATTTTTATGAGGTGCTGCCTTTATCTCTGGAAGAAATTTTCATCAGTGAAACGGAGGTGACCGGGTATGATATCAAAAAGCTCCTTTTGGGCTAGTATGAGGGAGAATCTGAAAAGGCGGGGCTGGACGGTCCTTTTGTGTATGCTTGTTATGTTTCTGGTGCTGCCCGTGAGCCAGGCCATGGCTGTTTCCGTCAACCGCCAGAAGGTGGAGGCGGGAGGCAGCTACTATATGGCCGGCAGCAACGGCCGGGAGTGGGTGGCAGAGACCTTCATGAATGCCATAAGCTTTGACATACGCCTGGTTGCCGTTTTCGCAGCCTTTGCGGTGCTGTTTGCGATTCAGGGCTTTTCCTGGCTGTACAGCCGCAAGAAGACGGACATGTACATGAGTGTGCCTGTATCCTCCGGAAAGAGATACTTTACTATTTACCTGAATGGAATCGGTATTTTTGCAGGCTGCTATTTCTGCACGCTTCTTATGGTGCTTGCAGTGGGCGCGGCGCTGGGGGTCCTGTCGGGAAAAACTATACTGGTTGCCCTGGGTGCCTTTTTATGCAATATGATTTTTTTTGCAGCGGTCTATAACCTTTCTGTAATCGCTGTAATGATGACAGGAAATGTGCTTGTTACACTGCTTGCCTGCGGCTCCTTTTTCATGTATGAGTATATGCTCCGTTTCCTGTTGGACGGGATGCGTTCCGCTTTTTTCAGAACCTACTGTTCCTTTGCGGATGTTATGGATAAGTCATGGACATCGCCGATATTGACCTATTCCCTGGGACAATTCTCTGCAAACAGCTATTGCACCGGAGGGGGCAGCAGATATCTGCGGCTTTTTATGGAAGATCTGGCCCTGGTTGCCGTACAGGCAGTTGTATACGGCGTACTTGCCTATATTTTATACCGGAACAGGAAAGCGGAGGCTGCAGGGAAGTCCATGGCCTTTACCAGAAGCAAAAGTGTGGTGAAACTGCTGTTGATGATTCCGGTTACCCTTATGGCTGGACTGTGGTTCAGAGGGCTTTCCGGCGGAAGTATTTTTTTCACTGTTCTGGGAATGCTTATCGGACTGCTGCTTTGTCATGGGCTGATACAGATTATTTATGAGTTCGACATCCGTTCCGTGCTGATGAAAAAGTGGCATCTGTTTGTGGCAGGCGGCGCGGCAGCATTTATTTTCTGCTTCTTTTATTTTGATTTTTCAGGTTATGATACATATATTCCTGAGACCGAGGATATTGCCAGCGTGGCTTTTACCCTCCAGAATGATATTTATGGCTTTGTTAATTATGACAGATTATTCCAGAAGGATATCTACTATGTGAATCATGGGGAATATATGCTGGAACATATGGCTTCGGAGGATACGGATACCATAGAGGCGGTAAGGACTATCGTCCGGAAGGATCATGAAGCCAATCTGGATATGAGCGTATACCATAAAGATTATACGCTTGTATATATCCGCTATAATCTGACAAACGGTAAATCTGTCTGCAGGACTGCCGCGGTAAACCTGCGGGAAGTTCTTCCGGAAATGGATGCTGTTTTTGCGGACAGAGCCTATCAGCTCGCCCGCTACCAGATCAATGATCCCCTCATGATGGAAAATTCGGATCAGCTGTCGGCTGTTTACAGCAACGGTCTGGAAGAGGTAAATTATCTGGGGGATATGGGCCAGCTGCTCAGGGTCCTCAGTGATGAGCTGAATAAATACAGCTGTACCATGATGATGAACGAACTGCCGCTGGGCAGCCTGCGGATTAAATATCAGCTGCCGGGAGCGCCGGAAGAAATGTATTATTCCTGGAGCTATCCGATCTACCGGGAATTTGATGATATGCTTGCGCTTTTAAAGGAACAGGGAGCTTATGTGGAAGTTAGTGAAGACGGCATCTTCATCGATCCGGACAAGGTAGTCAGCATTACTGTTACCTGCTATAATCTGAAGGACAGCGATATCTCCTATTCGGCGGACGGAAGCCGTTCTGTCAGCTATTCCAATGAACAGGCTGTTACGGAAACCTTTACAGATCCGCAGGATATCAGGATGATAGCCCCCGCGCTGTATCCCGCCATGCTTATGGATATTTCAGGCGGATATATCACAGGGCGTCTCCAGGATGAAAATTATGATATCAGCGTGGTATTTAAACCCGGCGTGAAATACAATACACCGAATATCAGATTCATCCCTGTGCCGGAGAAATTTCCTGATTTCGTTATCGAAAAGACATCGCCCGCACAATAAGGCGCTGCCGAAAGCAAAATTTTTCTTATAAATTGCATACCGTAAGGTTAAAAATCCCTTTTTCGGAAAATACTATGTAGGATAGAAAAATCTGTCCGCATGGTTTGCCGGAAAAGGGATTTTTCCACTGATTTTAAAGCTGCCCTGCGGCAGCAGAAAGTGAGGAAGGTATGCATTTGTTTTTGGAGATTACTGATGTACGTGCGAGAGAAATTCTGGATTCCAGGGGAAATCCGACGGTTGAGGCGGAGGTGACTTTGGAAAATTCGGTTACCGGCAGGGCGGCGGTTCCTTCCGGCGCGTCCACTGGACAGTTTGAAGCGGTGGAGCTGCGTGACGGGGAGACCCGGTATTTCGGCCTGGGCGTGCAGAAAGCGGTGAAGAATGTGAATACAAAGCTGAGAGAAGCTCTGCTTGGAAAGAATGCCCTCTGCCAGCTTGAGATAGATCGTATCCTCATGGATGCCGATGGTACGGATAATAAAGGAAACCTGGGTGCAAACGCAACATTGGGAGTTTCCATGGCAGTGGCGAAAGCCGCGGCAAAAACACTTGAGCTTCCGCTGTATCAGTATCTGGGCGGGATACATGCAAGACAGCTGCCGGTTCCCATGATGAATATCCTCAATGGAGGCAAGCATGCAGACAATACGGTGGATCTGCAGGAATTCATGATAATGCCGGTTCAGGCCGATACCTTTGCCGATGGTCTTCGTGTTTGTGCGGAAATTTACCATAACCTGAAAAAAATATGTAAAGAGAGAGGCCTATCCACGGCAGTAGGAGATGAAGGCGGCTTTGCCCCCGATTTGGGAAGCTCATCCGACGTTCTTCGTTTGATTGTGGAATCCATAGAAGCAAGCGGCTATGCTCCCGGCCAGGATATCAAAATTGCAATCGATGCGGCGGCAAGCGAGCTGTATGATGAGAAAACAAAACGCTATTATTTCCCGGGAGAAAGCAGGATGAGCGGAAGCGAGGTCTACAGGGATTCGGAAGCCATGGTAGATTATTATGAGCAACTCATCCGTGAATTCCCGATTTTGTCCATAGAGGACGGGCTGTTTGAGGATGACTGGGATGGCTGGAAAATGCTCACTGAAAGACTGGGAGAGCAGGTTCAGCTGGTTGGAGATGATCTTTTTGTTACGAATACCAAACGGCTGGATGCGGGGATCAAACTGGGCGTTGCCAATGCGATACTGATAAAGGTGAATCAGATAGGCACGCTGTCCGAAGCCTTTGAAGCCATCAGCATGGCCCAGAAAAACGGCTACAAAACGATTATATCCCACAGATCGGGCGAAACGGAGGACACCACCATTGCAGACATCGCTGTTGCGGTGAATGCAGGGCAGATTAAGACAGGCGCGCCCTGCAGGACGGACCGGGTGGCAAAATATAATCAGCTGCTTCGCATTGAAGAAGAACTGGGCTGCGCCGCTTGTTATAAAGAACCTTTTAATAAAATCTGATTAGAATTGCTATATTAATAGAAGAAACAGGAGAAACGGGGCTGTATCCCAGGTGGATGCGCTCCGTTTTTTATTTGGCAAAAAAATAAAAAATTGCCTTAATTTGTACGATTGTGTAATAAATTTTTGGAAATTCACGTTTTGCCAGGGAAAATTCTTGCATCGAAGTTAGTATTGTGGTATATTTGAAAAGCTGGTATGATATAGATCTGTGTAATATTAGACAGATGATGTTACGACAGCAGCAGAAAATTCTGTGGGGTCCGCAGGATTTTAAATTGCAGGACGGCTGGTTTCCCAGGCGTCATTGTTTAGTGCCTGAGTGTCCGCACGAGAATAATACATGTGTTTCTGTGGAAGACACAACAGGCAAGAAGGTCAGTTTTTAAAAAAAACAGCCATTGCTGTCGCTGGACTGTATTACTCAGAAGGAACAATGGCCAGTACAAACAGAAAAGGAGTGTTTCAGTTGACAAAATACGTTGTAAAGAGAATCCTTCTCGCAATAGTAACCATACTGATTGTCTGCGGTATCACATTCTTTGCCATGAATGCGATCCCCGGAGGACCTTTCGATGGTGAGAAGGCAGTATCCCCGGAGGTTAAAGCAGCTCTGGAAAAAAGGTACAATCTGGATAAGCCCATACCTGAACAATTTGTGATCTATATGAACAACCTGCTTCACGGAGACTTTGGAATTTCCACCAAGACAGGCCGTGATATTAAGACTCTGATCTTCGAATCCTTCCGGGTTTCTGCAAAGCTTGGAGGAATGGCGATTCTGGTCGCTCTTGCGTTAGGTCTTGTTTTCGGCAGCCTTGCGGCTTTGACGAGAAATAAGCTTCCTGACCGTTTGATTATCTTTTTTTCAACCCTGTTTACGTCCCTGCCCAGCTTCGTGTTTGCCACGCTGCTGTTGCTGGTGTTCTGTGTCCAGCTGAAGTGGATACCGGTATGGGATGCCAATCATCAGAATTATATCCTTCCGGTCATTGCGCTGGCAGCATATCCAATGGCTTATATTACGCGTCTTACCAAGACCAGCATGCTTGACGTTATGGGACAGGATTATGTCCGTACGGCGAGAGCGAAAGGCGTTGCCCGCTGGAAGGTTATCTTTAAGCATACATTAAGAAATGCCCTGATTCCCGTTATCACTTATGTGGGACCGATGACGGCATCCATTCTGACAGGTTCCCTTGTTGTGGAGAAAATCTTCACCATCGGCGGACTCGGCGCGAAATTCGTAGACGGCATCACTAACCGTGATTATCCCATGATTATGGGTACGACCATTTTCCTGGCGGTACTGATGGTAACCATGAATTTAGTGACGGATATTGTCTACAAGCTTGTAGACCCCCGTATTAAACTTGATTAAGGAGGAGGCCAGTAATGGATAAAGTAAAAAATATAGATGAAATGCCGAAAAAGTCTCCTTTGAGCTTACAGATAGATTTAAAGAAATTTGAGAAAGCTACAGAGGAAGAGAAGAAGCAGCAGGATGTCATGAGCGAATCCGTTTCCTTCTTCCGTGACGGCATGCGTAAATTGATGAGGAATCCCCTTGCGGTAGGCAGTATTATCGTCCTTTTGCTTATCGTTGCAATGATTCTGATTGTACCACATGTAGTGCCGTATTCTTATTCCCAGATCATTTCCGTAAATGGCAAACGTGACAAGACCGCTTCCAATATGGCGCCTTTCCAGTATTCTGATAAGGAACAGGCCTATATCGCAGAAGGCGGAAAGGTGTTCCCTCATATTATGGGTACCGATGAAATGGGCCGTGACTACTTTGTACGTGTTGTTTATGGTACCAGGGTTTCACTGACGGTAGGTGTGTTTGCCGCGATTATTGTTCTGATAATAGGCGTGTTGTACGGAAGTATTTCCGGTTATTTCGGCGGCAAGACCGACCTTATTATGATGCGTATTGTAGATATTATATATTCCCTTCCGGATATGCTGATGGTAGTATTGCTTTCAGTCGTACTCCGTGAGGTGCTGAATGTGGATCAGTTCCCGGCGCTGCAGAAGATAGGTACGAATATGATTTCCTTGTTTATTGTATTCGGACTTCTGTACTGGACAGGTATGGCAAGACTTGTACGCGGGCAGATCCTGACAATCAAACAGAATGAATATGTTCTGGCAGCCAAGGTCAGCGGAGCAAAATCAGGCAGAATTATCCGCAAGCATATCCTGCCCAACTGCATCAGTGTTATCATTATTTCCGCAGCCCTGCAGATTCCGTCCGCAATTTTTACGGAGTCCTTCCTGAGCTTTATCGGTCTGGGCGTTCAGGCTCCCATGCCTTCTCTTGGTTCCCTGGCCAATGCGGCTAGAGCGGGTATCAGCGTATATCCTTACAAGCTGATTTTCCCGTCCTTGCTTATCTGTCTGATTACCCTGGCTTTCAACCTGCTGGGTGATGGTCTGCGTGATGCATTTGACCCGAGATTAAGGAGATAATAAAATGAGTGATAATATACTTTCGGTAAAAGATCTTCGTACCTCCTTTACAACTGATAATGGGGAGGTAATGGCTGTAAACGGTATTTCTTTTAATCTTGACAAAGGGAAAATCCTGGGTATTGTAGGAGAATCCGGATCCGGGAAATCCGTTACGGCATATTCAATTATGCGCATCCTTGAGAGCAACGGCAGCATTAAGGGCGGCCAGGTGCTCTATAAAGGAGAAGATGTAACTAAATTTTCAGAAAAGAAGATGAGGGAGTTCCGCGGAAAATGTTGCTCCATTATTTTCCAGGATCCCATGACCAGCCTGAATCCCGTATTCACCGTGGGCAACCAGCTTCGGGAAGCGATTGAGCTTCATACGGACAGAAAAGGCAAAGAGGCGGAAGCGCGTGCCGTGGAAATGCTCACCCTTGTGGGCGTGAATGAACCTGAAAAGCGTGTAAAGCAGTATCCTTACGAACTTTCCGGCGGTATGCGTCAGCGTGTCATGATCGCCATGGCGCTGGCATGTGAACCGGATATCCTGATCGCTGATGAACCGACTACTGCTCTGGATGTTACCATTCAGGCGCAGATACTGGAACTGATGCAGGAACTGCAGAAGAAGCTGGGAATGGCGATTATCATGGTAACCCATGATCTGGGTGTTATTGCAGATATGTGCGATGAAATTATCGTTTTGTACGGCGGACGTGTGTGTGAAAGAGGTACGGCAGAAGATATTTTCTATCGCCCTTGTCATGAATATACGAAGGGGCTTCTGCGTTCCATCCCGAACGTGGACAGAATCGGTGAAAAGCTGATCCCGATTCCGGGTACTCCCATTAACCTGCTGAATATGCCCAAGGGCTGTGCTTTCTGCCCCCGCTGTGAAAATGCCATGAAGATCTGTATTGAGGAGGTTCCCCAGGAAATGCAGATGCCTGACGGACATTACGCATCCTGCTGGCTGAATGTAAAGGCCGCAATGGAGGCGGAGCAAGGAGGCAGAAAACATGAGTAAAGAAGCAAAAACAACGAATAAAAGCGAATATCTGGTTGAGGTCAAGGATCTCAAACAGTATTTTCCCATAAAAGTCGGTTTCATGAAAACTATTCCCTTAAAAGCGGTGGATGGCGTATCCTTTGCCATCAAACCCGGTGAAACACTGGGAATGGTAGGTGAATCCGGCTGCGGCAAGACGACGGTAGGACGTTCTCTTTTAAGACTGTATACGCCCACCGGCGGAGAAGTATTTTATAACGGGGAAAAAGTGGATGGTTCCACCGTCAGGCATATGAGAAAAGAAATGCAGATGGTATTCCAGGATCCCTACTCATCCCTGAATCCCCGTATGACGGTAGAGGATATTATCGGAGAGCCTCTGGATGTACACAAGCTCTATACCTCCCGGGGAGAACGCCGTGACAAAATCATCAACCTGATGGAACTGGTCGGACTGAATGCGGAGCATGCTACCCGTTATGCCCATGAGTTCTCGGGCGGACAGCGCCAGCGTATCGGTATTGCAAGGGCGCTGGCAACGGATCCCAAATTCATTGTCTGTGATGAAGCGGTCAGTGCGCTTGACGTTTCCATTCAGGCGCAGGTTATTAATATGTTTGAAGAACTGCAGGAGAAGCTGGGCGTTGCATATCTGTTTATCGCCCACGACCTGTTGGTAGTGCATCATATTTCAGACAGAATTGCAGTTATGTATCTGGGAAGAATCGTGGAGATTGCGGATTCCAACGAACTCAACGAGAATCCGATCCATCCTTATACCCAGTCGCTTTTAAGCGCAGTGCCTTATCCTGATCCGAAAATGGCAAGGGAAAGGCATCGTATCGTGCTGGAGGGAGATGTGCCAAGCCCGCTGCATATGCCCAGCGGATGTGCATTCCGCACTCGCTGTAAGTACGCAACAGAGCAGTGTGCAAAGGAATGTCCTCCCCTGACAGACAGAGGCGACGGACATCAGGTTGCGTGCTGGAATAAATAAGCAATAACAGCGGGAACGGCTGCTTTGCCGTATCCCGCTGTAAGCATAAATATTGTAAGAAGGGCTGATAACCGCATTTTTTTGGCCTAAACCGCCTTTTTTCTGCAATATTTATCCTGTTTTTCAAATTTTGATACAATTTGTTCTTTCTTTTTTGAAAAGGACGTTGTATAATAAATCGTATCTATTATTATTCATGGGAGGAAATGATTATGAAGAAAAAGTATCTGGCATTAGCGCTGGCTGCTTCCATGGTTGTAAGTACCCTGGCCGGATGTGGTTCCAATAACGCATCTACCGGTGATACCCCTGCAACTACAGCAGAAACCACCGCAGAATCTTCAGCTGAAACAACAGCAGCAGAAGAATCCACCGTAGCAGAAGAAGCAGGAACGACCGCACATGGCCCGTCCAGCGAAGCAGCACCTGCTTGGGAGCAGTATGATGAAAGAATCGCTGCAATCAGACTGGAAACAGATCTGGAGAAGCGTGAAGCGCTTATGCATGAAGCAGAAGACGAGCTGATGAGCACATGGGCTGTTATTCCGCTTTACTATTATAATGATGTTTATCTTCAGAAGACTGATGTAGAAGGTATCTATGCTAACCTGTTTGGTTTCAAGTATTTTGGATTTGCAACCACACCTACCAATACGCTGGCACTTCAGATTGCATCTGAACCCAACAAACTGGATCCGGCTCTGAACTCCACAGTAGACGGTGCATGTCTTGCAATCCTGGCTTTCTCCGGATTGTTCATGTATGATGAGAATGGACAGCTTACACCCGATCTTGTAGATACATATGAGATGTCTGAAGATGGCCTGACCTATACCTTCACTATGAAGGACGGTCTGAAATGGTCCGATGGCACAGAGCTGACTGCCAAAGATGTTGAATACAGCTGGCAGAGACTTGCTAATCCTGATACGGGAGCTGACTATGCATACCTGACCACCGTTATTAAGACCAAAGATGACGGAACTCTGGATGTTGCTGCTTCTGAAGACGGCAAGACCTTTACCGTTAACCTTGTAGCTCCTTGTGCATATTTCCTTGACCTGTGTGCATTCCCTGCATTCTATCCTGTTCCTCAGGCTAACATCGAAAGCGCTGAAGGATATGCTGAGAACCCGGGAGCATGGTGTACAGAAGCTGGCTTCGTATCCTCTGGCCCGATGGTTTGTACAGGATGGAAGCACAATGAATCCATGACTTATGAGAAGAACCCTAACTACTATGCAGCTGACAAGGTTTCTCTTGAAAAAGTTGAATTCATGCTCAGCAGCGATGATACAGCTATTTACAATGCATTCAAGGATGGTTCCCTGCAGTTCTCAGATACTATCGCAACAGATATGATGGCAACTGTAAAGGATACACCTGAATTCCACAAGATTCCTACTCTGGGAACCTACTACTGCGGATTCAATGTTAACAGTGATCTGTTCAAGGGCAAGACCATTCAGCAGGCAGCTGATATGAGAAAAGCTCTGAGCCTGTTAATCGACCGTCAGTATATTGTTGATACAATTGCCCAGGCTGATCAGGAAATCGCCAATACCTTCATCCCTACCGGAATGTCTAATGGTAACGGTGGTGAATTCAGAATGAATGATGATGCTTATACCTATCCTGTAGAAGATAAAGTTGGTTATTATGACCCTGAACTGACAGACGCTAATATTGAAGAAGCTCAGGCTCTTCTTGAAAGCGCTGGATATGTATTTGATGAAAACGGCATGCTGTCCCCTGAAACTCCTATCAACATGACATACCTTACCAACGATTCCGAAGGTAACGTAAAGATTGGTGAAGCTATTCAGCAGGATCTTGCAGCTATCGGTGTTAATGTGACTGTTGAGACTCGTGAGTGGTCCGTATTCCTTGATGAAAGAAAGCAGGGACAGTTCGACTTCTGTCGTGAAGGCTGGCTGGCAGACTACAATGACCCGATCAACATGCTGGAAATGTGGGAAACCGATTCCGGTAACAACGATATGCAGTTTGGTAGATAATCATATAGATTACCACTTTCTGGATATGTGATTGAATAATTAAAGGGCCTGTGCGCTGTGTGCGGCGTACAGGTTCTTTTTTTAACTGTTCAGTTCCTTCACAGTAACCGGCGTGTAGTAACAGTTCAGACCTGTCTGGCCTGTTACGGCATGTACAGCATTTTTGAATTATTTTATTTTATATATTGTAAATATCCGTCTGATGTGGTAAACTAACAATTGCTTGGCATTAGGAGGTGTAGAAATGGCAGTTCTGAGAATAATATTAACAGTGCTTTTTATAATAATTTGTATTGCATTGACAGTTTTGGTACTGATGCAGGAAGGCAAAGCGGCCGGTCTGGGAGCTATCAGCGGTGCGGCAGAGACATATTGGGGAAAGAACAAGGGACGTTCCATGGAAGGAACTTTAGTAAAGATTACCAAGTACCTTGCAATCTCCTTTATTGTTATTGCAGCAATTCTGAATATATCCAAATTTTAACTACCAAAGCACTCTTGTATGCAAACAGGGGTGCTTATTTTTTTCCGGTCTGCGCAGGCTTTCCAGGGGAAAACTGCGCTGCATTACAGAAACAGAGGAGTTATGACAGAAAATAAAACAGAAGCCAGAAAACTTAAGGTGCTGGGCCTGATGGAAGACCCCAGCTATGTCCCTATGCGTGAAAAGGAACTTGCCTGCATCATGCTGGTAGAGCCGGAGGATCGTCCCGAATTCAAAAGGATCCTGCAGGAGCTCCTTTCAGAAGGGAAAATTCAAATTAATAAAAGAGGAAGATATTCTAAACCTGAACAGCAGCTTTTGACGGGGGTTTTTACCAGTCATCAGAAGGGATTCGGGTTTGTGCAGATAGACGGACGGGAAGAAGACCTTTATGTCCCTGAGGATTGTGTTAACGGTGCGTATCATTTGGATACGGTAGAAGTACGCCTGCTTCCCGGACAGCATGGACAGAGACAGGAAGCGGAAGTATGCCGCATTATAGCAAGGGGCATGTCCCATGTTGTTGGAACCTATCAGAAGAGCCGCAGCTTTGGATTCGTCATTCCTGATAACAGTAAGCTGCCTTCGGACATCTTTGTATCCCAGGAACGTTCCAAAGGGGCTGTGAGCGGTTCGAAAGTCGTTGTGGAAATCACTGATTATGGCGGAAGCCGCCGGAAAAGCCCGGAGGGAAAAGTGGTTGAAATACTTGGCCACATCAATGATCCCGGCGTGGATATTATGTCCATTGTAAGAAGCTTTGATCTTCCGGAAGGTTTTCCGGAGAAGGTGATGAACCAGGCGCAGCGCAGCGGTACTGAGGTTACGGAAGCAGACCGGGCCGGAAGGCTTGATCTGCGGGAGTTGACTATGGTAACCATTGATGGTGAAGATGCCAAGGATCTGGATGATGCAGTAAGCCTGGAGAGGGATGGAGAGAATTATTGCCTGGGCGTCCACATCGCAGATGTTTCCAACTATGTGCAGGAAAATTCCGCATTGGACAGAGAAGCCTTAAAAAGAGGCACCAGCGTGTATCTTGTGGACAGGGTAATCCCCATGCTCCCGCATGCACTGTCCAATGGTATCTGTTCGCTGAATGAAGGAGAGGACCGCCTTGCTTTGAGCTGCCTTATGACGGTAAACCATAAAGGGGAAGTGGTGGATTACCGTATAGCTGAAAGCGTTATCCGTGTGGACCGCCGGATGACCTACACAAGTGTTGCAAAAATTCTTGAAAAGGAAGACCCGGAGGAATGTGCCGCTTATGAAGAATTTGTCCCTATGTTCCGGGATATGGCTTATTTGTCTTCTGTAATCAGAGAGAGGCGCCGCCGCAGAGGAGCAATTGATTTTGAGTTCCCCGAAAGTAAAATAATCCTGGATCAATCCGGACATCCGCTGGAGATAAAGCCTTATGAACGGAATACGGCTACTAAGCTGATTGAAGATTTTATGCTGCTGGCCAATGAGACGGTAGCACAGCACTTTTACTGGCTTCAGACGCCGTTTGTTTACCGGACCCATGATAATCCGGATCCGGAAAAGGTGCACCGTCTCAGCCTTTTTATCAATAATTTCGGTTATACCATGAAGACGGGGCAGGAAGAGATACACCCGAAGGAACTGCAGAAGCTCCTGGATAAGGTGGAAGGGACACCGGAGGAGGCGCTGATCAGCAGGCTGACGCTGCGCAGCATGAAGCAGGCGAAGTATACAACGGAATGCACGGGCCATTTTGGACTGGCGAGCCAGTATTACTGTCATTTTACATCTCCCATACGGCGCTATCCCGATTTGCAGATTCACCGCATCATTAAGGAACAGCTTCGCGGGAGGCTGGATGAGGACAGAACGGCACACTATCAGCAGATTCTTCCCCAGGTGGCAAAGCAGTCAAGCCAGCTGGAACGGAGGGCGGATGAAGCCGAACGTGAAACTGACAAACTGAAGAAAACAGAATATATGGAACAGCATGTGGGAGAGATTTATGAAGGCGTGATTTCAGGTGTGACGGCCTGGGGACTCTATGTGGAGCTGCCTAATACCGTGGAGGGCCTGGTTCATGTATCCATGCTGCCCGGGGATTATTACTATTATGATGAAGCCGCCTGCGAGATGCGGGGAACCCAGACCGGGAAAGCATATAAGCTGGGAGAAAAGCTGAAAGTAAAAGTGAAATTTGCGGACAGGTTTACACGGACTATAGATTTTGTCCTGCCGCATGAAGAAGAGGGGATTGACGATGGCGAAGGAAGCACAGAAACTGGTTGCCAATAATAAAAAAGTTTTTCATGATTATTTCGTGGAAGAGAAATATGAAGCTGGCCTGGTGCTGCACGGAACGGAGGTAAAATCACTCCGTATGGGTAAATGCAGCATCAAGGAGGCATTTATCACCGTAGATAAGGGCGAAGTATTCATAAATGGAATGCATGTCAGCCCGTATGAAAAAGGAAATATTTTTAATAAGGATCCGCTCCGGGTGAGAAAGCTGCTCATGCATAAGGCGGAAATTATGAAGCTGACTGGAAAGGTGGCGGAAAAAGGTTACACTTTAATGCCGCTCCAGGTATATTTCAGGGACGGAAGGGCTAAAATTGAAATAGGCCTTTGCCGAGGCAAGAAAATGTATGATAAGCGGCAGGATATTGCTAAAAAGGATGCCAGAAGGGATACGGAGAGGGAATTCAAGGTGAAGAATCTTTATTGATTCCCGCCGGTGCGCCTTGACAAGAGCAGAAAAGGTGTGTATACTAACGGTACCAAAAGTTTTTAATTGAATAAGGGGTAGTCAAGGTTTCGACAGGGGTCTTGCAGCTGGAGAAGCTATCCGCAGGAATGCGTTAAATCCAAACCTAAATACAAACGCTGAAGACAATACTTTAGCTTACGCAGCAGCTTAATGCTGTGTTGTCTGACTTAGAGCACCTACACTTTAAGACTCAGGCATCGACTTTGTAGGAAACGGCACAGGCAAAGCTTTGAGCCTGTGGACGTATTATGAAGCTACTGAAGTTAACCGGATGTCAATTTCCGGTTAATGGAGGGAATGTCTAAGAATTGACTATGATAGTAGAAGGACAGGGAATGGGCTTTTGGACACGGGTTCGACTCCCGTCTACTCCATGAGAAAAGTACCGTATTTGCGGTACTTTTTTTTAATGTGTTGCATTTCGTGTTGCATTCTCAAGCATTTAGGTTATATTTTGCGTGAAATTTTTATATTTTTCACGGAGGGCGGGTGTGTCTTTATAGCCCATAGCATTTAGCCATTCCATATAACCGGGTAAGGAATCTGAATTTTCTTCCAAACCAATTTGCCTTTCAAAATAATCATCAATAATATTGTCTACACGCCGCCTTTCGTCAGAAAAGGTTTGCATGTATGTTTTCTTCATAACTGCATCGGTTTTCCATCCGCCGCGCTCCTGTGCATACTTATCAGGTATTTTGAGCATTGCCATTACAGAAGCATTAACGTGGCGGAGGTCATGAAAAGATATGTGAGGAAGATTATTTTTCTCAAGCAGACGGCTAAACTTATTTGAGACGGCTTTACCACTCATCGTAACAAGCTGATCCGTTTGCACGTTATCTATCAATTTCTTTATATATGGTGGAATTCTGTGACGACGGGTCCGAGTAAATTCTTTAGCCTGTTTTTTTGCTATATCTTCACCTGCTACATGTACAACGACTTCTACGATGGTGATATAATTTCCCTGGATAGACTTTGACTTTGTCAGCCCTTTTATTTCCGATATGGTGAAACTCAACCACATTGCCAATAAGACGGGCAGCTCAATCTTTGTACCGCATACCACATTAAAAATAACTTCAGGAGGAAGCAGTTCCTTCATGTTATTAATTTTGGCAGGTAATTTTACATCTGTATTAAGCTTAGGATGATATAGCTTTAAAACTGCCGTAAGCAGCCCAAATTCGTTCGAAACAGTTTTAGGTGATATTGGCTGCCCTTTGCTTCTTTTACTCGTAGATGGGCGCTTAGATTCCTTGTTAACAGCTTCCCTCAGTTTATCATTGGTTATATCCCTAAGCCGCAGATCCATTAAATCTTGAAATCCATTGTCGCGGATTATTTTATAACCATTTATTGTAGTTGGCGATAAGACAGCGTCAGAATCTGTGATATATTTATCGATGGCCTGACGGAGGGTCATTTTGGAATATGCGTGATTCTTTTTTGTTTCCAGAAATTCAAGAGCAGCTTTTTCAGCTTCTAGTTTTCCAGCGCGAGATGGATCGTCGCAGGTAAAGGATTCATAAATGCGTTTCTTCTTTTGAACTCCAGTTTTGGGATCGATCACCATTTCATAATGGCTGAATGCTTGGCATCTCCAAGAGCCAGATGGTAGTTTTTTTGCTGTTGGCATAATTTTACCTCCTAAAAATTTGTATAAAAATAACACCTGTACAGGTGCCGGAGGTTTGTGGTAAAATAATCTTGCTACGGAATGCTTTACCGGCCCTCTGGCCCGTACAGTATTCAATTTTCCGCTCTGGTGTTGGTAGCACTGGGGCGGTTTTTTTTATTTCTTTAACAGGATAACACTAATAATGATGAAGAGCAGGATAATTAGTCCAGCCAAAATTATCATAATATAATCGGAAAGAGAGCCTTCTTTTTTTATATTGTTGTTAGCCAACTGATTAGTATTTGTACAAGGATTATTTACGTCCCAATGACAGCCGCATTCATTACACGTGGCGTAAGTTACTAAGCGATTTTTCTGTTGAAGCAATATTGGGATAAGGACAAGAAGGCCACAACATGTAAGAGCAAGAATAATGTAACCAATTATCATTAACCAACTTGTCTTTATAGGCTCATTTATGGTTTGGTATGTGATATTTATCGAACCACATTCAGGGCAAGGATGTACTATTTTACCTTGCAATGCGTCTTTGGAATATATCCCGCCAGTTGGCCCAAATTGAAAACCACAGTTTGGACATTGAACAGCTCTATTTGAAATTGGTTTTCCACATCTCGGACAATTAATAAACGGCATAATTTTATTTATCCTTCTCTAATTAATTTAATTCGCATCCATAAATATTCCATAATTAAGAGTAGTTGTTATATACCAATATGCATACGATAATTATTGCTAGAGAGATTGCAATACTGAGTACTCCTATTATAAGTTCCTTTTTCTTATTTTCTTTGCTTAGAATAATTTTTTTATTCGTTACCATATTGTGTTCAGCGGTATTCCAATGATAACCACAAGTCTTGCATGTAGCATAAGTAACAGTCCGTTCTTTTGGAGAAAGCATAATAGGAATTAGGACAAAAAGCCCACAACAGGTTAATGCTAACACAATATATAAAATAACAGTACCCATATCCAATGGTATTGGTTCTTTTGCAGTTGTATAGAAAATATCATGAGAGCCACATTCTGGACAAATAGGGATTACTTTATGTGTTAATGCGTCTTTGGAAAAGGTTCCTGTATTTGGTGAAAACTGCAATCCACAGTTTGGGCATTGAACAGCTTTGTTTGAAATTGGGCTTCCACATCTAGGACATTTAATGAGTGGCATAATTTTATTTACCCCTCCTTTTTAACACAATTCATGACCGTACAGATTATCGTTTTCAGCTGCCTGATAAAAATTATAACCATACTTCTGCAATATTTGAATTCTTTTTTCATTCTCGGCTATTTCCCTAGCCCTTTTTCTTCTCTCTCTTTTGGAGATATGCAATCCAGCGTTTACATTGTTCATTTGTAATGTCAGAATGAGATATTTCTTGTTTTGCGGCAATCTTTTCCTGTATTACAGGACATGGCTGCGGAGTAACTTTTTCAGGCTTAAACAATAAATAAAGTTTTTTTTCGGAATCACTGGGCGCTCTGTTGGGCTTAGTCTGGATATTTAAAATCCATTTTTTATAGTCTGATACTGCCATATTGGAAGCAGCGTAAGATAAACCAAACAAATCATGTATTTCATCAGCATTCTTTTTGGATGTAAGATGATGTATTAAAATGCGCGGTGCTAAGATACAGCTTGCAAAATAGTCAGCATCATCTTCATCTTTTTCAGTTCCGTCAGGAATTTCCATAATATAATGACCAAACTCATGCATTATATTGAAAGCGGTGCGTCTTTCAAAAACAGTATCATTATAAAAGACAGTATTTTTAACGGTAAAGGCATCACTTGTAGCGTGATGACACTTCTGTTTTTCAGTTGCGGATGAAAAAGACATATATTTTATATTATATGCATCCAATATTTTAAAACAGTTTATTGGCAGCGAGGTTATATTACATTTATTGTAGACTTCATATATGCGTTTGTACATTATATTTTTGTCCAATATTATTCGTCTCCATTAGGGAATAAAGTATAAATCAATTCAGCTATATCTTTTTCTGTGAAATTTTTTTTCTTATTTCTTGCGACAAAGGACTTAATATCTTTTTTAGTTACTGTGGGATATTCAGGATAAGGTACTATATTATCGTCATCGATGATATCCTTTGTAGTTTCACAACGGTTGAATTCTTCTGTTAAAGTAAAGTCAATTATTTTTTTCCCATGCTCATCAAGAGAATGATACTTTTTTAATAGAATAAAATCATCCGGTGATAATGTATCAGTTTTCTTATTAAAACCAAAAGCATCATCGACAGTAGTTCCATATATATCACACAATGTAAAGAGTGTGTTTGCATCAGGTTGTGAATAACCTGTTTCCCAGTGACCAATTATTTGTTGTTTTCTACCGAGAATTTCAGCAACTTCTTTTTGTGTTTTACCCGAAGCAATTCTTAATTCTTTTAAAATCAAACCTATTTCAACCTTTGTCATAGCGTACCTCCATCTATATTAATTCAATATTATCATAAGAATTTTCGGAAATCAATATAGAAACTCAAAAATTTAGTATTTATGTATTGACAACTAAAATATTGAGTGATAATATTGCAATATACTCAAAAAATGAGTTTATAAAAGGAGGTGGTCAGATTGAAGAAGGACATAAGAGACAATCTTAAAGCGGGCTTTAACTGGAAAAATATGGTCTCCCTCATTTGTTGGATTATGTACTCCGGGCAACTATCCACATGACCCGGTATTTGCCCTCAAGGTGCGAAATTGCGCCGGAACCATTTATGGCGCTTGCAGAAAGCGTTGTTTTATTACCATCAAGATTTGTGCTCATTCGCGGAAACATACGTACATTATCACAAATAAACATAACAGCATAATTGGTGTCTGGGAAACCAGCATTATGGGTAAGTGTAGTATTACCTCCTGAGAAGGTCAGCTCTGTAATACCTGCTTTCACGGTGGGCAGACCTGCTAAATTCTGATTTATTGAAGTTAAACAAAATAATTTTTACCTACGGAAAACCGTAGAGAAAGGAAATCTATGAGTAAAATAAGATTCGCAAATGACATTGAAATGGAGGTATATGGTGTTACCCAGTCCGGTGATACACTGCATATTGAGGTGGACACAGCTGATGTGAATTCGGTTATTTCCAAGTTCCGCGACAATTCCGCAGCCACTTCTGTAATGAGATATTATGTCGGCACCGACTTGCTGCGCGGATATGCTGGCTATGCAAAGCTGGCAGGTATTCAGTTTGTGCCTGATGTACTCAGGGATATCAATTATGCAATTGTGGATCCAGCCACGGCAAGCGGGTTCCAGGAAACGCGGGTGGACACCGTGACGGTCACTATGCAGAAGACACAGGAGGGCATTGACGCTATTACCGCGCAGCTGGCGAATCATGAAAATGAAATCTCCGTGCTCAAAACAGATATGGGTGCATTGGAAAAAACTATATTAGGAGGAGAATAATATGAGGAAAGAAGCGTTACAGAAACTTGAAGCTATGCGGAAGCAGGCAGAGATAAACTGTGCCGGAAACACGGATATGCAGGCGTTAGAAGTAGCCGCCCTGTACCCAGACTGGACAAGCCTGGCGGAAGGGGAGGCGCTGGAGGCGGGCAGCCGTGTGCGGCACAAAGGCACGCTGTATAAAATCCTGCAGGGGCACAACAAACAGTCTGGGTGGGCGCCGGATGTTACGCCGTCCCTGTTTGCCAAAGTCCTAATTCCGGATTCGTCTACGCCGGAATGGGAGCAGCCGGGTAGCACTAACGGGTACGGCGTGGGTGACAGGGTGACGCATGGCGACAAGACGTGGGAATCCCTGGTTGATAACAATGTATGGGAGCCTGGAGTAGCAGGTTCGGAATCTTTATGGAAGGAAATTTAATCCGCATTGATGGAGGGAAAGGGAGGAAATATTATGAAACAGGTATATTTTACGGTACAGGCAGGTGCTGCTGCGCTTCTGGCCTGGTTGTCTGCAAGACTGGGGCTGCTTTTACCTGTACTTATTATTCTGGCAGGGATGATGGTATTGGACTATATAACGGGGATGCTGGCAAGTAAGACGGAAGCGCTGGAGCATCCAGAGGATCCGTCTTATGGATGGAATTCTAGGCGGGGAACCGCCGGGATTATTAAGAAAGTTGGATATCTCTGCATTATTGCCGTGGCAATGGTAGTTGATTGGATCATTCTTAATGTGGCATCACAGGCAGGAATTGAAATTGGGCTGAAAGCGTTTTTTGGTCTTCTTGTGGCAATTTGGTACGTCCTGAATGAACTATTATCCATCATAGAGAATGCTGGCAGGATGGGAGCAAATGTGCCTACATGGCTTTCCAGATACGTTGCTGTGCTGAAAAATAAAATTGATACGCAGGGGAATGGAAAAGGGCTTGAGTAGCATTGATATGGGGCGGCTACAACCGCCCTTATCTTTTAGGAGGCATATTATGTATAAAGGAATAGATGTAAGCAGTAACCAGGGAACAATAGACTGGAAAAGGGTAAAAGCCGCAGGATGCGATTTTGCAATCCTCAGGAGCACGGTTAAATCTGGCAACGCAGATAAGCAGTTTGCCGCTAACGTGGCTGGATGCCGGGCGCAGGGAATCCCTATGGAAGTCTACAAGTACACTTATGCTCTCACTCCTACACAGGTAGTAGATGAGGCTCAGCAGGTAGCGTCCTTGCTACGCTCTTACGGCCTCACCTGCCGTGTTTGGTGGGACGTAGAGGACAATTCCCTGCGCGCTCTTAATCAGGGCGTGCTGACAGGCTTGATACAGTCTGCAGCGGATGTTATTATCGGCGCTGGACTGGAATTCGGTATCTATACGGGCAAGTCATTTTATAATGAAAAAGTTTTTGATACCACGGCTTTTGATTGTCCGTTTTGGATGGCACGATATCCCAGCAGCGGATACTATGCTCTGGCTGATAATCCGCCCGCGGACAAGTACAAGCCCGCTCCGTCTCAGCCGTTGGTAGCTTGGCAATACACCAGCAAGGGACGCGTGGACGGTATAACAGGGCCAGTGGACCTTAATGTCTGCTATATCCCGTTTTGGGAGACGCAGAGCCCGGAGTATTACCTGCAGGATGTCTGGCACGGGACAAGCATTACGCGCGCTCTGGAGAGCATCGGGGAGGATGGAAGCTATCAGCATCGGGTGCAGATTGCGACTGCCAACGGCATTACGGGCTATGTAGGTTCGGCGGAGCAGAATACACATATGCTTAACCTGCTGCGGACGGGTCAACTATTAAAGACATGATAATAAATGGACCACTAAATATACGCTATATTATTTTGAAATACAATATATTGTATTATTTTATTATATATTTGAACTTTTTGTCAAAATATGGTATTATTTATTTTATAATATATAGGACAAAAGGAAATTTATAATGGAAGATAATATTATTTTATCAGATATATTTATTGGAAATCCCGATGGATTGTCTGAAGCAAGAAATAAAAAATTTGATACTCTATTCTATAATAAAAACAATAAATATCAATTGCTTCAATCAGACCCTTCAAAGTTTATTATCACGGGTAGAAAGGGAACTGGTAAAACATTATTAGGTAAATATTATGAAAAAAGGCAAAATGAGGAGAATGTATTCTCAAAATATATTGATAAAGATGATGTTTTATTTATGCAATTACAGTCCATTGGGAATGGTAATATCCCTCAAAATGAGAGAGCGGCATTTTCTCAATATGCAATATTAAGTCAGATGGGAAAAATATTATTAGACAATCAAATCAAAATATTGAAAAAAAGCCCTTTTATAAGTAAATATTTTATTTATAAAAAAATTCATAAACTTGGAAAATTATTGAAGCAGCAAACTCTTTATGGATTTAATTTGAAAGAAGTTTCTTTAAGTAACTCTTCAGCGTTAGCAGGAGAATATTCTCGAAATAATTCTAAGATAAATGCTAAAAGACAACAGGATAATACCAAAAAATATGAAAAAGCTCCGTATTATCAGTATTTGGATGATATGCAAAATTTGATTATCCAGCTATTAGCTATTTTTCCAATTGCAATTATTATTGATGATTTGGATGAGTACGATGAAAAAATTACTGAGAATTCTGATTTCGCGAAATTTTTATCAAAATTTATTGAAGTAACATATAAAATTAATGTTGAGATCGTATCAGTTTCTCCTAAAAGCAAAGTGGTATTGTTGTTTAGATCGGATCTTTTAAAACTTTTACATAGTGTATCTACTAATTTAAATAAATTTACAGTAAATTCCGTAATTAATTTAAATTGGTTAGAAAAGCCTTATGCAGGAGAGGCTTATAGCAATAGTCTTATGGATATGCTATTAAATAAGATAAGGGTGTCTTGTCCTGAGTTTAAAGGACTTGATAACCGGGAACTTTTTGCAAGGATGTTTCCTCCACAGATCAAAGGTATTGATACTCTTAAATATTTGCTAAACTATAGTCATGGAAGACCTCGAGATATTGTAAATATGTTAAATATTATAATACAGAAATATCCTAACGAGAGAATGTTTAAGAATATTATGTTTTTAGAAACTGAGGCCGAATATTCAAGAGCCTTTTGCAATGAGTTAAAAAACGAGATGTCTTTATACTATGACTCAAATTATATTGATGATTGTTTTCATGCGATAAGCCTAATACATAGGAATAATTTTTGGCCTTTTGATGTTGGAAAAGTTATTGAAAGTTCGCAGAATAGGATTCCATCCATAACAGACGTAAGTAAAATGTTAGAAATATTATATAAGTTTGGTGTAATCGGTAATGTTAGAAAAGTAGATACTAATCAGAAAAAAAAAGAATTTAAGTATTCATTTGGATACAGAGAAGATGGGAATGATATGGTTAATTTGCATGAAAAATTTACTATTCATTTTGCACTTAGAAAAGAGTTAGTATAACAAGAACCCCTCTACTTTTGAGTGGAGGGGTTCTGTTGGTATTTTGCAACCAGATATTTAAGGGCTTCTGCATCCCTTTATAAGCTAATATATTGCTTATCCTTATTATATGTTACACTTGAAAAAAAAACAAGAGTAAAATTATAAAAAGTCAAGTGTTTTAAGAAAAATAATTAGAAAAAATTCTAGTATAATTTGGCGAAAATAGGTAAATTTGACCAAATACATGTACAATTGTATGAAATCCATTAAATTTAAGAGATACTCAGCATTATACAGTCAAATAATAAGAATTATTTGATGACTTCTTAAAATATGTAATTTTAATGATATTTATATTTTTGTATTAATTTCAATAAGCTGTCATAAGTATTCTCCATCTTTTTCTATAGTATATGGAGAATATTTATGACAGCTTATGAGCATCGGCACAAATTCGGAATTGATATACCGGGCAGCATCGGCGGCCTGAAGATAGATGACCGTGTTGTGTACCAGAAGGACGGGATACAATGTATAGGTTATATTTATTGCTTCAGGCAATTTGGATATGTTTGGTATGCATGGCTTTATACAGATGTGAACACCTTGCAAACCATTGATTGTGTGGAGGTTAGGCAGTTGAATAAACCGGAAAACAATGGACTAAATTACGCAATAAATAAGTATGATAATTGAATTTTGCGTGTTGCATTTCGTGTTGCATAGTAGTATTATTTTATAGAAAACTGTTTACAACTAAGGAAAATAATATTAGCCTTGAAACTGGTAAATCCGCGCATTTACAAGGAATAGCGCAAATGCGCGGAGGTGTTTCTTCCTATTATAATGGGTTCGACTCCCGTCTACTCCATTAAAAACACTGATAAAATGGGGCTTTTTTTGGATGCGATTTTAAAAAGGTAATACCAAAGGTAATACCTGGAATTGTCCAGGCTTTCCTGCAAATTCAATTTATTATTATTTTGGGGCTATGGAGTAGAAGACTTAGGTTTTCTACTCTATTTTATAGTATAACAGAACGGAAAACGTACATAAATGAAGCAACAGGCTTCATGGGGAGGGAACAATATGCACAAGGAATACTTACTCAGCTGCTTTGACATGACAAAAATGGAAGACGAAAATGAATTCTTTGAATCCTTCGATGAGATGGAGCTTTTTATAGAGCAAAATAAAGAAAATATAATAATTGACGGGACATATCATCTGGAGGAGCTCAATCTCTAAGGAAGACATGACAGGAGGCTCACAGAAGCTTTATGGCAGCAACAAGAAAAAAAGATACGCTTATGACAGAGGGCGCTATCTGGAAAAACATTCTTCTGTTTGCACTTCCCCTGATGCTGGGGAATATTTTTCAGCAGCTTTACAATACGGTAGACAGTATTGTGGTCGGCAATTTTGTGGGAAAAGAAGCACTTGCGGCGGTAGGTACAACGGACAGCATCATAAATACCTTTATCGGATTTTTTTCCGGACTGGCGACCGGTTCGGGGATTATTATATCCCAGTATTTTGGCGAGAAAAATGAAAAGGGCGTGCATGACGCCGTACATACAACAATAGCGCTCACCTTTCTGATGAGTCTGATCTGCACAGTTTGCGCTATTCTTCTTGTGCCGGCGTTTCTTCATATGATGGGGACTCCGAAGGATGTGTTTGATCAGTCGGCGGTTTATCTCAAGATTTATTTTGCCGGAAGCATGGGACTGCTTTTTTATAATATGGGGGCTGGGATTCTGCGTGCGGTGGGCGATTCCAGGCGGCCACTCTATTTCCTTATTTTTTCAGCCCTGCTTAATATCGGGCTGGATCTTTTCTTTGTAGCCTACCTTGGCCTTGGAGTAGCCGGAGTCGCCTGGGCAACGATTATTTCTCAGGGCGCGTCAGCCATACTCATTATGGCCGCGCTGTCCAGGGAAACGGAAAGCTACCGCGTCATATGGCGGAAGGTAAGAATCAATCCGGTGATGACTCGTAAAATATTTCAAATCGGTCTGCCTTCTGCGCTGCAGATGGCGGTTACTTCGTTTTCCAATGTATTTGTCCAGTCCTATATCAATCATTTTGGTTCTGCTGCCATGGCAGGCTGGTCCTCCTATGGGAAAATAGATAAATTCTGCCTGCTTCCCATTCAGAGTATTTCGATGGGGGTAACCACCTTTGTAGGCCAGAATCTGGGCGCCAGAAAGCTTGACAGAGTGAAGCGGAGTACCAGGGTGGGGCTTATGATTTGTTTTGGTATAGCCCTTGTTATCATTATTCCGGTGTGGCTTGCCGCCGGCTCGCTTGTGAGGCTATTTAACCAGAGCCCGGACGTCCTGTCCTATGGCACGTTGTTTGTCCGCCTTGAAATGCCGTTCTATTTTGCGCTGTGTATCAATCAGATATACGCGGGGACGCTCAGAGGCGTGGGAAATACAAAGGCGCCCATGGTGATCATGATGTCCTGCTTCATTGTTTTCCGGCAGGTGTATCTGTTTTCCGTTTCTCATATTACCGAGTCAATCATCTGGGTAGCGCTGGGGTATCCCTTTGGCTGGATTCTGTGCAGCCTGTGCCTTGTTCTTTATTTCAGGCATACCAATCTGGAGAAGTACAGGGTGGCCGGATAATGGGAGAATGCCGTTCTGTAAAATCGGCGGCAAACGGCCGTAACGGATTTTTCAGCCGCAGGTAAAGCACTGGATAAGTACAGACCGCATATAATATCAAAAACAGGAAATGGGTGGAATATGTATTTTGTAAAGACATCCGATGATATAAATCTTGCTGTCTATGATTATAACCCCAAGGGAAAGAAAACGGTGCTTCTGATTCATGGCTGGCCGCTGTCCCATCTGATGTATGAATACCAGCTGGAGATGCTGATTTCCTGCGGTTACAGGGTAATCACCATGGATTTGAGAGGCTTTGGAAATTCCGATGTGCCTGCAGGCGGCTACTGTTATGACCAGATGGCGGAGGATATTTATAAAGTGGTGTGTGCGCTGCGACTGAACCGGTTTACGCTGGCCGGATTTTCCATGGGCGGGGCTATCGTGCTCCGATATATGAGAGAATTCCAGGGATACGGCGTGGAGCGGCTGATTCTGCTTGCCGCCGCAGCGCCCAGCTGGACCAGGAGAGAGGGATTTCCTTACGGGCTGACCAGGGAATATGTGAACGGGCTCATCAGGGAAGCCTGTACGGATCGTCCCAGGCTGGCCTGTAAATTCAGCCATGAACAGCTTTTTGCAAGCTGCCAGTCCGAGCCTTTGAAAAACTGGTTTGAGGATATAGCCCTTTCCGCTTCAGGGATCGGTACGGTGCAGGCGGCCATTGCGCTGCGGGATGAGGATGGAAGAAATGATCTGAAGGCTGTTGAGGTCCCCACTGTGATCATCCATGGGAAAAAGGATGTGGTGGTATCCAGTCAGCTGGCGGAGTATCAGCACATGGCAATCCAGGGCTCTAAGCTGTATGAGCTGGAAAACAGCGGGCACGGTATCGTTTATGATGAGTTGGAACGTTTTAACGATTTGTTTTTGATGGCGGTGGAAGGAAAGTGCTGATACCAACCGTTTTTACTTCAAGGTTTTATGAAATATATAGAGAAAGCAAAAAAGGCAGATATCCTTTTCCGGGATACCTGCCTTCTCTGTCATGCTTCAGCCAAACAACCTTTTCTTTTTTATCATGCTTCAGCCAAACAGCCTTTTCCTTTTTTCTTCAATCCTTCTGCGCCGCTCCTGTGTTGCGTCGCTGTCTATTCGGTAAACGCCATCCTCATACACCAATACGTCGCCCTCCATGGACTGTGGCGGCAATTCGCTGCGGGGGACAAGAAGGGTGGTGCGGTCTTCCTTTTCACAGACTGCGTTATCACCTTCAAAACGATCAATGATATAGCTCATAAATTCTCCTTTCAGCCCTGTAACCCGGGCGGACATCAGGGATTGCACTGACTGCAGGGCGAATAGCCCATGCCGGTTATTTCCTCCCTGCTTCCTTCATAGTAAATTTTATTGGCTTCCTTCATCTGGAAAACAGAGGTGCAGTCCGGGTAGTGGAACTTCATGCTGTTTTTATTCAGTACATAGGTAGCCGTCTTAGGAGCATCTTCCTGCATAGTTCCCGGCAAAGCTTCCCCGGAGCCTGGGGAAGCGGCGGTTTCCCATGTGATTTGGCTCCCGTCTGAAGTGGCTATCAGCGTTCCCTGTTCATCCGTACGGTATACCCTGATGCCGGAGGCGGACAGCTTTTCCATGGTTTCCCTGTGAGGATGGCCGTAGCTGTTGTCTGTTCCGCAGGAAATCACTGCACAGGAGGGGCTGACCGCCTGGAGGAATTCATCGCAGGTGGAAGTGGAACTGCCATGATGGCCCAGCTTCAGGACGTCGGCCTTCAGGGAAAGGCCGCTTTCCGTCATGGCTTTTTCCGAAGGCGCCTCCGCATCGCCGCACATAACGAAGGCATTGGAGCCAAAGGCCAGCCGGATTCCAACGGACAGGTTGTTCAGATCACCGTCCTTTGCCGCCTGTTCGGCAATGTCTGCGGCAGGGGAGAGAATGGTAAAATCAGCCTCCCCAAGAGAATAGGTATCGCCCGGCTCTGGTCTGGTGACCCGAAGCTCCTTTTCCAGAAGCGCATCCAGCACATCCTCATAGGTCCGCGTTGTATGGGATACGTCCGGCATGATGACCGTGCCGATGTCAAATGCACGGATAACGTCGTCCATCCCGCCGATATGATCCTCATGGGGATGTGTTCCTATCAGATAGGATAGCTTTGTAACTCCCAGAGATTGTAAATATGCGGTGACGGTGGGACCGCTTTCATTGGTGCCGGCGTCCACCAGCATATTTTCCGTTCCTGACTGGATGAGTATGGAATCTCCCTGTCCCACGTCAATGAAATGTACTTTTAGTACCCCGGCAGCATCCGGCGCCGGAACCGGCTGGGCTGCCGTTTCCTCAGACCTGCTCATTTCACCCGGGCCGGATACTGCGGGAGCGCATCCTGTAAAAATGAGGGAAGCGCACAACGCCAGAGAAGCGGAAAACAGGAACCTTCGGAAAGGACCGTATCCGTTTCTGCGTACTGCATACATATGTTTTAAATTCGCTTTCATGTTCTAATCCTCCTGACACTTTATGATATAACAGATTCCCGCGGAAGAAAAGAAAAAAATAAGGCATGTGCCAACCGCCATTTTCCGTCCTGTTACGGGACTGGCGGTTGGCACATGCCTTTTCAGGGCCTTCCTATTCGCTGAAGGGAGCCATGGAAACGCGGATAAAATAGCCTTTGTCGTGATCGCAGACCGGGCATTTTTCCGGCGCATTTGTACCGGTGTATACATAGCCGCAGTTTAAGCAGATCCAGCCGGTTTCCACATCGGAAACAAAAAGCCTGTTCTGTTCCATAAGCTGGGCAAACTTCCCGAAGCGGTCTCCGTGTGTTTTTTCAATTGCGGAGATCATATGGAAGGATGCGGCAACCCTGGAGAAGCCTTCCTCCGCGGCTTTGTCCCCAAAAGCCTTATAAATCGGATCATATTCTTCATATTCATTGTGCTGTGCGGACAGAAGAAGCTGCTTTATATCAGGATAAATATCCACAGGGTAGCCGCCGTCCACAACGATGGTTTCTCCCGCAAGCTCCTTTAAGTGATTATAAAAAATTTCTGCATGCTCCTTTTCCTGGTTGGCCGTAAATGTAAAAACGGCTTCAATAACATGAAGGCCATCCTTTTTAGCCTGGGAGGCTGCAAATGTATAACGGTTTCTTGCCTGACTTTCACCTGCAAAGGCACGCATCAGGTTATCCTTTGTTTCACTGTTCCTGAAATCAATGGGCATTTTCATCCACTCCTTTTCTGATATGGTTATTTCTAGTATGGGCAGCGGGAAAAGGTTTATACTTTTTTTATAGTAAGTTTTCAGCCAGTTAATTGCAATTTGTGTACATAAGGGTAAAATGAAGAACAGAGTAGCAGACACAAGAGTCTGTATGAATGGGAGACATGTAAAATGAAAGAAAAACTGATACGGTTTATGCAGGGCAGGTATGGGGTGGACCAGTTTACCAGATTCCTGATGGGAGTGGCGCTGGCGTGCATGATCATTTCTCTTTTTACCAGAAATGCCGTCTGGTCGTTTCTGATCTTATTAGTTCTGGTTTACAGCTATTTCCGTATGTTCTCCAAAAATATCCAGAAGCGCTATGCGGAAAATCAGAAATATCTGCAGATGACTGCCGGAATCAGAAAAAAATGGGCATCCTTCCAGAGGGATATGAAGGACAGAAAGACCCATCACATTTACAGATGTCCTGGCTGCAAACAGAAAATCAGGGTTCCGAAGGGAAAAGGGAAAATCGCAATCCGCTGCCCGAAGTGTCAAACAGAATTTATCAAGAAGAGCTGACGGGAGAAAAATATGTTCGGGTACGTAATTGTTAACAAACAGGAATTGAAATTCAGGGATTTTGATTTATATCAGTCCTATTACTGCGGCTTCTGCCGGGAGCTTAAGGAGAGATACGGTGTAAAGGGCCAGATTACGGTAACCTATGACATGACGTTTCTGATTCTGCTTCTGACAGGCCTTTATGAAACCGAGGACAAAGTAAGCGAGTGCAAGTGCATTGCCCATCCCTTTGACAAACATCCCACAAGAAGGAATTCCTTTACGGAATATGCGGCGGATATGAACATCCTCCTTACCTATTATCAATGTATGGACGACTGGGAGGATGAGAAAAAGGTATGGAAGAGAGGTTATGCAGGCATCCTGAAAAAAGCCTTCCGGGACACATCGGCAAGGCACCCGGAAAAGGCCGAGGTGATTTCAGCCCAACTGAATGCGCTCCATGAATATGAAAAAAAAGGAGAAAAAAATCTTGACATTGTAGCAGGGTGTTTTGGTAATATAATGTCGGAGATTTTTGCCTTCAGAAAAGACGAGTGGGAGGAAGACCTTCGCAGGATGGGCTTTTTCCTGGGAAAGTATATTTATTTGATGGACGCTTATGAAGATATGGAAAAGGATGAAAAAAACGGAAACTTCAATCCCTTCCTTTCCATGCGCGGCGAGAGCGGTTTTGATGATAAGGTTTATCAGATTTTAAGAATGATGATGGCAGAGTGCTCCAGAGCGTTTGAAAAACTCCCCATTCTTGAGAATACGGATATTCTCCGGAATATTCTTTACTCCGGCGTCTGGTGCCGGTACGAGATGGTAAGAGGCAGAAGAAAGGAACAGCAGGAAAATGCGTGACCCGTATCAGGTACTGGGTGTATCCCGTGATGCATCTGACGAAGAAATTAAAAAAGCGTATCGAGCACTGAGCAGAAAATATCACCCCGATGCCAATGTCAACAATCCGAATAAGGAACAGGCGGAAGAAAAGTTCAAGGAGATCCAGCAGGCTTACCAGCGGATTATGGATGAAAGACAGCATGGAACCTCCAGCAGCTATTCAGGAAGCTCCGGCTCCGGAAGCTATGGAGGCGGTTACCAGGATTACGGCGGTTTCGGTGATTTTGAAGATTTATTCGGCAGCTTCGGCTTTGGCGGCCAGAGCTACCGGAGACAGCAGAGCGCTGCGGGCGGTGACGAGTATACAGTTCACATGAACGCGGCCTTTAACTATATCCAGAGCAGACATTTCAGGGAAGCCCTTAACGTCCTCTCCGGAATCAGTGAGAGAACTGCAAAATGGTATTATTACAGCTCCATTGCCAATTCAGGGCTTGGAAATAATGTGATAGCCCTGGAGCATGCAAAGAAAGCAGCGGCGATGGAACCGGGAAACCAGCAGTATCGAGTATGGCAGCAGCAGATGGAATCCGGCGGAAGCTGGTATCAGACCCAGCAGTCCCCTTACGGAATGCCGGCTATGGACGGAAGCAACTGGTGCCTGAAGCTCTGCATTGCGAACCTGATCTGCAACATGTGCTGCGGGGGCGGCGGTCTGTGTTGCGGAGGCGGCATTCCAATAGGAAGGTTCTGATGCGCCTGCCTTTTTGCGGCAGGAAAAGAAAGGAGTACGGAATATGGACGTAATGGTTATATATTCAAGCCGTACCGGGAATACAAAAAAAGTGGCGACCAGTATATTTGCGGCGATCCCAGGAGAGTCCAAGGATATGCAGCCGATAGAAGAATATAACGGTAAGGATGCGGAAACCTATTTTATAGGCTTCTGGACGGATCAGGGAACCTGTGATATGCGGGTGGTGGATTTGCTGTCCGAGCTGGAAGGTAAAAATGTGGCGCTGTTTGGCACCTGCGGCATGGGCGCCAATACGGAATATTACAAAAGTATCGAACAGAAGGTAAAGGTCTGGCTTCCGGAAACCTGCAGATATTTTGGTGCATATATGTGCCAGGGGAAAATGCCCATGCAGGTCCGTCAGAAATATGAGATGATGGAGAAAAACGGGATGGGTGAGGAAAAAATCAAACCGCTGCTCCGCAATTTTGACGAAGCGCTCCTGCATCCCGACAGTGAGGATTTGAAGGCAGCCGCAGCCTTTGCCGCGGATATTGTGGAACGGATAAAAAATGATGAATGCTGAGAAAAGCTGCGTAGGGCCAACAGACGGCCTTACGCAGTTTTTGCTTTTTTTTTACAAAAATGTTTGTAATCTCTTTTCGTATATGATATACCACATATAGAAATAATAAGCGGAAGCGGGGAGAAATTATGACAAGGGATATGACAGAAGGCAGGCCGTTAAAGCTCATACTGGGGTTTGCGGTGCCTCTTTTATTCGGAAATCTGTTCCAGCAGTTCTATAATCTTGTGGATACCATAATTGTGGGGAAATTTCTGGGAGTGAAATCATTGGCTGCAGTGGGAAGCACAGGCTCCATAAATTTTCTGA
Source organism: Eisenbergiella massiliensis (assembly GCF_003435485.1). Taxonomy (NCBI): domain Bacteria; kingdom Bacillati; phylum Bacillota; class Clostridia; order Lachnospirales; family Lachnospiraceae; genus Eisenbergiella; species Eisenbergiella massiliensis. The sequence goes on from NZ_QVLV01000034.1 coordinate 49,818, forward strand.
TTATCGGTTTCTGCATGGGCATCTGCAACGGCTTTGCAATTCCAATAGCGCAGAGCTTTGGGGCAAAAAATGAAAAGACGCTTAGAAAATATGTGGCGAACAGCACCTGGCTTGCGCTGTTTTTTGCCGTGGTGATGACTATTGCCACAGTGCTTTTGTGCAGGCCCATTCTCCGGCTCATGCGGACACCGGAGGATATTATCGGTGGCGCCTATACCTATATTGTAATCATTTTTGCAGGGATACCGGCGACAATTCTTTATAATATGGTTTCCGGTATCCTGCGGGCCATGGGTGACAGCAAAACGCCTTTGTATTTCCTGATATTGTCGGCATTCCTGAATATCCTGCTGGATCTGCTCTGCATTGTAGTGCTGCACATGGGTGTGTCGGGAGCTGCCCTGGCCACGGTTGTATCCCAAGCTGTTTCAGGAGTGAGCTGTCTGACTTATATGCGCAAAAAATTCGATATCCTTCATGTGAGAAAGGATGAATGGAAGCTGGAGGCACAATATGTAAAGAACCTGTGCGGCATGGGAATCCCCATGGGACTGCAGTATTCCGTAACTGCAATCGGCAGCGTTATTCTCCAGAGCGCGGTGAATTCCCTGGGTTCGGTGGCAGTAGCCTCCATGACGGCGGCAAGCAGAATCGGCGGCTTTTTTGCCTGTCCCTTTGATGCGCTGGGGGCTACTATGGCGACCTATGCGGGGCAGAATATCGGGGCGGGGAAGCCGGAGCGTATCCGCAGGGGCATCAAAACAGCCAATATTATCGGCGCAGCCTATGCGGCAGTGGCATTAACCGTGATGTTTTTTGCCGGAGGAAGCCTTGCGCTGCTGTTTGTGGATAGGACGGAAACGGAGATACTTTCCAATGTAAGGCTGTTTCTGCTATGCAACGCATTGTTCTATTTCCCGCTGGCCCTTGTAAATAATATCCGTTTTCTGATTCAGGGAATGGGCTACAGTATGCTTGCCATATTGTCCGGGGTGAGTGAGATGATAGCAAGGGCGCTTGCCGGCTTCCTGCTCGTTCCCGTGTTCGGCTTTGTGGCAGCAGGGTTTGCGAGCCCGCTGGCCTGGGTGCTGGCCGATATATTTTTAATCGTGGCCTATTTTAAGGTCATGAAGAAAACGGAACGGCTGTTCACAGATAAAAACCAGGCATGATGCAGTATTCGGTATACTGTAATAAAAGCTGTGCGGCGCCGGCTGAAAAGTTGGAAAAACTCTGAAAAGTTCACATGTTTTTCATAAATATCTGTTACACTGTTATTACATACAGAATAAAGGACCGGATGGAGGCAGTGCCGGTTATAATATTAGAGAGAAGGCCGGTTATCAGGAACGGCGGAATCGAGGTTGGTATGGATCGGACAAAAATACTGGTTGTGGATGACGAAAGCAGAATGCGCAAGCTGGTAAAGGACTTCCTCCAGAAAAACAATTACGATGTGGTGGAGGCAGGAGACGGAAGCGAGGCGCTGGATATTTTTTTTGAACAAAATGACATTGCATTGATCATTCTGGACGTTATGATGCCGAAGATGGACGGCTGGCAGGTATGCAGGGAAGTCAGGAATTATTCCAAGGTCCCCATCATCATGCTCACGGCCAAAGGAGATGAAAAGGATGAGCTTCAGGGCTTCGATCTGGGGGTGGACGAGTATATTTCCAAACCCTTCAGTCCCAAGATACTGGTAGCCCGCGTGGAGGCGATTCTGCGCAGATCCGGCAAAACGGCTTCCGGCGACGTCATGGAAGCGGGAGGAATCCACCTGGATAAAGCCGCGCATATGGTAACCATAGACGGTGAGAACGTGGATTTAAGCTACAAGGAATTTGAGCTTCTTACTTATTTTATGGAAAACAGAGGAATTGCGCTGTCACGGGAGAAAATTCTCAACAACGTCTGGAATTACGACTACTTCGGTGACGCAAGAACCATAGACACCCACGTAAAAAAACTCCGCAGCAAGCTGGGCCCCAAAGGCGACATGATAAAAACAATCTGGGGAATGGGTTATAAATTTGAGGTTGAATAAGTGTGGATTGCATTCCCCTGGAATGGGCTATAAATTCGAGGTTGAATAAGTATAAATTACATTCCCCGACAGCATGAACGGAGCGGATTATGAAATATTCTATCAGAAAACAGTTTGCTTATATATTTATCGGATTAATGGCCGGCACAATTTTATTGTGCTGGTTTATTAATAATACCTTTCTGGAAAGATATTATTTCCATAACAAACAGACGGTAGTTATGGATGCATATAATCAGATGAATGCTGCAGCCCAGAAGGGGAGTATCAGTTCGGATGATTTTGACATTCATCTGCAGCAGCTCAGTGCGAGATACAATATTTCCATTCTTGTACTGGACGAAGACTCCGAAACCATCAGAGTCAGCGGAGGCGATCCTGCCATATTGAAAATAGAGCTGTGGAATCATGTACTTTTTGACAGCGCGGAAGGCTCTGAGAAGCTGTATCCTGATACGCCGGAACCTAAAAGCGGCCCGGGCGGAGGCAAGGCTTCTAAATATGAAGAAAACATAATCACCAATAAAACCCTGGTACGCAATGACAGTCCCTTTTATATTGTCCAGCTTGTAACAAGCAACCGGGTCAGCATGGAATATTTGGATATGTGGGGCTTCCTTGATAATGGCAATCTTTTTTTTATAAGGACGGCACTGGAGGGAATCAGGGACAGCGTTGATATTGCCAACCGTTTCCTGGCCTATGTGGGGATTGCGGCTACGGTAGCCAGCGGTATTATTATCTGGATCGTTTCTAAAAAAATAACAGATCCCATACTGGAGCTTGCCCATATTTCAGAACGGATGACCCACCTGGATTTCGATGCCAGATATAAAGGGCGGAGTTTTAATGAAATTGCCATTCTGGGAAATCATATTAATCAGATGGCGGATACTCTGGAAGTTACGATTTCAGAATTGAAGACGGCCAATAATGAACTGCAGAAGGATATTGAAAGAAAGAATGAAGTTGATGAGATGCGTAAGGAATTCCTTTCCAATGTTTCTCATGAACTGAAGACTCCCATAGCCCTGATTCAGGGCTATGCAGAGGGGTTAAAGGAAGGGATCAATGACGACGACGAGGAAAGCAGGAATTTTTACTGCGACGTTATCATAGATGAATCCGGGAAAATGAATAATATGGTGAAAAAGCTTCTCACGTTGAATCAGCTGGAATTCGGCAATGAAGTAATAACAATGGAACGCTTTGATATAGTGATGCTGATCCACAATTACATCCAGTCTGCGGAGATCCTCATCAGGCAAAATGATGCCACTGTCCGCTTTGAACAGGATACACCTGTTTATGTATGGGGAGATGAATTCAAGACGGAAGAAGTCTTTATGAATTATTTCAGCAATGCCCTGAACCATCTGGACGGCGAACGGATCGTGGATATCAAACTGACCCAGGAAAGCAAAACGGTAAGGGTTTCCGTATTTAATACCGGAATTCCCGTCCCGGAGGATTCACTTCCTCATTTATGGGAAAAATTTTATAAAGTGGATAAAGCCAGGACAAGAGAATACGGTGGCAGCGGAGTGGGCCTTTCTATTGTAAAAGCAATCCAGGAATCTATGAATCAGAAGTATGGAGTGGTTAACTATGAAAACGGGGTAGAGTTCTGGTTTGAGCTGGAGAAGGTGACGGACAGGTGAAAATCCTTTCCGTTGCCGGGGCCCCCTCTTAACAGCGGCCAAAAGAGCATTACACTCATGTGAAGTCTGCGATATTTATAATAATTTAAGAAAACTCTCAAAGAAGAAACACAGAATGCACACATTTTTTTTGTAAAATAACAGCATTCAAAGCAGAGGGGGCTTTGTTTTTCGGATTGGAAAACAGGGCCCTTTTTGTTGAAGGTGGGTTGTCCTGCATAGTGCGGCGGCTTTGGCTTCATTTCAGAACGAATTTATAAAATGCCTGCGCTCAGGCAGATGGGGGCCACTATGACGAATGAACAATATTATGCGCTGATGGAACCGTATCATAATGCATGCCAGATGATGCTGACCCGGCTGGAGGTGCTCAATCATACTCTTTATGAAAAAACCACAGTATGTCCCATCCATAATATCCAGCACCGGATGAAGGAAAAAAAGAGCATCGAGGAAAAATTGCTCCGGCTGAAGCTGACCTCCAGTATTGCCAATGCCAGAGACTACCTTCAGGACGTGGCGGGCATCCGCATTATCTGTTTTTTTGTAGAGGATATTTACAATCTGGCAAAAGCGGTGAAACGCCAGACGGACCTTGTAATTATAAAAGAAAGGGATTACATCAGCTGCCCGAAAGTAAACGGTTACAGAAGCTTCCATTTAGTAGTCGGGGTGCCTGTTTATTACCGGGATACCATGGAGTATTTTCCTGTTGAAATCCAGATGAGAACCATGGCTATGGATTTGTGGGCCAGCATGGAACACCGTGTCTGCTATAAAAAAGAAATGGAGGAAGCGGAAAAACAGAGACGCCGCAAGGCTTTTACCGAATATGCCGGACTCCTGGAGGAATTGGAGAAGCAGTTTGAGATATATAATGAAACCGCAGGAATACTGGAAGAATCACAGGTCTCATGGGAAAGTAAAAAGAATTTGAAAAAAATGTAAAATTGTAGTTGACAAAGTCGAATCAGGATGATAGAATCAATTTCGTTGCCGGTTGAACCGCTGCAACAACAACTTGAAAGAAACAAAAAAAGTTGAAAAAAGTGCTTGACAGTC
>NZ_QVLV01000035.1:0-54490 GCF_003435485.1 Eisenbergiella massiliensis
CAGGGCGGCAGGACCGCGGCGGCGAGAGCCCCTGTGAGGCGGGAACGGGAGACCTTTTTTCATGCAAAAACAGATCGGTTTTTCATAGTAATCTTTTTTTCCTTATAGTATAATGGACGGGTGGGCAGCTGGGGCAGGGTGCGGCTGCAAAGACGGGAGAACGTGATGCCGGGGGAGGCTCCGGTGTCGGATGCGTTCCGGGGGAGCCGGGTATTTTTAACGGCTGTACGAAAGAAAAGAAGGGGAGAGATACTGTGAGAAGACCTGTACGATATAGAGTGAACCAGTTGTCAATGAATCTGCTGATTTCCTATCTTTCTATCCTGATAGCGCCGCTGCTTGCCATAGTGATTATTTATTTTACGGCTACCAGCCTGCTTTTGTCCGTGCAGAAGGAAAAGATGTTCACAACGCTGAATATGACCGCGCTGGAGGTGAACCGGAGTATTGAAGAGGCCGGGAATATGGGAGGCTATATCAGCAATTCCCCGGAGCTGCGGGATCTTTGCAGCAAGATCCGGCAGGAAAAGGATTATTATGATATGTATTTATATATCCGGTCGCTGTCGGATTATTCTATGTTCAACGCCGCCATAGAAAACATCTATTTTTTCTTTGAAAAAGGGGAATACATGGTGATGGACAAGGTGGTGGTGCCTGCGGATGACAGAGGCTACGCTTCCGTGGGCATGCTTGGCAGCGAAAGCTATAAGGAGCTGCTGGAAAACTTCGCCGGCAAGGTATACAGCAAGGATGTGCTCCGCCTGCAGGACGATGGGACGGATAAGAAGCTGATGGTGGCCCAGTCCTTCCCCTTCAGCGGTTATGAGAATCCCGAAGGGACGCTGGTGGTGGTGCTTAACGACAACCTGATAGATGGACAGCTGCGCAACAACCTGATCCATGGGCAGGGGATAACGCTGATGCTGGATAAAGAGCGGGACGGAGAGTATTTCCAGAAAATCATTACCGGGGAAAACTGTGACGTGGGAGCGGACGAGCTGCCCATGGATTACATCCTGGGGAAAAAGGACGGGGAGTTCTCCCTGCATGGGGAACGTTATATCATATGTGCGGTGGAAAGCCCCGGTTCCCCTTACAGATATGTTTCCATACTGCCGAAAAAAACGCTGCTGGGACAAATCGGTTCCATAAAGTATCTGATCGTGGCGCTGTGCGTGACGGCCATGCTGGCGGGGCTGGCCGTATGTATTGGGCTGTGGAGGAAGCGCAGGGACGTGGTTCTTTCCTTCAGCAGATATCAGGATGAATTCGGAACGGCCCAGGGCAACGGGAAGCCGGTGCGCAGCTTCTGGGAGGGCATTCCCTACCTGCTTGACAGCGCCGCCAATCTGCAGACAACGCTGAAGCTGCAGAAGAATTTCATGCGCACGGCAGTGGTGCGCAAGCTGCTGTTCGGAGAATATACCTCCGGCGCGGAGCTGGAAGAGGAGCTTAAGAGCGTGGACATCACCCTGGAGGGGGATGCCTACTGCGCTGCGGTAATCCAGATACGCAGCAGTGTTATGAGTAAGGATCTGGAGCAGTGGAACGAGCTGCGGCTGTTCATCAGGGAATGTATACAGGAGCAGATCTGCATCTCCAAGATTTACTGTGAGCTGGATCAGTCCCGCAGCGCCCTGATTTTTCCTGTGAGCAGGGAGGAAGCGAGGGAGACCATCCGTGAGCTGCTGACAGACTTCGGGGAGAGCCTTCTCATGGAAAAAGAGCTGGAAACCTATGTGGGGCTGGGCAGGAATGTGACGGATCGGATGGAAATCGCCACCTCCTGTGACGATGCCAGGGAGATTACGGAATATCTGGCCTTCCATAACATGCGTACCGTGATGTGCAAGGAGGAAATGCCGAAGCAGACGGACAGCTTCTTTTTCCCCATAGAGACGGAGCTTCTTCTTGTAAAGAGCATCCGCCAGGGCAACCAGGAGGAGATTGACGATATTTTCCGGGTGCTCACCTTTGAAAACTTTACCTACAGGAAGCTTTCCGTCACCATGGCGGGTTACCTGACAGATCTGGTGCGGGCCACCGTGCTGCGGGCGCTGAAGGAGGAAGAGGACGCCGCTTCCGGCGCGGAGGAGCGGATTAACGGGGCGGAGAGCCTGGAAGAGCTTGCGGGGATATGCAGGCAGCTGCTGGCCGGCGCCTCCGGTCAGAAGAGGAAAAAAGAGGAGCAGGATGCGGATGCCCTGAAGCAGTCGATCCGGAAAACGGTGGCTGAAAAATATAGCCGGCAGGATTTTAATCTCAGCCAGCTGGCGGAAGAGCTGCAGGTTTCTGAAAACAGGCTGTATAAGCAGTTTAAGTCGCTGTTTGGCATGAGCTTCAGCGAGTATCTGGAAAATGAAAGGATTAAAATGGCCTGCGAGCTTTTGAAAAAACAGGTCCCGGTAAAGGACGTGGCGGAGGCTGTGGGCTATGGCAGCGATTTTTCCTTCCGCAGGGCATTTAAGCGTGTTATGGGGCTGGCGCCCAGCTATTATGCGGAGGGGCTGGATAATAAATGATGCATGGATGCGCGCGCCGGCGCGATGGATGGGAGGTATGAAAATGTTATCAAATCGTTTGATAGAATATGCGGAGAAAAAATATGCGGAAAGGCTGCCGTATCTGGAAACGGTGCGGGCCGGACTGGAGGAGGGATTCTCCCGGTGCACGCCGGAGGAAGCGGCGCTGATGCGGTTTTTCTACGGCACGATGCCTCTGCGGGATGCGGGGGAGTATGATTTCCGGGTGTTCCTTTCCTTTGTCAGACATGGGCTTTGGCTGCGGGAGCATGTGGCGTGGTGCGCCGCCCTTCCGGAGGATATTTTTGTAAACCATGTGCTGTATTACCGGATCAATTCCGAGGACATCAGTGAAAACAGGGCTTTTTTTTATGAACAGCTGAAGGACAGGCTGACCGGGAAGGAGCTCTGGAAATCACCCCGTCAGGCCGTAATCGAAATCAATTACTGGTGTGCGGAGCATGCAACGTACCAGGCGTCCGATATGAGAACCGCATCACCCATGACGGTATACAGGAGCGGGAAGGGGCGCTGCGGGGAGGAATCCACCTTTATGGTGACGGCGCTGCGCAGCGTCGGCATCCCTGCCCGGCAGGTATACACTCCCAGATGGGCCCATTGCGACGATAACCATGCCTGGGTGGAGGTATGGGCGGAGGGCCGGTGGTACTTCCTGGGGGCGTGCGAGCCGGAGGAGGTGCTTAACAAGGGATGGTTTTCCCATGCATCCAGCCGCGCGCTGCTGGTGCACAGCAGGAATTTTTCAGATTTTACCGGAGAGGAAGCGGAGGAATGTATTGGCAGGGAGGGCGTGACCTGGTTCTATAACAATACCTCCGTCTATGCCCGGACCCGCAGGCTTACGGTGGCGGTAAAGGATCGGGAGGGAAAGGCGGTAAAGGACGCGCTGGTTTCCTTTGAAATCCTGAATATGGGAGAGTACTGCAGCGTGGCGTCGCTGTCAACGGATGAAAAAGGCGAGGTGCACTTGACGGCGGGGCTGGGAGATTTCCATGTGAGGGCGCAGGCCGGCGGCTATTTTGGAGAACAGCTTGTATCCGGGGCAAGGCAGGAGCGGGCGGAAATCGTGCTGGCCGCTGCTGTGGCGCAAGATAACTGGATCAGGGATGTGTGGGAGCCAAAGGAAATAACTGCGCCGGAGGATTATCCCATGAATCCGGGCGCTGTGACACCGGAGCAAAAGCAGAGAAAGCGGCTGCGGCTTGCCGCCGCCAATAAAATGCGGGAGGAGAGAATCCGTTCCTTTTACCGGGAGGAGGCTGCGGCCAGGTATCCGGAGGAAAAGGAGCTGCTGCGCATTGCGGCCGGCAATTTTGACGAGGTGCTCCGGTTCCTGGAAAAGGATGGGAATCCCCACAGGAAAGCGCTGCTTCACAGCTTAAGCGCAAAGGATTATCTGGATGTAAGGGCAGCGGTGCTGGAGGATGCGCTTTGCGGGGCGGAAAAGGTCAGGGGCGCATGGCCGGAGGAAATTTACCGGGAATATCTGCTGTGCCCCAGGATTTATTATGAAGAGCTGACGGCTTACCACAGCTTTATTGACGGGTATTTTACGGAAGCGGAGAAAGAAGCATTCAGGGAAGATCCGGAGAAGCTCTGGGCTTATATAGAAAAAGAAATCAGTTATGAACCGGCGCTTGATTACCGGACCATCTGCGCCACGCCGGTGGGCTGCCTGACGCTGAAGCAGGGGAATGAAACGTCGAGGAAAATCCTGTTTGCGGCAGCCTGCCGTACCCTGGGGATTCCCGCCAGGCTGAACCGGGTGACGGCGGAGCCGGAGTATTATACGGGAACGCAGTTCCGTACGCCGGGGAAGAGCGTTGGACAAGAAAAAGCTGATGCAGCGCCGGGGAATACGGACGCGTCGCTGGTATTGCAGGTGGAGGACGGCAGTAAATGGATTTATTATCAGACCTGGACGATTGGGAAGCTGGACGGCCTGCAGTTTGTTACATTGGATTATGAAGGCCTGCGTTTTGGCGGAAACTGCCTGGAGCTGTCCCTGGAGCCGGGGATTTACCGGCTGATCACCACCTCGCGCATGCCAAACGGCAACCAGCATGCGGCGGAGCGTACCTTCCAGCTGGCAGACGGAGAGCGCAGGGAAATATCCATGAGCCTGCGGGAGGGCAGCCTGGAGGATATGCTTGTGAACAATGAGCTTCCTGATTTTGAGGTGACGGATGCGGACGGGAAACGCTGTCCTGCGGCCCGGCTTACGGCCGGAGGCAGCGCGGTACTCTGTTTTCTGGAGGAAGGCGCGGAGCCTACGGAGCATGTTTTAAATGAACTGATGCAGCAGGCGGGCGACTGGAATGCGGTGGAGGCGAAGCTTATATTTATCGTAAGGGACGCAGAGGCGCTTGCCAACGCCACGCTTGCCCGCACGCTGGAGAAAATCCCCTGTGTTTCCGTTTATTTTGACCCGGAGGGAGAAACGCCGGAGCCAATCGCCAGACGGATGTATGTGGATCCGGAAAAGCTTCCGCTGCTGGTGGTGACAAAGCACGGTATGACAGGAATTTACGCAAGCAGCGGCTATAATGTGGGAAGCGTGGATCTCATGCTGAAAATTCTGAGCAGATAAAGGGGGAAGCCGCCCTGGGGCGGCGCAAAAACAGACGTGAAGGAAAAGAATACAAAAGCGGTTATTGTTCTGAATGTGGTTGGTATCTTTCTGTATACGGTAGGGATGAGGAGCTTTGCGGCGCCGGCCAGGATTGCGCCCGGCGGCGCCAGCGGTATCGCCATCCTGGTGAACTTCCTGACGGGTTTTCCCATGGGTTTGTTCTGTGCACTGTTTAATTTCCCGATTCTGGCGGTTGTGCTGTGGAAAAAGATTTTCCCGGCCGGATTTGTGGGAAAGGCGACGGCAAGCATTGTACTGCTGTCACTGATGACGGACCTGCTGGCGCCCGTCCTGCCCCATTATCAGGGAAATGCCCTTCTGGCGGCGCTGTTTGCCGGGGCCTTCATGGGCACGGGGCTGGCAATGGTTTATCTGGGCACATCGGATACGGGCGGCATTACCATGATTGGCCTGATCCTGCAGAAGTATTTTCCCCACCTGAAGGTGGGAACGCTTGTGTCCGCCATCAATATGGTAATCGTCCTGGCCTCCGGTGTGGTTTACCGGAACATTGACAGCATCCTGTATGCTATTGTGACGGTATATGTGTCCGGGCTTTTTATGGACAGGCTGGTGAACCAGGCGAATTCCAAGGATTTGATTATTGTAATGAGTGAATGCACGGACAAGGTGCGCTGCGTTTTCCTGGATGAGCATAAAGGAATCACCATTCTGAAGGGAGAGGGCGGTTATACCAGCGAAACCCAGAGGGTGATTCTGGGAGCGGCAGGGAAGGCGGACTGTTCAAAAATCCAGGAAAAAATCCGCAGGGTGGATCCAAAGGCTTTAATCATTGTGGCGGAGGCCAGCAATGTGGTGGGCAAGGGCTTCGGAAGAATGCTGTGATTCCGGCGGGAAGGCTTTGTCATGGAATCTGGAAAAAAGGGAGGATGGAAAAATGGTTACGGTAACGGAAGGGAAGAATGCCCGTTTTTATATTGATTTTGCGTGGGAGAAGGATCCCCATATCAGAAGCTTCCGGCTGGGGCTGGAGGAGGTTTTTGAAGGAAAATACCTGGAGACGCTGTATGTGCCCGTTCAGGGACAGGCGTTTCTGCTGGTTGGGTGCGGTAAGGAAAAGGAGACAGGGCTTCTGGAGGTGAAGGAAATCCTGGCGGCCGCCTCAGCCAGGTGCCGGGAGATGAAGGTGAAGGAATGCTCCGTTGATATCTCTGTTTTCACGCAGCTTCTGGGGAAGGATGCGGTGACGCAGAGTGTGCTGGGGCTGGAGCTGGGAGGCTACAGCTATTCTTTTTCCAAGGAAAAGAAGGAGGAGGCTCCCTGCTGTTTCCAGCTGGAAAGGGTCAGCGGGCTTGAAGGGCTGGAGGAATTAATTGAAGAGGCGCAGGAGCTGGCAGGGGATATCCTTTTTGCCAGGGATCTGGTAAATACGCCGGGGAACCATCTGCGTCCCATGGATCTGGACCGGGCTGTGACGGGCTTCGTGGAGGATGTGGAAATCGAGGCGCAGACCTTTGTTTACGGACAGCTGCGCGCCATGAAAATGGAGGGGCTGTATGGCGTGGGCGGCAGCAGTGAGTATCCGCCCTGTATGCTCGTCCTGCGCTACCGGGGCAATCCGGACAGCAGCGAGGTATACGGCCTGGTAGGAAAGGGCGTGACCTGCGATACCGGAGGCTACTGTCTGAAACCCAGCGGTTCCATGGCCGGGATCAAGGGGGATATGGCAGGGGCGGCCGCCGTTGCGGGAGCGCTCCATGCTGTGGCGGCAAGGAAGCTTAAGGTGAATGTAACGGCCTGCCTGCCCATGTGTGAAAACAGGATTTCCCAGTCTGCGCTGCTGCCGGGGGATGTGATCACAGGGTACGGCGGCAAGACCATTGAGGTTCTCAATACGGATGCGGAAGGCAGGCTGATTCTGGCGGATGCGGTGAGCTTTTGTATCCGTGATGAAGGGATAACGAAGCTTTTGGATATCGCAACGCTGACCGGGGCGGCCTGGAACGCGCTGGGCTATACCATCGCGGGGGCGATGTCGGATGATGATGATTTTTACAGGGTATTTGAAAAAGGACTGGCGCATTCGGCGGAAAAATACCTTCGTTTTCCTTTCGGCAGGGAACATGTGGAAATGATTAAGAGCAGCGTGGCCGATGTGAAAAATGTAGGCTCCAGCTGCTGCGGGACAATTACGGCAGGCCTGTTTATCCGGGAATTCTGTGAGGGAAAGCCCTGGATTCATCTGGACATTGCAGGTACGGCCTGGTGCGATACGCCCACCTATGCGTTTGAAGCCAAAGGGGCGACAGGCGCAGGGGTTGCTTCGATGTATTTCATGCTGAAGGAAGCGGCTGAATAACGGGAATGCCGCCGCCGCCCATTGTCTTGTATGTTTCCTTTCCTTTTTATCGTAACAATGATAAAATAGTTTTAACGGGACATAAGGGAGGGGGATTTTGTGATGGGAAAAAAAGCAGTGTCGGCGGGAGCGTTTCTGCTGCTGTCGGTTTTTCTGATGGCAGCGGGCTGCGGCAGCAGGGAGCAGTCAGACAGTTCGTACCAGACGGCGTTTCCGGAGCCTGTCTACGACTGGGGGAAAAGTACGGGGGAAACGCTGGTGATCTGGGGAATTTATCCGGAAATGGAGCGAAGCTATATTGTAAAGGCCTTTGAACGTTACCGGAGCCTTACGGGAAATGAACTGGAGGTGGTTCAGATACCCAAGGAGGAATTCGAAGAAAAGCTGTTTGGCGCGGTGGAAGGAGAGACGGAGAGACCGGATATCCTTCTCAGCTATGGGGGGACCAATATTGATATTTATGATCCTGATGAGAATTTTTATGATTTTACAGAGGCGGGCTGGGTGGAGGATCTGACGGATACCGCAATTAACCAGGCAGTTTATAATGGGAAAATTATCGGGCTGCCACACTGGGAAGCTTCTGTTTCGGGAACCATCTATAATAAAGAAATTTTCAGGAAATATCATCTGGAGGTCCCAAAGACCCAGGAGGAGTTCCTGCAGACCTGTGAAACGCTGAAAAACCACGGGGTGATTCCCCTTTATATGCCCGGGAAGGAAATTTCCATGCTGCTCTACCAGTTCCCGCTGGACAGTGTGGTAGAGGATATTTCCGTATTGGAAGGACTCAATGACGGAAGACTTGGGTATGCGGATATACCGCAGATGGAACAGATAGTCATGTGGTACAGGATCATGGCGGAAAAGGAATATCTAGGTGATAACTATATGGAGGATGACTGGAACGGGATGAACGAGGCCATGGAGTCCGGCAGGTATGCCATGATGCTTTGCTGGGATACCTGGCTGTATACGGATTTTGAGGGAGATGCATCCCGGTTCGGGCTGATGCCGGCGTTTATGGGCGTGCCGCAGGAGGGAACCTTTGAAGGCCCCAACCTGGGAATGTTTCTGGTAAATAAGAACAGTGAGAGACTTGATGCCGCTTTGAATTTTATTACGTTTTTGGCGGATCCCTATAATTATAACGCCGCATTTGAGGGGATTTATACGGCGCCTGTTTTTAAAAACCAGATAGCCAGTATTTCCACCCCGCAGTATCTGGAGGCGGAAAGTGTGATTGAGAGACATTTCCATGATTCCATAGCCTGGCTGCGAATCCGGGGGTTTTCACAGATGGATGCCTCCTGCATCCTGGAATTTATGGAAAGCGGGAGCGGGATGACAGCGCAGGACTGTCTCAGGAATATGGACAGGCTGCGTGCGGAGCGCATGCAGGAAAATCCGGTAAGGTAGGGGTTGCAGATGAAGAGTGGTATGGGGAAAAAGGCGGGAACCCGGATTTTTGCGGGTGCTCTGGCAGGGGTGATTATAGTGTTCGCGCTGGTTTCAGCGTTCTATATCCATAATTTTGATCAGACCCTGCTGGAGGAAAACCAGAGCCATCTGGCGGAGGTGGCGGATCATATCGTTACCTATATCCAGGCGGCGGTGGAGGATACGCTGGATACCCTGGAGACGGCGGCGGATGCCCTGCCCCTTATGGAACAGGAGGAGTGTGTCGGTTATCTGAAGCAAATGGTGGACAGGCATGGTTTCACCTACGCGGGATATGCGGGTAGAGACGGTGTGCTTCATGCGACGCAGGAGCTGCCGTATTCGGATATTTCACGGGAGGATTACTTTCAGGGGGCGCTTAAGGGGGAAAGAATGATTACCGGGCTGATGCGCCGGATCCTTGAGAACAGAGCCGTGTCGGGAATCGTCCTGGCGGTTCCCCTGCGCAGTCCCGGCGGGGAGATTGTGGGGGTGCTGGCGGCCATGCTTGATATTTCACGCCTGAATGATGCGCTGCGCACGGAAAGCTTCGGCGGCGCAGGGTATTCCTATATCATTGATGACAAAGGGAATCTTGTCCTGCACAATAAAAGTATGGACTATAACAACTTTTTCCGGGTGCTGGAAAATGTGAAAATACAGGGAACAAGAGGCCTGGATGAAATCCGGCAGGATATGGCGGACGGCGGCAGCGGCATGCTTCTGTACAATCAGCTGGGAGTGGAGCAGTACGCCTATTACTGCCCCCTGGGGCTGAATTCCTGGACGGTGGTGAATATCGTTCCCAGGGATGTGGTGATGTCCAAAACAGACCGCCTGATCCGGGAAATGGTAGGAATCAGCATTGCGGTTGTTATCATTTTCCTGATGCTGCTGACGGGAATGGGGGCGCTGTGGGGAATTTCACGGAATGAGCGGCATGCAGCGGAGATGAAAAGCGTGTTTCTTGCCAATATGAGCCATGAAATCAGAACGCCTATGAACGTGATTCTGGGAATCAGCGAGCTGCTGCTCCGGTCGGATCTGACGGAAACGCAGAGGGTATCCGTGCAGACCATCCGGAAATCGGGCCAGGGCCTTCTGGATATTATTAATGACATTCTGGATTTTTCCAAGGTGGAATCCGGCAAATATACAATTGAGGAGAGGGAGTATGAGATGAGCTCTCTCCTGTATGACCTCACCACCATTGCGGCGGTACGTCTGGGGAAAAAACCGGTGGATTTCATGGTGGAGGCAGAAGGAAGCGTACCGGCTCTTCTTGTGGGTGATATGGTGCGGGTGAAGCAGATACTTGTCAATATCATTGGAAATGCCGTCAAATTTACCCAAGAGGGCTATGTCAGGCTGTCCGTGCAGGCGGAGGAAGAAAAAGAGGGAATCCGGCTGACCATGAAGGTGGAGGACACCGGCGTCGGCATTAAAAAACAGGATATTGGGAAGCTCTTTGTCAGCTTCAATCAGGTGGATACCCATTATAGCCACGGCCTGGAGGGGACAGGGCTGGGGCTGGCCATCTCCAAAGCGCTCTGCCAGATGATGGACGGGGAAATTTCTGTGGAGAGTGAGTACGGGAAAGGGTCTGTTTTTACGGTTTCCATTTTACAGAAGAAGGGAGGGAGCGCGGAGCCGCTTCTGCCCTCCTCAGGCTGGGAGGGGTGCCGTATTCTTATATTGGAAAAGTCGCCCCGTATGCGGGAATATTTTTCAAGGTGCATGGATCAGATGCGGGTTGCCTATATCCTATGCAGTGATGAGCGCTCCTTTGCTGAAGCGTTGTATACAGGGGAATTTACTCATGCCTGTGCGGAGCGGGCGGCGCTTGAGAAAACGGACAGGGCGCGTGTGCCCGCAAAAACCAGGCTGGCAGTGCTGGCCGGCCGGCTGGACAGCGGCCTGGGGGACATGGGAGGCGCTTCTGCGTATCCTGTCATATATATTCCTCTATTCGGCCTGCAGCTTGCCGGTTTTCTGAAGAATCCCAGGGCAAACCGGAAAACGGAGGAGGACAATGAGCTGCGTCAGTATCCGCATGTGCGGCTTCTGGTGGTGGATGATAATGAGCTGAACCTGCAGATTGCGGAAGGCCTGCTGGAGCCCTTCGGTCCCCGGATCGACTGTGTGCAGTCCGGGGCTGAAGCGGTGGAGGCGGTTAAAAATAAGGCATATGACCTTGTTTTTCTGGATCATATGATGCCGGGAATGGACGGTGTGGAAACGCTGAAGAAGATCCGGGCGCTGCCCGGCGGGGCAGATAAGACGCTGCCGGTGGTGGCGTTGACGGCCAATGCCACAAACAGCGCGCGGGCCATGTTTTTTGAGGAAGGCTTTGATGATTTCATGCCGAAGCCCGTATCCATGCAGCGGTTGGATGAGCTGCTGCTGAAATGGGTCTGGAGTGTTGAGGAGAAGCGCCGGAGGGAGGAAGAAGAAGGGGACGGCGTATGAAAAAAGGATGCCGCGGGCTTTTTTATCCCGGCATTGGAAAATAACAGGAAAAGAGCCGCGGGGAGCGGTGGAAGGAGAAGGAGAATGGCGGAATATTTTGCATCACGGTCACCGGAGATCAGCCGGAGGGAAAAGGCGCATATGGAGGCGGTACGTGCCCTTGCCGGGGAATGTATGGTCCTTTTGGAGAATAACGGAGCGCTGCCCCTGGGGGCGCCGGGCGGAGAGGACATCCATAAGCTTGCGCTTTACGGAAACGGCGCCAGACATACGGTGAAGGGCGGAACAGGATCAGGAGACGTGAATTCCAGGATGGTGGTCACGATTGAGGAAGGCCTGAAAAATGCCGGGTTTACCATCACAACAGAACGCTGGCTGGACAATTACGACAGCTGCTATGCGGATGCGCAGAAGGCCTATCTGGAGCAGGTCATGGAAATCGCAGAGGAGAAAAAGGTGCCGCCCTTCCTGGTTACCTTTGAGATGCCTTTCAGGGAGCCGCAGATTCCGGCGGTGACACCGGAGGATGTAAACAGTTCCGATACGGATACCGCCATTTACGTCATTGCCAGGAACTCCGGCGAAGGCGCGGACAGGAAGGAGGCGGAAGGGGATTATCTGCTTTCCGCATCAGAGCTGGCGGCTCTGGCCGCGCTGGGCCAGGCTTATAAAAAATGTATTGTGGTGCTCAATGTAGGCGGTGTGGTGGATGCAGCGCCATTGAAGGAAATTCCGGGGATCAGCGCGGTGCTTTTGGCCGGCCAGTCCGGAAATATCGGCGGGGATGCCGTGGCGGATGCACTGACCGGGAAAACAATCCCTTCCGGTAAGCTGACGGACACCTGGGCGGCAAAATACGGGGATTATCCATCCTCCGCAGGCTTCAGCGGCAATGACGGCGATGTGGATGACGAGTATTATACGGAAGGCATTTATGTGGGTTACCGTTATTTTGACACCTTCGGTGTAAAGCCGCTTTACTGCTTTGGCTATGGGCTGTCCTATACGCAGTTTTCCATGGAAACGCTGGAGGTGGCGGCAGATGCGCACAGTGTCCGGGCGCAGGTGAAGGTGACGAATACGGGTTCCCGTTTTGCAGGCAGGGAGGTGGTTCAGATCTATGTGAGCGCCCCGGCGGGCGGCGGACTGGAAAAGCCGCTGCAGGAGCTGCGGGGCTTTGGGAAAACGTCGCTGCTGGAGCCGGGGGAGAGCCAGCTTCTTACCATCTCTTTCCCTACGGCATCCATGGCCTCTTACAGTGAGGCAAGGGCGGCCTGGGTTCTGGAAGCGGGAACCTACTATATCCGCGTGGGAAACAGCTCCCGTAATACCCATATTGCGGCGGCAGTCTGTCTGGACGAGGATGCGGTGACCGTACAGCTGAAGAATCTGTTCCGGGCTGAAGAACCGTTGCAGGAGCTTTCGGCAGAAGGTGCGGCAGCCTGGACCTATGACGGCGAAGCGCAGGAAAAGGAGGCGGCTCCTAAAATCTATCTCCATGGAGCGGATATAGAGACAGAAACTGTGACTTACCGGGAAAGTGAGCCGGTATGGAGGGATAAGGGGACTGTTACCGCCTGGACCATGGACGA
This sequence comes from Eisenbergiella massiliensis, assembly GCF_003435485.1. NCBI lineage: Bacteria > Bacillati > Bacillota > Clostridia > Lachnospirales > Lachnospiraceae > Eisenbergiella > Eisenbergiella massiliensis. The sequence goes on from NZ_QVLV01000035.1 coordinate 13,000, forward strand.
CGTGAGATCCGGAAAAGCCTCTCTGGAGGAATTTACGGCCCAGCTCACCGTACGGGAGCTGGCTGAAATCTGTGTGGGAAGCGCCCGCGGCGGCCAGGGCACGGATACGGTAATCGGCTCAGCCTCTGCGCTGGTGCCCGGCGCGGCCGGAGATACCACCTCCCTTCTCCTGGAGGACAGGAATGTGAAAAATATGATTCTGGCCGACGGACCGGCAGGCCTTCGCCTGAATCCTCATTTTGCCACAACCGCGGATGGAAGGCTGCTTGTCAGTGGGGATACGATCAGCGGAATTCCCATGGGAGAGGATCCGGAGCGGACGGCGGATGCGGTGGATTATTACCAGTATTGTACGGCGATTCCCGTCGCCACCCTGCTGGCCCAGTCCTGGGATATGGAGCTGATTGAAAAAGCGGGCAGAATCGTCGGCAGAGAAATGGAGGAGTTCCATGTGACGCTCTGGCTGGCTCCCGGCATGAATATCCACAGAAACCCGTTGTGCGGCAGGAATTTTGAATACTATTCCGAGGACCCGCTGCTCACCGGAATGTGTGCTGCCGCGGACACAAAGGGCGTGCAGTCCAGGCCCGGGATCGGAACGACAATCAAGCATTTTGCAGCGAACAGCCAGGAGGATAACCGGATGTTTTCCAACGCCCATATCAGTGAACGGGCGCTGCGGGAAATCTATCTGAAGGGTTTTGAAATTACGGTAAAAACAAGCCAGCCCATGTCGATTATGTCCTCCTACAACCTGCTGAACGGAACCCACACGGCCAACCATTACGACCTGCTCACTTCGGCCGCCCGGGACGAATGGGGCTTTGCGGGGCTTGTGATGACAGACTGGTTTACCTCACAGGATCCGTCCTTTATGTTTGGCGCGGCTGTGCATAAGTATCCCATTTCTTCCTCCCCGCTGTGCATAAAAGCAGGGAATGACCTGCAGATGCCGGGCTGCCAGAAGAATGTGGACGATATTGTAGAGGCGGTGGAGCATCCGGAAAAGGCAGGGGAGGAAGCGCTTACGCTGGGTGAGCTGCAGGCCTGTGCCGCCCGGATACTGAATGTCATAGCCCGTTCCAGCTGCTATGAGGGCAGCGCGCCTTATGGGGAGCAGTTCGGAGAACTGCCCTGGATTGGCCGGTGCGAACGGGAGGAGAAATCCTGAAAAACAGGAAGCGGTCACAAATCCTGTTTCCCAAATGCCCGGAGCGCGCCCGCCAGGCCCAGGGCGCCGCACAGGGCTGCGGAGAGGAGGCAGAGAAAATAGAAGCCGCCGCCTTTTTCCACAAGCACAGATACGGACACGGCCGTCCAGGGACAGAGGCTGGCCGGAAGCAGCCACTCCACGCTCACCTGCATGCCGGCTGTTTCCAGGATGGCAAAGCCCAGGACCGCCAGCAGGGCGGGATAGAAGGCGGCCCGCTGGCTGACGGCTATCCAGAGGGCGGGAAGGGATGTAAGAAAAACCAGAAGCGCCTGCTGTGTGAGCTGTCCTGCAATTAAAAGCAGTTCGTCCGTACCAAAGCCGGAGGGAAACAGCAGGCGGGCGCCGGAGATCGTAAGCAGCATGGCTGCGGAGGCGGACAGGAAAAACCACAGGAACCAGATCACGGTTTTGGAAAGCAGAAAGGCGGATCTGGAAACCGGGGCGCACAAGGTATTACGCAGGGTGCAGTCCTGATATTCCCGCTGGATCAGACTGGTCAGCACGAAGCCGTTTACTACGGGCAGCGCAATAGTCTGAAGCAGGAAAATGGTAAGATACCATTCCTGTAAACCGATGCTGTCCTTATCAATCAATATCTTTTTTATCATGGCGAGAACCGGTATGGCGCACAGAAGCAGCGTGCCGGTTCCCGCCATTTTATTTTTCTTCAGTTTCATGAGTTCTGCCGCAAGGATGTTATGCAATTCCCACACCTCCTGTAATGCTTTTAAAATGCTCCTCCAGCGAACCGGCGCAGCGTGTCAGTTCGGTTACTTCAAAGCCGGCTTCCAGCAGCTTTTTGTTGATGGCGGCGGGATTCCAGCCTGTGCCGTATAAGTGGATGGAGCCGTCCGGCTGAATTCCGTCCGGCAGAATGCGCTCCGGGCCGTCCGGGGAACAGGTATTCCTGATAAAAAGAAGCGCCCTGTCAGGGGCGGAAACGCACAGCCGGATATATTTTTTCTCCATCTGCGCAAGCTCCTCCCGGGAGCATTCCTCCACAAGGCGGCCTTCATGCAGGACGCCTGTAAAGTCCGATAGCTGTTCCATTTCCGTCAGCTGATGGCTGGATAACAGGATGGTCCTGCCCTCTTTTTCGCTCAACCGCTTCAACAGGGAGCGCAGCTCTGCGATTCCGATAGGGTCGAGGCCATTGGCAGGCTCATCCAGAATCAGGAGCCGGGGACTTTTAAGAAGGGCGTTGGCCAGGGCCAGCCGCTGCTTCATTCCCAGGGAATATTGGGAAAAGGTTTTTTGGCTGTCAGAGGAAAGACCCACCGTATCAAGGGCCTGCTCTATCCGGGACGAATCCGGCTTTCCTGTCAGACGGGAGAAGATGGTGAGATTTTCCTTTGCCGTCATGTGGGGATAAAAGCCGGGAGCTTCGATACTGCTTCCGATGCGGCTGTAAATGTCCCGGGGAAAGCCCTTCACGGGGCGGCCGAAGAGAAGGATGGAGCCGGAGGTTGGGCGGGCCAGGCCTAAAAGCATTTTCATAACCGTAGTTTTCCCGGCGCCGTTTCTTCCCAGAAGGCCGTAAATTGCGCCCTGGGGGACGTGCAGGGATACATCCCGGACAGCGGCGTGTTCTCCGTAGCATTTGGTCAGATTTTGGGTTTCGATGATATAGTTCATAAGAATGCCGTTTCCTTTCTGCAATTGCCCGTAGCAGCTCGGACAGCCTGACTGCTGCGGTTGTTATCAGTATACAGGCATTCTTTCAACTTTTTATCTGGTTTTGGAAAAATATCAGAATGAGGAAATCCCCGGCAGCGGTTCAATGAGAAGAGACAGAATTGTAAAACGCGGCGGCATTTGCGGGGGAAGAGGCCGCGGGCAGTCTTTAGTCCCCCGCTTTTTGCGGTGCCTTTGGATCCTGGAACAGCAGAAAAGAGGCGGCCACCCGGGCGCCGCCTTCCGGAGCATTGGCAAGTGTCAGGCTGCCATGGTGGGCAAGGCAAAGCAGGCAGCTGGTATAGAGTCCAAGTCCCTGGTGCCCGTTATCCCTGGCTTCGGTAAAAAAGGGATCGCAGCCTTTTTCCAGAGCGGCTGTGGTAAATCCCGGACCGTCGTCGGAAACCTCCGCCAGCAGGGCGCCCTGCTTCAGGGAGAGCCGTAAAGTGACGGTGCAGGAGGCGTGTGCGGCGGCGTTGCTGAGGATATTGTCCAGAACACGGGAGATGATTTCGGGATCGGCGGACAGGGGAGATCCGGGAAGCTGCGATTCCGGGATAAAGGACTTGTGAAGCCGCTGGCAGAGCATGGCGGCTGTACGGAAGAGTTCCTCCTCCAGCTTTCGGGGGCGGATGAGGGAAGGGATGGCCCGGATGCCGTCCGGCGTCGCAAGGGAATTCATGGCCTCTATGTAGTTTTCCATGCGGGCAAGGTGTTTTTTCATTACTGCGGCCTGCTTCTGCAGATCTTTGGGAGACAGGCTGCCTGCGGACAGCTCCTGGAATTCCAGGTAGCCCTTGATAATGGTGAGCGGCGTGCGCATATCGTGGGCAAAGGCGGCGTTAATGCGCTTTTTTTCTTCCGCCTGGCTCCACAGAAGATGGTAATTATCCTCCAGGGCAAGGCGCATGCTTTCCACGTTGCGGCAAAGCTCGCCCATTTCATCGGCACTGTCATAGGAAAGGCGGAAATCCAGATCCTGCCTGCCGATTCTGGCGGCAGCCTCCTTGATCAGCCGTACCGGTTCCTCCAGCTTGCATTTATAGAAGAGACAGGCGGCGGAAGCCAGACAGAGGGCGGAATAGAGGCAGACTATGAGAGGGGAGGACAGCGCATAGTATTTTCCCGGAAGGAGCTGAAGCAGGCCTGCAGTTGCCAGGCATAAAAAGATATCCAGCAGAAGGAAAAGCAGGATAAGGAGGGCAAAGCTTTTTTTAATAGTAAGTTTTTTGAAAGTGCGTTTTATTCTTTCCATGTATATCCCACTCCCCATATGGTTTCAATATAATCCTTACAGCCGTATTCCTCAAATACGCTGCGTATTTTGCGGATATGCTCCGCCACAACGGTGCTGCTGCCTTCGGCGTCGTATCCCCAGACACGTTCATAAATGCGTTCCCGATCAAAGACCTGGCGGGGATTTTGGGAAAGCAGGCTGACAATGGCAAAATCTTTTTTGGCGAGGGGAAGCTCCCGGCCGGAGGAAAAGACCTTTCTTCTGCCATAGTCGATGACCAGGCTGTCCGTGAATTTTACCAGGGAGGAAGCGGCGTTTCGTTGTTCCCTGCGCAGATGGGCAGCTACGCGGGCCTCCAGCTCCAGAAGTGAAAAGGGCTTTACAATATAGTCATCGCCGCCCGCCAGGAAGGCCCTTACCTTATCCGCGTCCTCCACCCGGGCGGTCAGAAACAGGATGGGGCAGTTGATGAAGTCCCGGATTTTCCCGCATAGGCTGAAGCCGTCTTCTCCGGGCATATTGATGTCAAGAAGAATGAGGTCAGGACGGGTCTCTACCTGCCGCAGGGCCTGGGAAGCGCTGCCTGCGGTTATGGCTTCATAGCCCCTGCTTTGAAAGAAGGAGCTCAGCATTTCTGTGATATCCTGTTCGTCGTCTATGATGAGAATTTTCTTTTTCTTTGGAAGCTTCTTTTCCATGGGGAGTTTCGGTCCTTTCCTGGGTGGGAGGGTTTCTTTTATGATAGCAGGTAATTATCTGGTTTTTATCTGAAAATTGCATTCTATAATATTGTTTTTATAATTCACTTTTGCGGGAATATTTCATGTTTTTTGTGTATTATAGGCTGCTGGATAGTAACTGAAAACTAATGTTTTCACAGTTTTTTGCTCTGATATGGCTTGACAATTTTATATCTTGGTTATATTATAATGTTAGCGAAGAAAAGACGCTATGTGCATTATGCCACAAAGCGAATCCCCAGAGAGTTGCAGCTCTCTGGGGATTCTTTTTTTCCTTAATTAGGGTAGGATAACCCAGGCTGGCTGCTGTTGCTTATTTTCTGTCCAGCCATTTGCCGATGTAATAGCAAACCACACCAGCCACAACAGAAATAAGAAAAGACTCTATGTATTGCATAATGCCACCTCCTTCCAGCTGGAAAGATTTAACAGCAATTATATTATAATCTACTGCAGAAGCGATTGCAAGGAAATAAGAGAGAATACACAAATAAATATCATTGAAATTATTTATAGTATATGATAAAATATTACTGTCAGAAATATTTCTGGGGATTGAAATAATGATATTTATTTGTGAAGTATTTGGAGCATTTATTTACTTCCCTTTCTTTGGTCATATATCGCAGATTTTCGGGAAAATTATTTACCAATTTCGCAATATATGACCAAAGAAATTTTTCGTACTATTTTAAAATTTATTGTTGTGTTTATGAAGTTATCTGATGAATGCAGATATGCAACAGAATAGATATAGGATTTGTAATATAAATTATAAAAGCAGTTTTGATGTTTACTTTAACGGATTCATATACAGCATAGGGTACCACGGCCTTCTTTCACGGCAGTTATCTAAAGCTATGTAAGAATCCTTAAACACTTCAAGCTGCTTTTTTTATCTCTAAATTCCCGTATAAGAATAAATCAAGTTTATCTGAGAAAAAATCATTGTTTTACTCCCTGTCTTGTGAAAAAATAGTTATAGCAGTTTTATGTTGGATAACAGGAGGGAACCAATGGAAAACAGAAATAATGGAAAAAATAATTACGAATTACTGTGCTACACCAGGCAGCCTGGGGAGGACAGCATCTATTCGGAGAAGCTGGCATACAGCATGCATCTGGCGCTGCGCAGGGAGGGAGAAGGCTTTGTCCCGCTGAATCACAACGCAGGCATACTGTACGCAAAGGCAACGCAGCGGGAGGACGGAACGCTGCATGCGAAGAGCCTGAAAAACCCGTGGCTTTTTCAGATGGCGGACGGCGCTTTCGGGATCCTTGCGGTCAGGATGGAAGCGGACGGCAGTGAGGATGAAGAGTCCAGGGGAAAGCTGCTGCTTTTTACCTCAAAGGATCTGGTGCGGTATCATGAGGAAGAGCTGCTTGACCTGAATACAGGAGTGTACGTAGAAGATGCGGTATGCAGGTATGATGCGGACAAGGGATGCTATTGCCTGAGGTGGAAGGATGCACAGGGCGGCTGCTTTGCATACAATCTGCCGGAGCTGTCCGGGGAGGCGGTGAAAGCGGCGCAGCCTGAGAGGCTGGAGGCTGGCGCAGTGCTTGCGGAGATGGCAGTCCTGCCGGATTGCGAGGAAGCTCCGGAAGGGGCAAGGCTTCGCAATATTATTTCCATAGGGGAAGAAACGGCAGAGAGGCTGCGGTGTAAATTCCTGGTGCCGGTGAATGTGGCAAATGAGGTGCCGGAGCGGATATGCGCGGCATCGCCGGAGGATGTGAAGAAGGTCAGGGCGAACGCTAAATACAGCGATGGCACCTGTGTGGAAAAAAGAGTGGACTGGTACACCGGGGAGGTGGATTTTGCCCATCCGGGCACTTACCGGGTGACGGGCAGGGTGCATCAGAATCATTATGAATTTCCTGTTGCATGGCATCGTGCCGACCCCTGCATCGGCAAATGGAAGGGAAAATATTATTTTATTGCCACCAATGATTATGACAACAACCATTCCCTGTATATCCGGGAAGCGGATACGATTCCGGAGCTTGTTACGGCCCAGGAAATCTGTATTCTGAATACCTCCATGTACCCCCATCTGGGGAATCTGCTCTGGGCGCCTGAGTTCCATATTATACGGGACAAGCTGTATATTTTCCATGCGGGGACGCCGCAGGAGTTTGAGAAGGAGCAGTGCCATGTGATGGCGCTGAAGGAGAACGGAAATCCCATGAAGGCCTCCGACTGGGAGATGCCGGTGCGGGTAGTGAAAAAAGACGGAAGCTATCTGTACGGGGAACAGGGAATCACGCTTGATATGACGGAGTTTGAGATCAGCGGAAGGGTTTATGCGGCATGGTCCCAGCGCCAGTTCCATCCTGTGGATCAGGGCGCGTGGCTGTATATCGCGGAACTGGATCCTGAGGAGCCGTGGAAGCTGATATCCGATCCCGTCCTGCTTTCCATGCCGGAATATGGCTGGGCAAATAATCATACCTTTGTGGATGAGGGGCCTTTTGCCCTGATAACGGATAAAAAAATATTCCTTACCTTTTCCAGCGCAGCTGTGGACAGCACCTATGTAGTGGGCCTGCTCAGCGCAGATCCTGATGCGGATCTGCTCAACCCGGAAAGCTGGGTGAAGGAAAATTATCCGTTGATGTCCTCCAGGAGCAAGGAAGGGGAATATGGAACAGGCCATAATTCCTACGTAACGGATGAGGACGGGCTGGTGTGGAATGCCTACCACGGCAAGCCGGGTGTTGACGGGCCGAGAAGTTCAGGACTGCGCCGTGTGCATTTTGGTGCCGACGGCTATCCGATCCTGGAAATGACGGAGGAAAAGGATCTGGCGCCGGAGCTGACGGAGGTTTCCATGGAGGTTGTGGTGAAATAACAGGTTGGCCTTTCCTTTACGGAAGCCTGTCCGGGCTGCGTTTTTCTGCGGATGCCCGGAACGAACGCGGGCTTTCTCCCATAATCCGCTTAAACTGGCGGCAGAAATGCTCAACATTGTGGTAGCCGCAGAATTCCGAGATGGCCGCAATTGTTTTTCCGGTGTAGCGCAGCTGATCCTTTGCCAGCCGTATGCGGGCATTAATGCAGTCATCCATACAGGAAATGCCGAAGGTGTTTTTATAGACAACCTGCATATAGCCCTCGCTCAGGTGGAGCTGCCGCGCCATGTCCGGCACGCTCCAGGGTAGCTGGGGGCTGTTGTAGATGGATTTGCGCAGGTTCACCAGTTCATGGTAATGGGAAGACAGCGAACCCGGAATTTTCAGGGAGGCTTCCTGCAGCTCGGAAAAAAGAAGCTGCAGGAGCTGGCCTGTTATCCGCTCATTATGTGCGCCGGGAAATGCATTTTTCCAGGTGAGCAGCTGGAACAGGTTGTGGCAGTAATCCGCATCCGGCAGGGAAAAGGGGATTCCCTGGATCGGGAGAGAGGAAACATATTCTTCATCCGAATCGAAACGCAGCCAGTCATTTTCATATCGGTCCCCGCAGGCACAGTAATAAATAGGAGAAAAAGGCGGGAAAAGGATTGCGGATTTGGCCGGGTATTCCTGCAGGCTGCCGTCCACCCGGAAAAGGGCGGGGGTATGCGTGAGCACCAATAGCCAGCAGTCGTGGCCTTCCGGCACATCAAATACGAAGCTGCCGTCGTGTACGGCATTATATTCTACATAACGGATATGATTCATGGACGCCTCCATAAACAGTTTTATTGCAGCCTGGGAAATATGGGGCAGATGCAGGGGAAAAATATAGGAAACGGCCTTTGGCATTGTTTTTTCCCCTGTGGTTTTGCTACAAATTTTCAATAGTATACCTCAGGCCCTGCCCCGCGTCAAATCAATGTCGGAAAAATCAATTAATACCCGGAAAATCAATACCCGGAAAATCATTACCTGGGAAATCAATACCGGGGAAATCAATACCGGGGAAATTGATGTCAGTGAAATTAGCGCCGGGATAATCACGAAAAAGGGAGGAAAACCAATGAAACCGGATAAAAAATTCCCGTTATTTATTGTATCAGGAGCCAGCGGTGTGGGAAAGAGCACGATGTGTGAAATCCTGTTTAAAAAAGAAACGGATTATATTGTGCTTGAAAGCGATATTCTCTGGCAGGAGGTTTTTAATACGCCCCAGGATAATTACCGGAATTTCAGGGAAGTATGGATGACCATGTGCGCCAATGTTTCCCAAATCGGCATGCCTGTGGTTCTGTGCGGCTGTGGGATTCCGGAGCAGTTTGAAATATGCGACGCAAGGGAATATTTTACGCAGATTCACTATCTGGCCGTGGTTTGTGAAACGCCAATCCTGGAAAAAAGAATGCGGGAGGGGCGGGGTATCCAAGAAGAAGACTGGATTCGCAGCTCCGTTTCCTTTAACCTGTGGCTGAGGGAAAATGCGTCAAAAACGCAGCCGCAGATTACGCTGCTGGATAACACAAACCTGACGCCGGAAGAAGCGGCAGAAGAGGCCGATAAATGGATCAGGAAACAAGGATGGTAACCTGGGTTACATATTCCTCACTGTCGGAAATGGCAAATTCATTCAGGCCGATTTCATAGGAATACCCCTGAAGCTCCCAGCCTTTTTTCCGGGCAAAGGCCAGCATCCGGCCATAGAGTGCGGGAAGCCTGTCCCAGCTGCCCACACAGAAAGCGCGCAGGTAAAGCCCGGCAGGTTTTCTGTAAATACCACTGATTTGTGCAGGCTGCTCCAGGCTGGTGAACAGGCCGTCGTACTCGTCGAAACGGTGCTGCTTGATTTTTTCCAGGGAAAGCAGGCTTCCGCAGCCGGTCTTGTATTCGGACAGATCCCATGCGGTCTGCAGGTGGGAAAGAAGGGTGTCCATCTGCATTTGCTTCTGCTCCGGGAGCGGTTCCGAAGGGGGAAGCGGCGTGATAAAAAGATATTCCTCTTCACATCGGACGGTGTCAATCTGACCGTCCTTTATTTGCATACTCAGATGCAGCATTTCCTGTTTTTTCTGCATGATGGCACGAAGCTTAGTAAGGTGCTGGATTGTCTCGTCAATTTCACCGATTTTCCTCTCCGAAAGGGCGAGAAAGCTTTGGGCATTGGGCGAATGCAGATAGGACCTGATTTCGTCGATGGACATATGGAGCTCACGCAGCGCCAGGATGTTTTCCAAATCCGCGCTTTGCTGCCAGGTATAATACCGGTAGTCGTTTTCCCCCTTGAAGGCAGGGGAGAAAAGCCCGATTTCATCATAATAGTGCAATGTTCTTTTATTCAGATGGTGAAGCCTTGCGAATTGTCCTGTGGTAAAAAGCAGGGATTTTGTGGGCATAAATACCTCCATGCTGCCGCGGTACTGCCATTTTTACGGCCCGTTCTGTTTTTATTGTAAAAATCTCTTGACTTTACAGTTACTGTATCCTTTAGGATGACTATAACATAAAAAGAAAACAGGGAAAAGAGGTTTCAGATATGGAAGAAAAAACAGTACTTCGTGATTATGAAAGAAAGGATGCGCCGTTTCTGCAGGATATCATAAGAAAAACCTGGCAGTATGACAGGTTCTGTTCCCCTGGAACAGCAAAAAGGCTGTCACGCCTTTATCTGGCAGGGTGTATGGCGAATCAGACTTTTATGAAGGTAGCGGAGGTGGGAGGAAGGCCGGCAGGCGTGATTATGGGAAAGGACTGCGGGGCGTGGAAACCTTCCGTAACCGGCCTGCTGCGGCAGACGGCGGCAGCGCTGGCGCTGCTGTCAGGAAAGGAGGGAAGGGAAGTTGCCCGGGCTTTTTCGGGGATTAACCAGGTGGACAAAGAACTGCTGAAGGAGAGTGAAAAGGAATATCCGGGAGAGCTTTCCTTCTTTGCACTGGACGTAAGATACCGCGGCCTGGGAATCGGGAAGAAGCTGTTCCGGGCTTTGCTGGATTATATGGAACAACAGAAAATTTCCCGTTTTTATCTGTATACGGACAACAGCTGCAATTATGGCTTCTATGAACATCAGGGAATGCGGCGTTGCGGACAGAAAAGTTATAAGGTCCCGCTTGCTGTGGATAATGAAATGCAGTTTTTTCTGTATGAGTATGATGTGGATTAGGTGACGGCGTTGTAATACGGTTTGTGTTGCCGCCTGCGTAAAATATAGCGGATCAGCCTGTCGGTCATTGCCGTGGCTGCGGCAGTGACCGATGGGCTGACCGGCGATGGAATTTCTATGTCTGTCCAAGCCTATACCGGTTTCGCTTCTTTTGACTATGTGATGACCGTGCATGGAAAGGAGCTAAGGCAATAATACCGTTTCCATTTTTCTTTTGGAATCACCCCTTGTGAAATTTTGTCGCATGCGCAGTAGTATCATGATATATGAAATAGCGTTCGTTTTCCCTGTATTCATAAAAAGGCCGGAATGTAATTGTATCAATTCCATCCACCGTGTAATGAAGCGGCCGGCCCGGGACAGAGCGCATTTTTCCGGTAAGGGATTGAACATCCATCCAGTCATTCGGCGTCTGGACGCCGGTGTATTCGGCTGCCAGCACGACCGGGCCATGCAGAAATGCATTTGGTCCTTTTTTTACAGGATCAAAGGAATGCATCCATACGTCCTGTGGAAGCGTTATGGTGAGACTGTCTCCGTCATGCCACTCAGAAGAAAAGGTTAACCAACCGTTTTTGTCAACCAGGGCCGGCATGACAACACCGTTGCATTTTATTTCCATAGTACCGGCCAGCCATTGCGGCATACGCAGGTGTATTGAAAAAGCCGCAGGAGAGGAAAGGGAAAGTGTTAAAGCAGTGCTGTCTTCCAGCGGAAAGGAGGTATCCTGCCGTACTTCAATTTTAACGCCTTCCCTGTTCCAGTGAAGCGTGGATGGTGTATACTGGCTTACAAAAAGATCCGCATTTTCTTCAAAATAGATGAGACGCTGCATTTCGGTAACAAGAAGAGGCCTTGTACCGGTACAGCAGGTCCAGCCGTCCTGACGGTTCTTTTTTTGCCCGCCATACATATTATAATCTGAATAATAGATGATATTTCCTTCCTCAGTCATGGGAATTGTAGCTGCGACGGCATTGAATAAAAGTGCTTCAATCCATCCGCCATATTCAGGCTCTCCGGTAAAACGGGTAAGGTATTTGCAGAGGCGGAAAGCCGCATAGGTATCACATTGAGTCTCAAAGCTGTCATGACCGGTACGCAGGGCGTCGATAATCCGGTATTTTGGCATCAGATGTTCATAGTTCGGGCCATATCCGCCGGTTGCCATAATTTCTTCGTTTTGCATGAACCGGTAAAAGGAGCGCAGTGCTTTCAGGTAATAAGGGTCCCTGGTCATTTCATAGCTTCTTGCACAGCTGTTAAAGGAATTGACATGGCTGTAGGCATGGCAGTATTCCGAATAAAGTCCAGCTTCGGGACGTCTGGAAAAAGGATCGGCATCTATATAAAAAAGATCCCAGAATTCTCTGTACGCAAAACGTTCCGCCAATTTTATCGCATCCGGAATGCCAAGGATGTCATAGGCATCCCAGAAGGATTCCGTTAAGGTATACCATTCTGTGGAGTTATCTCCGAACAGGTTATCACAGGTAAGATTACAGTATGCAAAATCAACCAGAAATTCTCCCCGTTTACGGGCCTGCGGATAAGCGCAGTACAGGTGGAGATCACAGTGTGCCCGCAGCAGCTTTTCCAGATCATAATGAGAACGGCTTGTAAGAAAAGGCTCCGAAGAAGCTGCGGCATCATAGCAGCTCCAGAATTCATCGGCGAGGAAGACTGCTTTTTTGCGGAAGGCTTCGTTGCCGGAGATTGCATACATACGGCTGAAGGCAGAGAGCCACTGCCCTATTAAGGCAAGTCCTCTTGATTTCGGATACCATCCGGTGTAATAAACTCCGGGCGCTTTTCGGCCTGCGCTTTCCCGCATATATTTCAGGATATTATCATTGGGGATTTTCAGGTAAAATTCCATGGTATCATCAAGTACCTTTTTCAACATTCCGTCATTGAGAGTTACATCTTTAAAATCAAAGCTTTTCATTATTATTCCTTTCTGCCTGTTTTATCAGGCGTTCAAACAATTATTCACATACGGGGAACTTTGCTTTCAGTGCAGCGGCGGTCAGTGTAAGAGCATCAATTACGCTGTCGCACCAGGCATCAAAAACAGGGTCTTCAGCCTGGAGGGCAGGATCTGTAAGAAGATTATGAAGAGCGGTCTGTACTCCGGTACGGAAAGGGACAGCCGCCTGATAGCCGGGAACCAGGCGTTTGAGTTTGTCATTACGGAATACCGCGGTCTGTACGCGCTCTCCAAGCAGACAGCTCTTAAAATCAAAAGGGCCGGCCTGATGCAGAAAAAGGGAAGAAACATAAAAAGGGTGAAGCGGTACATGAAGGGCATCTGCAATTGTTTCATAAATTTGATTCCAGGTCATGACCTCGTCGGAGGTTACATTCACTGCTTCTCCCAGCGCATGGGGATTTCCTGCGATTCCAAGAAATGCCCGGGCAAAGTCACTATTGTGGGTAAGCGTCCACAGGGAGGTGCCGTCGCCTGGAATGATAACCGGCCGGCCCTCCTGCATTCTTTTTATGACACTGTAGCATCCATGCCATCCGGTTATACAAAGTGGAATATTATATTCATCATAGGTATGGCTGGGACGGATAATCGTAGCCGGGAAACCTGTTTTACGGTAAAAATCCATCAGCTTGTTTTCGCACAATATCTTGTTTGCGGCATAGTCCCAGTAGGGATTGCTCAGCGGTGTGCTTTCCGTGATTTCATAATGGCTGAGGGGCTTTTGATATGCGGAAGCGGAGCTGATAAAGATATATTGTTTTGTCCTTCCGTGAAAGAGATGATAATCCCGCTCAATTTGCTCTGGTTTTAATACTATAAAGTCGGCAATACAATCGAAGCTCTGTCCCGACAACGCTTTTTCCATGGCGTTTGTATCATTGATGTCACCAGTTATATAATTTGCGCCTTCAGGCAGTATATGATTATGGGTGCCTCTGTTGATAAGCCACAGTTCATGTCCCGCAGCCAGAAGCGCTTTGGATACTGCGGTACTGATTATGCCCGTTCCGCCAATTAATAATATTTTCATATATACCTCCTGCATATCGCAGGCTTGCCTGCAATACTGAATTGTTAAGTAGTTAGAAAGAAACGGGAAAAAATTTCCAGTATGTGTGCTGAAACATGCCTGTAAATTTTTATTCCTGTTTATATGGATAATCAAATGCAATCTGCCGGATTTGCCGAAAGGAACCGTTTTCCGGCAGTACCTGCTGATTAGGGGAGATGGTGCCATGGTAAGAGGTGCCTCCAAAGTATAGGGAAACAGGAGTTTCCGTTTCTTCAATGCCGGATAATGAGATAATTTCTCCGCTTAAGGAGGTTACCACCTGGACCCCACAGGAACAGGTAAAAACAGGAGTTTCATCCAGAAAAGCCTGCATGTTCTGACCATCCTGAGTGAGAGTGTAGGTATGGCCGTACATCATTTGTTTGTAGGTACCGGCCGGCCAGTTTCTGACTGCGCTCCAGGCAGCCTTTTCAAAGGCAATGTTCACACCACAGAGCAGGGAAATGTATTCCAGGGCAGCGAGAATCGTGGGTCCATAGCCTTCAGGCCCCAGTGTGGCAACTCCCTCATATCTTGCTGTTTCATCGCCTGCGGGTGCAAGTCCTTCAGAACGTGTCACACAGGGAGTACCGTCAAAAGGATCGTATTGCTGTACCAGCTTCTTCTGATCACGTAAAAGATACAGCCATTTTTTCCCCAGCATGCGTATTTCCGAAACATGGCCATATTGCTCCAGTGCCTGAATGGCCCTCTGGTAGGTAAGCCCCTGAGGCTGTCCGCCCCAGTTGTTGAAGTTGATGTTGGTAAAGCATGGATCATTGGCTGCGATGGAGGGGAGCGGAACATTGGTCCAGAATTCATCAGGATTAAGCAGATGGAAGCGGATAAAACGGTCGGCCATATCCTGATCAAAGGAACCATAATACATACATCTGAGATTATTGTGGGTGAGCACATCCATAAACCGGTTATCACAGTCGCGGTCATAACAGGCATTTTTCTCTTCAATCCACAGGTAATCCCGTATTTTGGAGCGGACCTCCTGAGCCTTCCGGCGCCAGAAGTCACCCTCGCCATTCTCCAGAATATCGGAAATATCTGCGAGAACCGCTCTTGCATGGCAAGAGTAGGAACAGATGTCCATGGATTCATAGGGAAGTCTGCCATGTCCTACAGGCGCGTCTTCACCGCCGAACCCTCCATCTTTTACACCGTACTTTGTAAACCGGAGGGAATTATCCTCCCCGGTATCCCAGGTGCACCAGCTTTCCAGACAGCCGTCGCCGTCGCTGTCACGGTAGGTCCATAAATAATTGTCATAGGATTTGAGAGTATCGTAGAGTTTCGAAAGATAAGCCCGGTCTTTGCCAATCAGGTAATACATTTTAAAAGCGGGCACAGGAAAACAGAAACCCTGCAGCCAGTCATAAGAAACCTGCAGCAGAAATGGTTCCTGAAATTTAATCATGCCGGGCAGACGCCCGCTTTTTCTCTGATTTTCCATGAAAATCAGCTGATTGCCCAGAGCGGCCTCCATGTTGCGCTTAGCATACATTTCGCCGCCCATCGGCTGTGTTTCCAGCCATACCCCATCATAGTCAGAGCCTTCCCGCAGAACGAGTTTATCCGTGAAAACCGCCAGATTATTTCTGCAGTACATTTCGCAGCGGTCAAACAGATCCTTCAGCCAGTCGGACTCGCAGGTAAATTCCACACCGGTAGGGGTTAAACAATAGTCTGTTGCTTTGTAGCCTTTTGCCATATTTGACATCCTTTCCTTTTTAAGATGGATGTCAAACGAATCGTAATGAGATAACTGAGCAGAAGGAACTTCCCTTTCATCCTGCTGCAGATACCCGTCTTGGGTGAGATTATAGCATTACAGTTTTTCACTGTCAAATAAAAGTACACATAATAAAATATTAAAATAAATATTCATTGTCTTGCAGGTTCCCAAATCTGGAATGAAAGGCAGCTATGATAACTCGTCCACATGCAGTGCAGGGAGTAAAATCGTAACCCTGGTTCCTTTACCGGGGGCACTTTCAAAGAAAAGTCCGTAGTATTCCCCATACTGTAGCTGAATCCGTTTATGTATATTGCGCAGGCCGTAATGGCTGCCGGTTTCTTCCTGGCGTTCTTTTTCCCCGCAGGGCTCCAGGAGAGTATTTAACTGTCCGGGAGGAATTCCTATCCCATCGTCCTCAACACACAGACAGACCTTATCCTGCTCTAATTTCCCGGTGATTTTAATCTGGCCGGTTTTTGACTTTTTTTCAAGAATTCCATGAAACAGAGCGTTTTCCACAATAGGCTGCAGGGTGATCTTTGGAATGGAATATTGCTGGATGACAGGGGCTATGTCGGTGATAAAATGAATATTTCCAGAAAATCGTAAATCCTGTATTTTCATGTAGTAGGACACATGACTGATTTCATCACTGATTGGAACTATATATTTTCCTTTATTCAGGGACAGCTTATAAAAATTGGCCAGGGAATAAACAATATCGCCGATTTGAGCGGATTTGTTCTGATAAGACAGCCAGCTTATCATATCCAGGGTGTTATACAGAAAATGGGGATTTATCTGCGACTGCAGAGCTTTATACTCCGCACTTTTCAGTTCCCTTCCCATTTGATAATTTTCCCTGAGGAGGGTGTGGATTCTGGAAATCATAAAGTTATAATTCTCATAAAGCGTACCAATTTCGTCCCTGTATATAACATCCGGGGCTTCCTGCAGTATCCCGTCTTTGGTCCGCTGCATATAACGGCAGAGCAGATCAATACGTCTGGTGATGGTATGGGCAATAGGTTTGGAGAGAAACCAGGCCAGAAGCAGGATCAAAAAGGAAACACCGATAATAATCTTGACGAGTGAGGTAAGCGCCAAGGTAAAGGAGGAATAGGGTACCAGCGTAACCATATTCCATTCGGTTCCGGGAATGAGAGTCTGCATGGCCATATAGCTTTGGCCGGACAGTTGTATTTTAACCGCCGAATCTGCAGTAAAGGCGGGGAGTGTCAGATAATCAGGATTCTCTTCGGAAAGAGGAATGGAATCGGTGGTATTTGAACCTGCAATTATTTTTCCTCTGGAATCCAGCAGCAGGGTGCAGCTGTCGTTGGTATAATTAGCAGAATTTAAAATGGATTCCACGGTACTCCGGGGAATATCCAGGCGAAGAATAAAGGATAGCTCTGAATAGTCATTTTGTCTGTACATGGCTCTTATTAATGCAATACATTTCTGGTTCCGGTAAGGAATATCTTCCAGTTCATCATTTCCCACAAAAAGGTGCAGTCCCTTTTTACGGAAAAGATTATCCCACCATAGTGAAGAGGCAGCCTGTGACAGAGGACAGATATTAACGCCGTTTCCGGAGTAGATGAGCTGATCAGGGACATAAATGCGGGCACGTTTAATGTCTTCACTTTCCTGGAGGCTTTTCATCAGGTGAAGGATTGTTTTGGAATCGGCAACCTGCTCCATAACGGAATAGCTGTTTTTGTCTTTATTGAGGATGTCATTCAGAGAGACATTATAGATTACCATATCACTGGAGGAGCTGATTCCATTCAGCTTATAGGTCAGATAGGAACTCGCCTGATTAAAACTCTGCTGAAGGCTGAAGGTACTCTGCGTACGTATTGTGGAGGCGGTAAAGGTATAGATGGATGCAGCCAGGATCCCCACCAACATAAAGATAAAAAAGAAGTAGGTGAGCACTATTTTTCTATGCAGGCTGATGTTATTAAAAAGTGTGAGCAGAGTACGGAAAAACCGGAGGTTTTTCAGACGATTATATATCATAATATTGTCCTTTTCTTTAGTTTGATCAGGGAATTATACTAGGAGGAACGGTAGTCTGCCGGAGTTGTCCCGGTGGTTTTCTTAAAAATCCGGATGAAATAGTTGC
This sequence comes from Eisenbergiella massiliensis, assembly GCF_003435485.1. Lineage (NCBI taxonomy): Bacteria > Bacillati > Bacillota > Clostridia > Lachnospirales > Lachnospiraceae > Eisenbergiella > Eisenbergiella massiliensis. The sequence goes on from NZ_QVLV01000035.1 coordinate 30,847, forward strand.
AGTCCCGATATCCTACCAGTTCTGAGATTTCCTTGATCTTCTTATTTGTGTTCTTCAGATAATCCCGTGCCTTTTCTATCCGGCAGTCTATTATGTACTGATTGATGGTATTGTTAAATGCCCTTTTAAACAGGACGCATAAATAGGATTCACTGACGGAGAAATATTCAGCAATTTCCTGAAGAGAAAGATCCTCTTTTTCAAAATTTTCATCGATATACAGGCGAAGCTGGTATGCCAGCGGATACTGGGCATATCTGTCATCGGTGGATGAGAAAAATATATGAAGCCGATCTGTGATTTCTTTTTCAATATCTGTCAGAAAGGACAATTTCCAAATAATATCATCCAGGGCCTCAGGGGTTTCCTCCGCACTGAAGGCGGAACTGCCATAAAGTTTTGATGCCTCATAAAGGCAGCGGTAAACCCGGATAAAAAAGTTTTTAACACTGCTGACCAATGTACCGTCAAAACGTCTCAGCTTTTCCACAAGGGCGGAAATAAACTCACAGGCAGACTGTTCATCATGCTGCTGAAGCGCTTTTTCAAAAGGCACTAGTGTATCATCGGAAAACTGGTAAATAAGATGATTATGCTTTTCCTCATAAAACAGGACAGCATTTTCTTTATGGAAAAAACCTCTTTGCAGGCAGATGGAGGCTGTCTGGTAAGACTCAAATATCTGCTCAAATCCGGCTGCGGGATGGCCCGTAGCGAGAAGAAAACGGCAGGTGCTTTTCAGAATATCGCACAGCATATAGCAGATATTTCCGATCTCAGAGTCAGGCACCGGAGCGCCATTCCGGCTTACCAGGTTCATATGTACAACAATAACCTGATCACTTTTCTGGCCGATAATTGCCCGGGAAAACTCGGACAGGGCAAGACGGCTGTCAAGCAGATCACAGATCGCATCCTGTATGGAAACAGCACCCGTATTTGCTTCCTCCATGTTTGGCAGAAGCATGATTAGGAAGGTGATCCAGGCGCCTTCTTTCTGAAAGCCGGGATAAGCGATTCTGATATACTCATCCAGCTCATTCTGAGAGGATAACGGATGAAGAAGCGCAGTTGCAATTTTATTTTTTATTGCAGGGAGACTCAGGTTCAGCTTGTGGGTTAATTCGCTTGCCGAATGGAGGGAGGCTGCCTGGTCATTGCTTTTTCTGACCGCAATTTGCAAGGTGGAATTCAGTTCGTCGGGATGAAAAGGTTTCTCAATATAGTTTACCGCAGACAGGCGGATAGCTGACTTAAGATATTCCTTATCCGCATAACCGCTCATGAAAATAATGCTGCATTCCGGCAATTTTTCACGGATTCTGAAAGACATATCCACACCATCCATACGAGGCATTTTTACATCTGTCAATATGATTTCAGGCGAATAAAGCAGTGCTTTTTCCAAACCGTCCTCTCCGTCCTCTGCGGTTATCACTTCATCGATCCCCAAATCATGCCATGGGGTAATGGAAAGAATCCCTTCCCGGGTAAACTGTTCGTCATCAACGAGAAGCAGCTTCATATTATGCTCCCATCTGCGCACCAGGGTGCGCCGGTAATTCGTATTGCTTATTTTTAGTCCTGATCTGTTGTACAAATAATATCACCAATAAAAATGAGACGCAATGGCACATAAAGGCAGAGTTAAAGATTGTGCTATGTATAAAAAAATAGTCTGATTTTATTTGCCCAAAGCAGATGTTAGGATAAGGGTGTCAAACGAATCGTAAAAATAAAATAAGGAGGAATGTGTATGGCAGCTTCCGGCAAAGGCAGAGGAAAATCATTTTTCCATGAGCTGAAAAAGAGCAGAATACTTTTACTTATGCTCCTGCCTGCAGTAGTGACCATTTTCATATTTGCCTATCTTCCCATGGGCGGTATGATACTTGCTTTTAAGAATTTCAATTATAAGGATGGAATATGGGGGAGTCCGTGGACGGAAGGACTGTTTGATAATTTTAAATTTTTCTTTCTGTCAGGAAAGGCCTTCAGCGTCACCGCAAATACTTTTTTGTATAACCTCTCATTCATCGCAGTAAACACATTTTTGGCAGTGTTGTTTGCTATTATCCTAAGCGAAGCGGGAAACAAGCATTTCAAAAAGCTGACACAATCAGCGATTTTTCTTCCTTACTTTGTTTCCTGGGTTATCGTGGGGACGATTGCCTACAATCTTCTCAACTATGAGAATGGCGTTATAAACGGAATCCTGGGAATGCTTGGGATGGAGCCGGTAAATATCTACGCAAACGGCCCGGCATGGAGAATCATTATTGTTATATTTAATGCATGGAAAAGCGTGGGGTACAGCATGGTGGTTTATCTGGCGGCTGTTACGGGAGTGGATATGCAGCTTCACGAATCAGCAAAGATTGATGGAGCCAATATCTTCCAGAGGGTGCGGCATGTCACGTTTCCGGCAATCCTGCCTACAGTGGTTACCATGGTGCTGCTTGATGTGAGCAAGATATTCCGGGGAAACCTGGATTTGTTTTATCAGCTGGTGGGAAAAAACGGCGCTCTGTATGATTCCACGGATGTAATTGACACCTTTGTATTCCGTTCCCTGCTTGAAACTTCGGATATAGGCATGGCGGCATCTGCCGGATTTTACCAGTCGATTTTGTGTTTTGCAACGATTATGCTGGTAAATGGAATTGTTAAACGGGTGCAGAGCGATTATGCATTATTTTAGAAAAGGGGGTGAAAGATATGCGGAAGAAAACGCAGAAAAACGGACATGCAGATACTTTGTGCTTTAAAGCAATCGGCTATCCGCTGTTATGTCTGTTTGCATTGATTTGTATTATACCGTTTTTTCTGATTATTGCATCGTCATTTACCAGCGAGAGCTACATTATTAAAAATGGATATGTACTTTGGCCAAAGGAATTTTCACTGACAGCCTATGAACTGATTTTTAAAAATCCGGCAAAAATTCTTCGGGCATATGGGGTAACTGCCTTTGTTACCATTACAGGCACCGCATTGAGTGTTTTTATCAATGCCATGACCGGTTATGTATTACAGCGGAAGGATTTTAAATGGAGAAATATTTTTTCTTTTTATTTCTTTTTTACCACACTTTTTTCAGGCGGGCTGGTTCCCTGGTATATCTTATGTGTAAAAACCCTGCACCTGAAAAATACAATCTGGGTATTGATCATACCGACCATGGTATCCGTATGGAATATCATTTTAGTCAAAGGATTTATGGGTGGTATACCCGGTGAAATAACGGAATCCGCTAAAATTGACGGAGCGGGGGATTTTCGTATTTTCGTAAAGCTGATATTGCCGCTTTCCAAACCCGTAATAGCGACAATCGGCCTGTTTACAGCATTGGCATACTGGAATGACTGGTATATGTGCATGCTTTTTATTGATAAAAAAGAATTATTTGATTTGCAGTATTTACTGTATCAGCTGATGGGGAGCATTAAGGCCCTGCGGGAAATTGCAAGTCAGACAACGGTTTCCGTAAGCTCCATGCCGATCGAGTCCACCAAAATGGCCCTTACGATTGTAGCTACCGGACCGATTATACTGGTTTATCCATTTGTACAGAAATATTTTGTAAAAGGGTTAACATTGGGATCTGTAAAAGGTTAGTGCAGATTTCATAAAATCAATTAAGGGAGTAAATTCCTCTGCCCATCAGAGGATAAATTTCTAAAGAAATTGCATTTTACTCCGCAAAACAAGGAGGAAACAGAATGAAAAGGAAAGCTTTGGGAGTACTGCTGAGTATTATGATGTTGGGGACCTGTGTTATTACAGGCTGCGGAGAGGGCGGAAGTGAAGCTCCTGCTTCAGGCAGCCAGGCGGCGGATACGGCCGAGTCAACAGAAACAGCCGCCGGGACAGTGCAGGCAGGTAGTGAAGCTACGTTGGAATATGGCGGAAACGATATTTCAGAACATAAGGAACTTGTCATGTATGTGATTGGGGATGAACCGGTAGCGGCTGACGAGGTGGAAGAGGCCCTGAATGCAAAACTGGAAGATAAGCTTAACTGTACGGTTGATATCAATTATATAGCGCTTAGTGATTATACGCAGAAGTACTCACTGCTGCTGGCGAGCGGAGAAAATATTGATATAATTTATACATCAACCTGGGCTTTTTATAATGAAGAGGCAACGAAAGGCGCGTTTGCAGAAATTACAGACGAGCTGCTGCAGAAATATATGCCGCAGACGGCAGCAGGGGAAGACAGTATGGCATTTGAACAGGCCAAAATTAATGGAAAATGCTATATGATTCCTAAAAACAGTCCCTACGTTAACAATGCGATGCCCGTTCTTATCAGAGGTGATTTACGTGAAAAATATGGGATAGATAAAATTGACAGCGTGGAAAAGCTGGAAGAGTACTTTACGGCAGTTGCGGAGAATGAGGAAGGAATTTATCCTTATGCGGCAGCCGGAGATGCTGTTGAAATGTCAATGAACCTGTTCCAGAGCAGAAATAATCTGGTGCCTATGAGCTGCGGAAGCGGAAAATATTTCGGCTATTTCTATCAGGGAAAAGATCCCGCTGCGGAGGATGTTGTCTGGCAGTATGGAACTGATGAATATTTAGAGTACTGTAAACTGATGAAGAGCTGGGCAGATAAAGGATTCTGGTCAAAAAATGCCGTTTCCAATACCACTTCGCCTTTGGATGCATTCCAGAATGGAACAAGTGCCGCCCTTTTCTGGAATCTTGATACCTGTGAATCAGCTAAAAATGTTGTAGATTCAGAACATCCTGAATGGAAGGCAGAGCTTGTAAATGTAACCCCTGGTGTCGTACATGTTAAAGGCGTATATACGGGAGACGGTTTTGCAATCCCTGCGGTTTCAGAAAATCAGGAGCGTGCGCTGATGGTTCTGGATGTCCTGAAATTTGACAAGGAATGCTACGATATCTGCAGATATGGAATAGAAGGTTCAACCTTTAATGCAACCAGTGATACCACATATACACTTGGAGATGAGCAGGCAAATTATGCGGTAGGAAATGCACCGGTTTCCTGGGGACTGAAAAACGATGTTCTGGAAAGAATACAGGGAGAGGCCGGCACCACCCAGAGCGAAATTCGTCAGGAATTAATGGGAGATGCCATATCTGAAGTAACAAGCGGTTTTATCTTTGACGACTCTTCCGTAAAGAGTGAGCTTGCTGCAATGAATGAGGTCTGCTCACAATATGTACCGCTGTTGGAGCTTGGCCTTGTGGATGATGTGGAAGGAACTCTGGCGGAGCTGAACAGTAAATGCGAGACTGCGGGAGCCGAAAAGCTGAAGGAAGAATTTATTTCCCAGTTTACCGCTTACCTTGAAGGTCTGGAAAAATAATCTATATGTTATAGGAAGAAAGAACCAAAAGACTGATAATAAACCTGTCTTTTGGTTCTTTTTATTCTGGTTAAAGGTTGGCAAAACGTTGTCTTATTTACGGACCTTACAAGCCTGCCTGCGTTTTCATAAAGCCTCTGAAAATATCCCAAAGCTCCCGGCTCCAGAAATTCCCCTCATGGACTGCGCCGTCCACACAGATAAAGCTGACCTGGGCTCCGCATTCCTCCAGACGCTTCACCAGCTGCTCGCTTTGGGAAAAGCTGACAGTGGGATCGGCGCTTCCGTGGGCGATCATAAAAGGCACATAGCTTTTCCCCTCCTGCACATAGTTTATGGGGCTCATTTTTTTCAATAACTCTTTATCGAGAGTGCCTCCGCAGAAGAGTGTGAACAAAGCGGCGGCCTCCGAACGTACCTCAGGCTGGGGGGATTCAAGAAAAGCGGTCAGATCCGTGGGGCCGAAGCAGTCAATCACAGCGCATACGCTGTCTGAAAATTCCGGATATTCATCGGTTTTAAATTCCGGCATATCCCCTGTCAGGCCGAGAAGGAGAGAGGTATTTCCTCCGGAGGAGGTGCCGAAGGCAAGAACCTTATCCGGATCGATATGATACTGCTCTGCATTGGCACGCAGAAAACGGATCGCTGTCTTTACATCCTGGAGAAATGCCGGCGCCGGATGGCCTTCTTCTATGTTCCGGTGGGTAACGGATGCGACCACAAAACCATCATCGGCAAAGCGGGCCAGCTGCGGGATTTCATAGTTGGTATCCGGGAAATGCCAGGCGCTTCCCTGAATGAAGACAATCAGGGGATACCGTTTTTCGCACGCATCCTCCGGTATCTGCGGCATGAGCAGATCCAGCGTGATGTCCTTGCCGGTATGGGTGGAATAGACGATTTTGGGAGAGAGGACGGAGAGTCCTTTCAGGCTGGGGTTGCTTGCAATGTGAAGCATATATTTTTCCTCCTGTTTAAATATTGGTATCGTGTTCGATAGATGAATTATACCACATATATTCTGAAATCCGCTATTGATACCGTCTGTAAACATGGTTTTCCCAATTGGTAAGATCTGCTTCGGGATCAAAAATATCTGATCCCATGAGCAGCAGACGCCTTTTCTTTCTTTTTCCCTGCAATATCTTTTGTTGCAGATGCAGCCACATATTCGTTTTCCTTTTCCACGTTTGTTCCAGAGGTAGGTAATAGGAATTGCGCGGAATGGCTTCCCATTGGCCATAATGCCACTCTGGAGCGTAATTCGTCCCATCTCTGCAGTGACAAGGGATGCGCCTCCACTTTGAAGCCGGAACGGACTGAAATTTTTATAAGATTCTACCAGGATTTTAAATTGTAAAATCCTGTAGATATGTAACCTGTTTTTTTCATTTCCCCTATTGTAATATGGCAAAAGAGCGATATAATGGAAAATACTTGGTAATTTGGATTGAGAGGTATTGTAAGAATGAGGGGAAAAGCATTAAAAAAGAATCAGGTTGACTGGAGCGTTTTTTTCAAGGCGGTGGTGACGATTGCCCTGCCCATTGCTCTGCAGAATTTCCTGTCTACAACGGCAAGTATGGTAGATACGATTATGATAGGCAGTCAGGGAGAGCTGTCGGTGGCGGCGGTGGGAATCTGTTCTCAGATTTCCTCACTGTTTTTCTCCTGTTATTTCGGATTTGCGGGCGGTTCTCTGCTGTTTTTTTCTCAATATTGGGGCGCGGGGAATCATAAAGGGATTAATAAGACCTTTGGAATTTCCATGACCTGCATGCTGGCGGTGGCGCTTATCTTCGCGGTGACGGCGACTACAAGCCCCGGTTTTTTGCTGGGGATTTATACGGATAAGCAGAATATTATCCAGGTGGGGATTCCTTACATAAGGATCGTTGGTTTTGCTTATCCGCTGCAGGTATTTGCGGTTCTGATAAGCTTCCTGATGCGTTCCACGGAAAGGGTAAAAGCCCCTTTAATCAGCTCCATTCTGGCGCTTATCACCAACTTTATTTTGAACTGGATCCTCATTTACGGCCGTTTCGGCATGCCGAAGATGGGAGCGGCCGGTGCAGCGGTGGGAACTCTTGTTTCCGGAATCGTGAATCTGATTGTACTGCTCACCTTCCTGCTGCGGGATAAGAATACGTTGGTTCTTAAGCTCAGAGAGATGTTTGCATGGGGAGACGGATTCCTGAAAATATATCTGAATAAATGCTTTCCGATCATTTGCAATGAGCTTTTCTACGGAATCGGACAGATGCTGATAAATGTTGTTATCGGAAGACAGAATGAATCGGCCATTGCCGCCATGGCGGCCTTCCGTGTGCTGGAGGGCTTTGTATTTGCCTTTTTCGGAGGCCTGGCGGATGCCAGCTCCGTGGTGGTGGGCAAGGAGGTCGGCGCAGGGCATCATATGAAAGGCTATCAGTATGTTAAGGGCTTTGCGCTTCTCTGCCCGGCCATTACCTTCTGTATCTGTGCCATCGGCCTGACCTTTAATGCGCCCCTGCTTCGTCTTTTCGGCCTGGGGGCGGAAGCCATGTTTTATGGAAAATACATGATTATGATTTATCTGGCGGCGGGAACCATCCGTACCTGCAATTATATTATGAACAGCTGCTACCGCGCGGGCGGGGAATCCATTTTCGGAACCGTGCTGGAAATCGTATGTCTTTTTACCATCAGTGTGCCTGCGACATGGATTGCCGGCATGGTGCTGCATCTGCCTTTCCTGGCAGTGTTCGCTTTCCTGTATACGGATGAATTGATCCGGCTGGTATTTGAGGTTTATTATACCAGGACCGGTAAATGGGTTAAGCCGGTTACGGAGGAAGGAAAGGCTGCAGTACAGCAGTTCCGGGAAGAACTGGCGGAGAGCAGAGGGCTGAAAAAGGCGGTGGAAAACTGAGGCGGAAAACGGCCGGAGGTAAAATAAAAATAATAAGATAACAGCGGTATGTCGGGAGAGTCTGACGTGCCGCTGTTTCTGTACTTGGGATAAATATAATATCATCGCTTAAATAGATATATAATGTATGATTCCGGATATCAGGTTGCTGTAATAAGGAAATGCTTCTGTTTTGAATTTTGGTTTTATATTCGCAATATTTAAGCTTAGCTCCTGATTGTATTGCAATATCTTTCGTCAGTTATATCATATATGCTGATATGATTCTCATGGATATATCTCTTTTGCCACATCCAGAACAAATCCCGCAGACGGTATAATTGTTCATTTTCCTTATTGCCATATATTTCTGCCAATTCATTGATAGAGGGAATTGCCTTATAGTAATCATCATCTAGTTTTTCAACATATGCAATAATCTCGTCACAGCTCATGTTTTCAAATTGATCGATGTTATCTTTACGCAAGGTGACGGTGAGCGCTCTTTGCGTATATTCAGGCAAAACCCCTGATGACAGCCAGTCCTTTTGCGTTTTATAGCGGCTGATGTTGAACGTCTTCTTAATTTTATCCGATAATTTTTCATAATCCTGAACTGTAATACGGGCCTTTTCCATCAGGTAACCCCGTCCGCGGTAATCCGGCAGGAAGGAATATATCCGGCCTATGCCCGGTATACTTTCCAGAGTATCAAATAATTCATCCAACATGCTTAAGCTTTCCCTGCTTACAATCACCGTAGGGGAACAGTTTAGATCCAGGGCGGCGGCGCGTTTGGCAAGCAGGAGCATGAAATCATAATCACCTTCTCTTGCTGCAAAAGAATCATGATATTTGGGGTTACCAAAAAAAGTGGTATCAATATTCTCTATACCGGCAGACTTTATATTTTTAATAAATTGATCTGTTTCGGAAAGAGTTCTGATTTTTAATCCATTGCACTGAAGAAAATTTGCGCCTAAGAACCCGTTTTCTTTGTTAAAAGAGATATTATCCGATAATTGAGGATACTCGGCACAGTATGAAATGCAATAGAACGGCAATGGGGTTATGTTTTTATTTTTTGCCCAGACAATAAATCTTTCAGCTAATTTTTTTCCCCTGTAATAGTCAATACCTTCGGCTTCTTTACAGGATTGTAAAAGACAATACTTACAGGCACAGGAACAGGGAACGCAGGGATTATGTATCCCAATGGATATTGTTTTCATATTTACCTCATAAAAGCTATGAATCCGGCCGCATGTTCTTTTCTTGTTTCAATCAAATAATTATACTATACTTTCAGGGCCGTATCCATGCTGTTAAAGAATATTGCAACGAATTACATAGATGCTTGTATGAATTTTTAATTGATCTGGTTTTTCTATTAAACAAATTATGGAAAAGGTCTTCTCAAAAACGGTCAACGACTATATAATCGCATTAACCAGATCGGTTAATGGATTCCACACATTTAACAGCGGCATAGTTTCTGTAGATAGTTGTATAAGCTGTTTACAGGTTGCAAACGGAACGACGTCCACAAGGCCGGAATGACGGCATATAAGGAAAGGATATTCAATGAATCCCAAATTCTTTCAGTTACCTGAAGAAAAACAACAGCATATTATCAACGCCGCCTACAAGGTATTTGCCGGGAATTCCTATAAGAAGGCGCCGATGTCTGAAATTGCTGACGAATGCGGCATATCCAAAGCGCTGCTGTTTCACTATTTTGAAAATAAAAAGGAACTGTATCTTTTCCTGTGGAAGCAGGCAGAAGAGCTGACCGGAAATGCTGTCCGGGAATTCGGAGTCATGGATACGACAGATTTTTTTGAAATACTGGAGAAAAACCTGCGGGTAAAATGTTCATTGACGAGAGTGTATCCCTATATTGGTGCGTTTTGTTTAAACGCCTATTATGAGCAGGAGGAAGAAATCAGAAAATGTATTCAGCCGGAATTTTCCCAGTTAAAACGGATGGGGGAAAAACATATTTTTGAACGGATAGACCTTTCTGTATTTCGGAAGGATGTGGATTTGGAGCTGATGTATCAGGAAATTTTGTGGACGACGGAAGGTTATCTGTGCCGGAGATACCGCATGCAGGATGTTGATGCGGAGGAAATAGAAAAGGATTTTCTGAGACTTATAAAGCAGTGGAGAAGGATTTATTATAAGGCGCATTAATGGAATGCCTGCAATATTTCAGAGTAACGCAGAGTTATAATATTACCGGAAAAACATATAGGATCGATGGTGTGTCTGGGAAAAAAGAATTATGGGCCGCATAGGTTCTCGCTGCATGGGGAAGCGCCTGTAACACACAGATTGGAGCAAAAATGAAATTTCATGAGTTCGGAGACTGCGGGAATCCGCACATCATGCTGATTCATGGAGGCGGAAATTCCTGGTGGAATTATTTAAGGCAGGCCCGTGTCCTGTCTGAGAAATACCACGTCATTCTGCCGACGCTGGACGGGCATGGGGAAGAGTATCTGACCGAATATATTTCTACGGAGGATACGGCGGATAAGCTGATGGAATATATAGAAAAGAAGTGCGGCGGCCATCTTTTTGCGCTGGGAGGAGTGTCTTTGGGAGGACAGATCGTAATGGAGCTGTTGTCCCGGAAAAAGAATTTAGTCCAAAAGGCGGTGATTGACGGTAGTATCTGTTATCCACAGCCTGCTATGGCACGTTACTGCATAGCGACGGTCCGCTTATGCGGGAGGCTGATGTTCGGGAAAAACGCGTGCCGTTTCCAACTGGCGGTGATGAATCGTTTTTTCCCCTCATCCATGCGTTATCCGGAGGAAATAGCAGAATATTATCTGCGTGACATGCCGCGTCTTCGTAAAGAAACGCTGTATGCGGTATACCGTACATATATGATGCAGTATACGCTGAAGGAAAGCGTCCGCAGCACAAATGCGGAGGTAATGTACCTGTACGGAGAAAAGGAAATGAAATGTGTCCGGGAATCGGCCCGGATGTTTGGGGAGTTGGTGCCCCACTGCAGGATATATGAAGCAAAAGGATATAATCACGGATATTTATCCGTATATCTGCCGGAGGAATGGCTGAAGCTGATTCTGCCTTTTCTGGAAGAACGGTAAAAAAAGTGAGTATTACTACAGGAGAATTGTATGGAAACTGCAGGCTGCTGTTTTTTTGACTTATTCTTTACATTAATTAAACCGGAATACTGTCCTGATATGAGTGAGAACGAGGTGCTGGGTTTGAGCATTGAGGAATGGGAATCCTATGCAGAGGATAAAGCGCTGTACCTTGAACGGGCCGGCGGATTTGTCACGGAGGAAAGCAAAATCATAGAAGATATTACAATGCTTCTCCCCATGCGGGTTAATCCTTTTCAGAAAAAAGAGCTGCTGCGTCAGAGGAAAGCGAGAATGCGGCATGCGCTTATGAATGTGGACGGAAGAATCCTGGAAATGCTGGAGCGGCTGAAGCTGTCAGGCTGGAAGCTTTGTCTTATCAGCAATGCAGATGTGATAGATTGTATGTACTGGAAAGAATCCCCGCTGTTTTCCTGTTTTGATAAGGCGCTTTTTTCCTGCCGCGAAAGGCTTTTGAAGCCGGATGTCAGAATCTATCAAAGGGCAATGCAATATATGAATTGTACCCCGGAACAGAGCATTTTCATCGGTGACGGCGGTTCCGATGAATTGCGAGGGGCTGAAAATGCAGGGATGAAAACGGTTTTTACTGAATATCTGGAACGCAAACCGGAGGAGCGGCGGTGGGAGCTTATGAAGGAGGCGGACTGGCATATTACAGATATCGCGGAGCTGCCAGGGATAGTCAGCAGGGGATAGTGGGAGAAAAAATCTTTAGTCCTGGGCCCGGTTTTGAACCTTGATTTCATTCTCCAGAAACTCTTTGATAAAAGGATAGTTTTCCTCATTTAATGAAGGCATAAACGCCATAAACCGGCATTTCTGGTAATGGGTATCCTCCATATGGAAATCATAGCCCATCATACATTTCGGGTTGCAGTCGTCCGGATTTATGAGACGCTTGCAGGGAGATGCTTTTCTGATATCTTTTTTCATCTTTTCCGGGAGAGTTTCCAGAAAATTCTCATATACATTTAAGCCCTGGGGAAAAATCCTCATTTTTACGCCTGTTTTGCGGCATACGAAGGTAGCCAGAGTTTTCTTTGTCTGCGGCAGGATATAGGAAACAGTAAAGCCGCTTTTTGCTGTTTTGATTTCACATTTGCAGCCCTGCGCCAGAAGAAAATCGTTGATTTCGGAAGCGAGAGGTTTGCTGTTGTCATCTATGGTTTCAAGGAATGCGGGAAATTGATTATCGGCCATTTTGAATACTCCTTTTTGGTATGGGATGCTGTGGGTACTGCTATCAGTTTAATGACCTTTACTGTGTCAATCCTCTCAATTCCTGCACAAAAAAGAGAGCTGTATACCTGAAGCTGAGAAAAAACCAAACCGGCAGGGATACTGACTTTCATACCATATTTTGAGTGGCTTTTCAGTCGGTCAGCGGATAAAATAATATAGGATACATGAAAAATACCGTTTGCCGCAATTTTGTTTTTGAATCCCAGGAGGAAGGAAAATGATTCGATTTGCTGTTTTTACGGACCTGCACTATGACCACATTCCGGACGGAGACAGAAGAATAAAGGAGTTTCTGGACGCAGTCAGGCTGAAAAATCCTGATTTTATCATGTCGCTGGGTGATTTGTGTTATCCGGCCGCTGAAAACAGAAAAGTTATTGACGCCCTGGAACAATCCGGCGTACCGGTGTATCATACAATCGGCAATCATGATACGGATCAGTATTCGCTTGAAGAAGTGATGGATTTTCTGAAAATAGAGTCATCCTATTATTCCTTCCTTATTGACGACGTTAAATTTATCGTCCTCAATACCTGCTATATCCGGGATGGGCAAAAATGCGTTCCCTTCCTGAAGCGTAATTATGATAAGACAAAACAGGCTTATCCCTGGCTTCCGCAGGTGGAAGCGGACTGGCTTTTGCAGGAACTGGAATCGGAAGACTGCTATTATGTTGTGTTTTCCCACCACAGCCTGGCAAATGATTTTAGAGACAGGGGAATCGCAAACAGAGAAGCAGTCAGGGCGCTGCTTGAAAAACGAAAGGTTCTTTTCTGCATGAACGGCCATGATCATGGGGATGGCTGCACTATAATAAATGGAATTCCATATATTACACTCAACTCCATGTCCTATATCTGGCACGGTATGAAGGAACTGTACGCCTACGATGCAAAGACGCATGAAAAATACCCTTCTCTCAAGAATATGATTTTATATCAGGAGCCGCTGCATGCGTTCGTTGAAATAAGTGATAAAGAGGCGCGTATAACGGGAATGGATGGCCATTATCACACAATTACCCCGGAAGATGCGGAAATAGGCAGGACATGGAACGGTGTTTCCATTGAACCAAAGGTCTTATCCCGAACTGTGAAGTTACCCAGATAATAGGGGAGGAAATATTTATGAATGGATTTTTACTGCTAATCCCTTTTTTACTGATAAGGTTTGGCGTCCTTTCACATTTGGACAGGGCTGCGGTAAAACGCGCGGCTTTTTTTGCGCCGATGGCCGGAAAGGAAATTGCGGCATATTGGATATACCAGCTTTCCAATGCCGCAATTTTTATCGTTCTGTTTTTTCTTAAAGTGCCAATTGATTTTTCCTGGCAATTTTGGTCGGGGACGTTGTTCTATCTTTTGGGATTGGTTCTGTGCACTGCATCAGTGATAGATTTTGCAGCCCCATCCGGTGAAGGCCTGAACCAAAACGGACTTTACCGGTTCTCACGTAATCCCATGTATTTATCATATTTTATACTGTTTATGGGCTGTGCCCTGCTCACGCATTCTGTGCTGCTTGGCGGAATCGATATCATATTCCAGCTGTCTTCCCACTGGATTATTCTTTCAGAGGAACGGTGGTGCATTGGCAGATTCGGGGATGCCTACAGGCAGTATATGAAAAGGGTAAGGCGGTATATATAGAGTGCTAGGATTAATTTTGGCGTACATTATGAGGAGGGGGAACGATGTTGATGTTGCGGGGTATTGGATTTTTATAAATTCCTGCGGAACTTAATGACAGCCATGCCGCCGGATTCGCAGTTTTTCAGTTCCAGCTGTCCACTGTGCGTTGTAACCACCTGCGCTGCGAACCAAAGCCCGAGTCCATTGTGTCCGTCAGAACTCCGCGCCGTATCATCACACCACAGGCGTTCTGTCGCATGGTGCAGCGCGGCCCTGCTGAAGCCAGGACCTTCGTCACGCACGGTAATTTGCCAGCCGTTTGCCAGCATGCATCCTTCCAGATATACGCTGCCGCCTTCCGGCGTATGCTCGATGGCATTCTGCACCACATTGCCGAGAGCGCGAAGCAAATGGTCTTTTTGTATTCGGGCGGAACCCTCCAGGCTGTTTTGGCTGTGCAGAAAAATCCCGCTGGCTTGTGCAAGGGCATTTGTGCTCAGGCAAAGCTCGTCAAACATGGCGGGCAGGGCGGTATTTTCAAACGTTTCGTCCGTACCGGATGAGGTTTCCAGAAGACTGGCAACATAACGTTTTGCACGGTCGCTGTTTAATACGATGGTATTTAACATTCTCTGGCAGTTCTCAGGCAAATTTTCATCCAGCAGAAGCTCCGCGTTTCCCCCTATCAGTGTGAGCGGAGTTTTCAGATCGTGCGCGAGTGCGGCTATTTCCGCCTCACGTTCCTGTTGGGCCGCCCATTGGGAGGACAGGGAGCTATATAATGCTTCCCGCATATGTTCCATGGCGTCCAGTGCCTGATCATATTCCCGTATGCCCGCATGAGGGACTGTAAAATCCAGCTCCTGTGCGCCTACCCTATCACTCACTTCACCGAACAGCCTGAGCCTGGCGGCAAGGCGCCGGCGGAGCCGCAGGGTATTAAAAATCAGGCAGAACACCCACCCCGCGCCAAGCGCGGCCAGCCACAGGTATTCAAAAGGAGGAAGCAGATTGCGAAGGATCGGATTTACAAATTCCGACCTGAAATACCATTGAATAATAACGGTACTCCCGTCCGCGTAGGTGCGACGCGAAACATGGACGTCATCAGGAGCCTGCAGAAAAAATTCTCTCAGAGTCTCCAGTTTCTTTCCTTCCACATTGCTTTCCAACACGTTACCGTCCGGGGCAAACAAAGCATATTCGGGCAGAAAATCCGCACCCGGGGAAATAAAGTTTTTTGTGTCTTCGGTCAGAATCCGCTCCGTCTGTTGATTGGAGACGTAGCCCTGGTAAATAATACCGGCGTTTCGAAGCTGCGTAAAGCAAAGCATCCATACCAGGCCGCACAGCAGCATGCAGCCGAGCATAACGACGGCAAAGCGCAGAAGAACGAAGGTAAGACTTACAGAACGCTGTTTTTTTGCCATTTATACCCCACCCCCCAGACTGTCTCAACAGGGCTTAATCCTTCGGCCTTCAGTTTGGCGCGGATATTTTTGACATGCTCCGCAATAGCCGATGGATCGCCCCCGGCGTCAAAGCCGAAAACTGCATCATATAATTGTTCTTTGGTAAAAACCTGTCCCGCGTGCAGGGCAAGGTGTTCACAGATCGCATATTCGCCCCTGGTAAGGGGCAGTGTGCGTTCTCCGGCAAAAGCCTCTTTTGCCTGCATGTCAAAACGTACGCCGCCCCGGTTCATGGTACGGACCGGACTGCGCGCCTCGCGCCGCAGATGGGCGTTTACCCTCGCGCGCAGTTCCGCGATACTGAAGGGCTTCTTAATATAATCATCGGCGCCCAGGCCAAAGCCCTGCACAAGGGCAGCATCTTCCGCCCTGGCTGTTAAGAACAGGATGGGGCAATCCACCTCATCACGGATACGGCCGCAAAGGGAAAAGCCATCCTCGCCGGGCATCATCACATCAAGCAACAGTAAATCATACGCCTGACACCGCTCGGCCTGTACCGCCGCCGCATCCGGCTCAATATCCACCCGATGCCCGTCCTTCTCCAGGGCAGCGCGCACCAGAGCCAGCATTTCAAGATCATCATCAACAACCAACACCCTAAACATCAAATCCTCCTTATAATCCTCCTTGTTTTGCGGAGCAAAATGCGAGCCCTGGGCGAGCAGAGGATTTACCTCCTTGTTTTGCGGAGCAAAATGCGAGCCTTGAGCGAGCAGAGGATTTACCTCCTTGTTTTCCTCTATGTTTACTCCTGCACAATGTTGCCTTCCCATCTGTCAAACCACAGTACCGACAAAACAAGAACAGCCAAAGTAATAATTATCAAAGAAATTATCCCGGAAAAAACAGGAATATTCGAAAATCCAAAGAGTTTTTTCAAAAACCTGACGCCCCATTCCCAGGGAATGAACGGCCAAATCTGATCGCCAATCGCGTTTTCAAAATAACCTGCTGAAATTGTGCCTGCAATGCCTGTGAATACCGAAATACCCGCCCCCAGTCTGAAAGCAATGAATATGTGTAATAAATACAAAAATATATTTCCAAATAAAAAAATTAAAAACATCACAAGATAAGAAGTATAATCCATTATACTGATGCCCAGAAAAAATCTGACTCCCACATAGAAGCACAGCTCATATAGTATCATACTTAAAGCACACAAAAACATAAGAAAGAACAATTTCCCTAAATATACACCTTTTCGTGTTTCCGTTAAGCCAAGGGAATTTTGAATATTGCTTATATTTCTATCCAGGTTAATCAAAACCGGCACCGCAATACCTGCAAAAACAGGGAAACATATCTGCAGTATAATAAAAAACAGCCTCACATCAGGAATAATATGATATCCCGCATACTTATAATAAACTAAAAATACCGCGGTAATCACGACCGGCAGTACCAAATGCAGCAAAATAACAGGTGTCCGTCTGATTTTGGTAAAATCGGAAATAAACTCCCTTATAACAGTCATTTACGATATACCTGCCTTTCATACCAAAAGGAAAATGAGACGGAAAGAACTGCCGCGGCCAACAGGGAAACCAATACCAGCAACAGACTTCCTCCCGGGCTCAGTATCAAACGTGAGTCTGTTTCCGCCAGTAATCCACTGGGCAGCACGCCAAATAAGGTAACCATAAACCTGGCGGTCCAGCTATAAGGGAAGAACCAGAACAAAGGCGTAAGGGAAAAAAACAAACCTCCCAAAGCGCATGCAAACAGATTTATTAATGTGGAACCGACAAAACCGATTTTCCGGTCCAAAAATAAACAGAAGGGAACCTGCCATAAAAAGGAGAGCCACAGCAAACAATATCCTGCCGCATAAAGCCCGCTGCGCCCAAGTGCTGCCCGGACGCCTGAAAACATGCATTCAGAGATCACAGTGATGAACGACAGCAACAGAGATATTATCAAAAGGGTAAGCGCAGTTAAAATAATTTTAGAAATAAATGTTTTCTTCAGGTCAACAGGCAGACTGTAAAGCGTCCTGTATCCATGCTTTTGCTCTTTTTTATTTGCCAGATGGCATAAAATAGTAACGGATAAGCAGGCAACGGGCATACACCAGTTACACACGACAGAGCTGGAAAAACCGCCCATGCCAATGCCGATAAAAATAAAAATCACAGACATTAAGATTAAACCTGCCGGAATCAACAGGATGAGTTTCCTGAACAGGGAACGCCTGAATTTCAGGTTTTCTGCTTTCATATAGGTAATAATCATCAGGCCTCACGCTCCTTCCTCACAATATCCATAAAAAGTCGTTCCAGATTTTCACCCGTATCAATTGCATCCTGATACAGAAGCGACCCATTGTATATGATTCCAATATCATCAGCAACCTGCGCGACCTCGCTTAAAATATGGCTCGATACGATGACAGACATCCCGGACGCCGCAAATTCCCGAAGCATACACCTTAATTCTTCAATGCCGAAAGGGTCCAGCCCGTTTGTGGGTTCATCCAGGACCAATAATTTCGGATGATTCAGCAGTGCCAATGCGATCCCCAGTCTCTGTTTCATCCCCAGGGAAAAATCTGAGGCCTTTTTGTTTTTGGCATCCGTCAGGTCCAGTTTCTGTAAAACGTTATCACAATTGCTCATAGGAATCCCCATAAGCGTTGCCCGCACTTTTAAATTTTCAAAAGCTGTTAAATTCTCATACAGCGGTGGAGATTCGATTAACGAACCGATATTTAGTAAATCCTTCCGGGTCCAGGGGTGATCGCTGAAAAGTATTTCACCGGAATCAGGTGTGATAATACCTGTGATCATCTTTAACAGAGTGGATTTTCCAGCCCCGTTCGGCCCTAATAAACCGTAGACGGAATTTTTTCTGACAGACATGGTTAAATCTTTTACGGCACGGGTTTTTTTAAAGCTTTTGAAGACATGATTGGTTTTTAATATATATTCGGACATCTTTTCCCTCCATTTCTATTCAGCCGCCGGCAATAGACTGTATTCCCAAAGAAGCGGCGTCTTTGTTTCGGTGCTTTTATGGTAACAGTTAATTTTAAGGATTTTATAAAGAAGCAGATATTTTTTTGAAAAAATACTAGGAAGCAGTACGGATAGTGTAATCGCACAGGATCCTGCAACGGAGTTTATGGTATTGAAAAGTGCATGTAACCATTCAGACTTATCTACACTTTTATGAGGGAATTCCTTATGCGGAAAATAATGGCGGGAGAACGTTGCATTTTAAAATGAAATCAGGTAAATTAAAAGAAAAACGGAGCATCGCCAGATGCGTTCCGCAGGCCGGAGAAGCGATGGAAAATAAATGCGTAATTAAAAACAGTAAAACAGTCGATTTATTCTTATTTATGGGACAGTCAAATATGGCGGGCAGAGGGATTGTTTCTGAAAAATGGGCGCAGCCGGCGCCTCAGATTATGGAAGGGGCAGGATATGAATACCGGGCAATATCGGCCCCGGATAAGCTGTATCCGCTGACGGAACCGTTTGGAAGGCAGGAAAATGCGGAGGATGGGATCAATGACGGCAATATGAAAACAGGTTCACTTGTTACAGCTTTTGTGAATGCCTGCTATCAGAAAACGGGAGTTCCCATTGTGGGTGTTTCTGCGTCCAAGGGCGGCTCATCCATTCTGCAGTGGCAGCCTGGCACACCTTATTTATCAGATACGCTGCGGCGTCTGGCAAAAGCCAGGAGATTTCTGGAGAAGGAAGGGATTTTTATCCGGCATACATTTATGCTGTGGTGCCAGGGAGAGACAGATGGAGATCATCATATGACTGCCGGGGATTATCAAAGCTATTTTATGCAAATGTGGGAACGTATGAAAATGGAAGGCGTGGAGAGATGCTTTCTCATACGGATTGGAAGATATAACGGTGCGGAGAAAATCAGCTATGAGGATATCAGACAGGCGCAGGAAGCCCTTGCCCAAAAGATCCCGGAGGTGGTAATGGTGTCCCGTAAATTTGCGGAAATGAAGGCGCGCGGGCTGATGAAGGATGAGTTTCACTATTATCAGCAGGCATATAATGAAGTAGGCATACAGGCAGGTGAAAATACAGCGGAATATATCAGGATGGAATCAGGCTTGTGAACGCAGGAGCCTGGTTCTGTCGTCTGCGGCTGGCTGGTTAAATTAAAAAAGCTGTGGAGGCATAAAGCTGTAAAGGGACAAAGCTATAAAAGAATAAAGCTGTAAAAGCCCAAAGTCTATAAAAGCCCAAAGTCTATAAAAGCCCAAAGTCTATAAAAGCCCAAAATCTATAAAAGTCTTAAGTCTATAAAAGTTATAAAATGTCAAAACCAAAATGCTTGACACATGGATAGAAAAATGTCAAAATAGAGTTACTTTCAGGAAGCGATCGCTTCTGTAATTTCTTCTACATAACATTTCTGATTTCATCTTCTGTGGATTTATTTACTTTATCTTGCTATATTTCAAACTTTCTTTTATAATATTCTTATAAAAATCCCTTTTGATATTTTATTATGATTTGGTTTGCGGAAGCGGTTTTTTCCTGAAAAATCTTAGGTTCAAGGAGAAAATCTGCCATGCACACAAATGAAGCAGTACTGGCCCGCAAGCCCCAGAAGGCGTATAAGGACCGCATGTTCCGGATGTTATTTTCGGAACGGAAAGATTTACTGGAGCTGTATAACGCATTGTGTCAGAAGGATTATACGGATCCGGACGCATTGGAAATCACCACACTGGATGATGTAATCTATATGGGGATGAAGAATGATGTTTCCTTTCTTCTGGATGGAAGAATGGGTTTATTTGAACATCAGAGCACCTTTAATCCCAATATGCCGTTGCGGGGATTATTTTATTTTTCAGACCTGTATAAACGCTTCTTCCATGATCGTTTAATTTATTCCACCAGGCTTTTGAAGATTCCTACGCCGGTATACGTTGTCTTTTACAATGGGGAACAGCAGCTGCCGGACATTTCGGTTTTAAAGCTGTCGGATGCGTTTATGCAGGGAGAGGATATGGCCTGTCTGGAGGTACGTGTCCGTATACTGAATATTAATGAGGGGCATAATGCGGAATTAATGGGACGGTGCCGGAAGCTAGAGGAATATGCCATATTTATAGGATGCGTGAGAGAGTTCCTGAAGTCTACGGAACCGGCGGAAGCGATCCGGAAGGCAATGGAACTGTGTATTGAGAAGGGGATATTGGCCGTTTTTTTGAGTCAGAGGAGGGCAGAGGTAATGAATGCGCTTTTAACGGAATATGACGAAGAAAAGGTGATGAAGAGCCTGAGTAAGGAATTTTATGAGGATGGCTACGAAGATGGATGGGAAGCTGGGGTGGCAGAAGGAATACACGCTTTTGTAAGCTATAACCTGGAAGTTGGCAAGTCTGGGGAACAGATAGTCAGCGAAATGATAAAGATTTTTTCTCTGTCAAAGGCACAGGCGGAAAAAAATTTTGCGGAGTTCACGGAAAGTTTCTGTTGAAAAGCATATGAGGAGTATATTGAGGAATATACCATTTTTTGAGTCAGAGGAGGGCAGAGGTAATGAATGCGCTTTTAACGGAATATGACGAAGAAAAGGTGATGAAGAGCCTGAGTAAGGAATTTTATGAGGATGGCTACGAAGATGGACGGGAAGCTGGGCTGGCGGAAGGGTTAGCAGAAGGAATACACGCTTTTGTAAGCTATAACCTGGAAGTTGGTAAGCCTGGGGAACAGATAGTCAGTGAAATGATAAAGATTTTTTCTCTGTCAAAGGCACAGGCGGAAAAATATATACAGCAATGAGTTATGAAATTGATTAAAAAGCTAAAATGGCGTATCCCAGGTTTGCTGCCAGGGAGGCCGTTTTTCACAAAAGGAATGCCGGGCATAATGTCCGGCATTTTGACTATACGGGAGAACTTTTTTATTTCCGCGGGCAATGCACCAGACAGCCATGCTTGCATGGATATTTGGTGACTGCCGCGAGGGGGGGGCTATGTGCCAGTGGCACATGTTTTGCACCGACCGAAGCGGAGCGTAGACCAAATATACCGCTGCCTTGCAGTGCTGCAAGCTTGATATTCAATTGTTTACCGCGGGGTATTCGATTGCCCCTTTTCAATGAGGGAACGCAGCAGCTCAGGAGTGGCCTGTGAGTATAATTTCCCGTCCCATTTCATACTGGGTCCATTTGCACAGTTTTTCATACAGCCGGTGAGGCGGTAGGAAAAACCGCCTTTGGCACTGATTCCGCCGTTTTTCACCTGATAATTTTTTTCTATAAAAGCATGGAGACGGGCGCATTCCCGTTTTTGGCATCTGGGGCCGGCACAGAGCTCAAGGCTGTGCGGTGCAGTTTGAGTTCGAAGGCCGGGACAGCGTTTGAGAATTGCCGTCAGTATAGCCGGACGGATGTCAAGCTGCGCGGTGATTTCCTCCAGCGCGCAGGCAGGGATGCTGCCGCCGTTTTCGGCCTGGACCTCGCGTAAAAGCTCAATGAGAGCCTGCTGATCCTGGGATACGTTCTGACCTCGGTAATATTCGATTGCTTCTGTTAAGTTCCAATCTGCTTCCATAAAAATTTCCTGTCATCTGTATTTTATGTTATCTGTATTGCGTGTTTAATAGTGTTTCCTAAGCGAGGTCATTCTATTACACGCAGGCTGGTTTAAAAAGGTGAAAGCAATGGCTTTTTATCATATGGATAGGGCTGTCAGGCAGGTCGATGCCTGGTGTAACAACTGGTTATTGCATTACGTATCGTGTAAAGAAACTGAACAGCTATGTTAAGTGAAGCGTCTCACGTAAGAACGGAGACGCTTTCTCTTTTGATTAACTGGGTGGACATGGAGATTTTCAGGTATTCCTTTTTGTTATCGGCAATCCGGTCCATCAGGCGCGCAATGGCGGCGGCGCCCAGCTCCTGCTTGCGGACCCGCATGGTGGAGAGGGACGGGACCATCATATCGCAGAGCGGCATATCGTCAAAACCGATAATGGAAATATCCTCCGGCAGCCGGAAGCCGCGTTCCCGGAAGGCCTTCATGGCGGCGGCGGCAATGATGTCGTTATCCGCAAAATAAGCATCCGCCAGCTCCGGATCCGCATCCAGAACCGTCAGCATATCCTGATAGCCTTCCTCGGCCGTAGGGGAAATGGCGTGGACGTAAGGATGAGAGGTGCTGATGCCGTTTGTACGCAGCGCTTTATAATAGCCGTCGGCGCGTTCCGCAAAGTTGCTGATTTCCAGATTGGAACGCAGGTAGCCGATTTTTTTATGGCCGCATTTAATCAGGTGGCTGGTGGCATTGAAAGCTCCCTGAATATTATTGATCAGTACACAGTCGTATTTCAACTCATCATAATAACAGTCAAGTACCACAATCGGTACGGGAAAATCCCTGAATTTTTTGAAATCCTCCCTTTGCATTTCCGTAGCCAGAAGCAGAATGCCGATGCAGTCCACCTCCTTCAGTGATGTGAGCTGGGCGGAAATATCCATATTTTCATAAAAATAGGAAATATGCAGCACACAGTTCTGACGGCGGCATTCCTGGGTAATGCCTTCCGTCAGCTGGGAAAAGAAGGGCGTATCGGCCGCTATTTTTCCATGCTTTTTGTAATTGATTAGCTGAATGACTCTGGAAGAGGCGGAAGCGGGCGGGGCGCTTTTGGGGGTGTAGCCGTATTTGGCCGCCGTGGTTAAGACAAGGTCCCTGGTTGCTTCGCTGATTCCCGGTTTGTTGTTGAATACCATGGAAACGGTTGCGGGAGATACGTTGATGAGTTGGGCTAATTCCTTTGCTGAAATTTCCATTGGGGTCTCCTGGCTGTTAAATTTTTTATTTAATTTTAATACGCCTTTTAACAGAAGTCAAGGGCGGCGCTTCCAGCATCGGCTGTGAGGGGGACGGGGGGCTGCGGGGGTCCGGGC
>NZ_QVLV01000036.1:0-49472 GCF_003435485.1 Eisenbergiella massiliensis
ACTGATTAAAACAGCGCTGTGCGCCGCCTTTTCAGCGGCGAACAAGTCGCACGATTGTAGTGCATGGACGCGCTGAAATCTATGGTGTTTAGGATTTTCAGCTTATAATGCCCTTGCTGCAACAGCACCCGGCCCACCTCCTCCACAACGGTTCCCTTTGGATCGGAGCACACATATGAGCCATTCATCTGGAGTAGGTTCGGTTTGATATGGTAGCGTGTCTTGCCGCTTCCGCTACCACCAATCACAAGAACATTCAGATTGACGTTCCTTTTTTCAGGGTC
Source organism: Eisenbergiella massiliensis (assembly GCF_003435485.1). Lineage (NCBI taxonomy): Bacteria > Bacillati > Bacillota > Clostridia > Lachnospirales > Lachnospiraceae > Eisenbergiella > Eisenbergiella massiliensis. The sequence goes on from NZ_QVLV01000036.1 coordinate 285, forward strand.
GGCAATCTTGCCCAGGGTCAGGCGTTCCGTATCGGTCAACAGGATATTTTGTGAAAAATCGGGGTTGATGAACGGCTCTATATCTTTTTGGGTGCCCCATCGGGCGGTGCCGTATTCTTCCCCGTGTCGGTACTTCTTGGCGTTCTTTGCCTTGAAATAGAGAATGGCCCTTACCAGCACAGCCGCAGCAGCACCCACGAAAAGATCAAACGGGTGCAGGCTGGGGAACGGATTTTGAAAGACCGTACCCAGCGTGGTAAATGTGCCCAGCACCTTATCCAGAATATCCGCGCCGGTTGTCAGCCGGTAGGCTTCTCCCAGCTTGGTACACAGCAGCCCGATGATAACATAGGGCAGACTGGCTTTGAGCACTTGGGCCGCGTTGATTTTCGGCAGCTTCTTCATCGCTCCACCTCCTGATGTTTATTTCGGGAGAGGGATTGGGCCATATTTTTGACCACTTCCTGAAGCTGCGCAATCCGTCCGCGAACAGAGGGCTTTTCCTGGGCCTTGCGCTTAACCACTTTGCCGGAATATTCCGCAAAGGCGGCAGTCAGCGCGTCCGCGTCACGGCTTTTGAAAAATACCAGATAGCGCGGCGGCTGTGAGGTGGTATCCTTTTTCAGTGCAAAGTCAACACCATATTTCCGGGCAACCTGTTCAAAGGACTTGATATTACCGTCCGTCACCTCGATATTGGAAACGCCTGCGCCCTGCCGGACAAGGTGCTTTACACTTTGCTTTCCCTTATAAACTTTGGGATTCTTCTGGCTTTTCTCCATTTCCGCCAGGCACTTGCGAATGGCCGCTTTCAGTAAATTGGCAGACAGTTTGCCCGCTTTAATGCTGATAGCCACGGCCTTTTTTTCCATTTCTTCCTGCATGGGCTATTTCCTCCTTTCCGGCAGGGTGAAAGTGGAAAAGAGAGAATCTAAGGCGGAACCACCAGCCTGTGCAGCAGAAACCGCAGCAGCCGGTGGCGCAGGTCAGCAGGCTTCTTCATGGCCCTGGCTCCTGATTTTCAGGATACCGTCCAATGTGGTGGCCGTAATGCCTAATCGCTGGGCAACGGCAATATCGTTTTTTACGGTTTCGTCCACCTCATCACCACAGACGATAAGAACATGACTGCGGCGAAGCAGATCGCGGGCCATATCAATCCCGTCCTTGTGTTCGGCGGGAATCGTGTCATTCAGAAAATGCGGCAGATACAGAATCGGGCAGATTGGCGTGAAGCCAGCCTGATAGACCTTGCGGCAATAGACAACGGCCTGATCGGTGTCCGTAAACTCCTGGCCGGTCCATGCGGCGGTAATGTAAGCAAAAGGTTTTTTCACGGGGTCGCTCCTTTCTCCAGCGTTGTGCCGGGTGGCAAATGAACGGCCCCGTGTCAAGAATAAAATGAACGCGCACCGTGCGCGTTCTTGACACAGTGCCGTTCATTTGCAGTTGGGTAATCAAGGGCAAACCGGATAAGACCGGCTTGCCGCCCTTATTTGATTATGAAAAAAGCAGTTACCCGCTACCGTACAGGTCGTGGTTGACCAGTGCGGTGTAGTAGCTGCTGATTGTGGTAGGCGCATTATAGAGCGCCGTCAGGAGATAGGCCCGGATATTCCGAACCTTTGTTGTGTTTTGGTGCAGGCTGTCCATCACATACTCTATGTGGCTGGAATCCAGCTTTAAGAGCCTGCTTTTGACCACCTCGTTGGGATAGTCCTGGCCGCCAATGCGGATCTGCTTTCTGGTGGAGCAAACTGTGTCTACCAGAATTTCAAGCATTTCATCTAACATATCCCGGTCATAGCCCACACGCTCACAAAGATGGTCGTACTCAATGTTCTCTTTCAAAATCTCCCGATAAATCCGTATCGTATCAATCCTATCAGCCGCCGCAGGTGGTTTATCTTCCGTTAGCCTTGCTGCCGGATAGATAGATGGATCGGTATCATTCGATTCAGTATAATTCTTATCAGTATTGATTGTCTCCGATTTTAGGAAGTCAAGACTTCCCGTTTCCGGAAGTGCAGACTTCCGCTTTTCGGAAGTCTTGACTTCCTCCCTCCGAATGAAGTTTTTGACATAGATTTTGGTGGGGCGGCCCTGGCCCTGCTTCTTACGCTCAATCAGACCCACCTTGTCCAGTTCGGTAAAAAGGGCTACCGCTTTGTTGTGGCCGCAGCCCATCGCGCCCATCGCTTCCTCCAGGGTGAAGTAGATGAACACCCGGTTTTGTTCGTCCAGCCAGCCGTTGCGTATGGAAAGCCCCATACGGTCCAACATCAAGCCATATAGAATTTTCGCGTCGCCAGTTGTCTGTTTGAAACCGGGGTCGGTGAACAACACCTTGGGAATCCGGTAAAAGGTATATTGCTCTGCCTCGGTGCCATAGAAGTATTCCAATGCGCCCGGCTCGGCCATGTTTTCGCCCCCTTTCCTGGGAACGGCTGCCCGAAAAAGGGCGCGAAAAAGGGACACCGTAAAAACAGTGTCCCTTTTCGTGCATGTTGCCTTAAACCCTTGCCCGTTTAGCCGTCTGCCGTATTATTTTTTAGTTTCCTTAATCGGCACCAGCTAATGCTGTCCAGGGTTTTATAATTTACAAACGTCTTGTGTTTCAAACAGGATATCATACAACTAACATTTCTATCTTTCACAGAGATTTCAGCTGTACAGCTTATTTTCTGCCAAATACTCAAATCTAACAGAACATTACATCCTGTCAGGCGCCGAAAATCCCAGCAGTTCAATACAAGTCTCCAGAATCTCCTTCGTCAGCACCAGCAGCGCAATCAGTCCGGCCTTCTTCGCCTCATCTTCTTCCGAAATAATCTTCGTTTCATGATAGAACCGGTTAAAGGCATTGGCCAGATCATAAATATACGCGCAGATTTTATGGGGCGCGCATTCGGCGAATGCAGTTTCCATCATGGTATTGAATTTGGCGATTTCCATCATCAGCGCCTTTTCATCCGGGCTGATGGCAGGGGCAAGCTCCAGATTTTCAAGGCTGCCGCCCTGATCCTGGTATTTTGCCAGAATGGATTTGATACGCACGATGGTGTAAAGGATATACGGGCCGGTATCGCCTTCAAAGGAGGTGAAACGATCCACGTCGAAGCTGTAGTCCTTCGCGGCCTGGTTGGAAAGATCGCCGTATTTGATGGCTGCCAGTCCGACGATTTCCGCAATATTCCTTGCTTCCTCTTCCGGCATTTCCTGACGGCTTTCCACGATTTTGCGGAACATTTCCTCATCGATGTCATGAATCAGGTTTTCCAGGCGCGGCACGCCGCCGTCTCTTGTCTTAAAGGGCTTCCCATCCTTGCCGTTTACCGTGCCGAAACCGATGTGCACCAGCTTTGTATCGTCTCCCACAAGCTTCGTCTTGCGGGCGCAGCGGAATACCTGCTCAAAATGCATGGCCTGGCGTTTATCGGTGATATAAATCATGATATCCGGATTGTATTTCGTCACACGTTCACTGATGGTAGCCAAATCCGTGGTGCTGTAGAGGGCGGCGCCGTCGGATTTTAAGATGATGCAGGGAGGGATTTCCTTCGTATCGCTTTCTTCCTTCACATCAACCACAAGAGCGCCTTCGCTTTCGTATGCATAGCCGCCCTTCTTCATTTCCTCCACCATATCCGCAAGCAGATACTGTACGGTAGATTCCCCGTTCCAGAGATCGAATTCCACATTCAGCTTTTCATAGTTGCGCTTCATATCCGCCACGGATACGCTGATGATATGATCCCACAGGGCGCGGTGTCCTCTTACGCCGTTCTGCAGCTTAAATGTATTCTCCATGGCTTTTTCCTTATAAGCGGGATCCTCTTTGGATTTGCCGCTGGCCGTGGGATAAATTTCCTCCAGCTCGGAAATGGTAAAGGGAGCCTCCTTGGGATATTCCCCGGTGAAGCTTTCGTCAAAATAAGGCAGCTCCGGCTTTCTCTCCTGCAGCTCCGTTATGATAAGCCCCATCTGCAGTCCCCAGTCTCCCAGGTGGATGTCTCCGATAACCTTGTAGCCTGCATAACGGGCAATTCTCTTGACGCTTTCCCCGATTACCGCTGAACGAAGATGTCCCACATGGAGGGGCTTTGCCACATTCGGTCCGCCGTAATCCACGATAACGGTCTTTTCTTCCTCAGGAGTTTCCAGGCCGAATTTATCCGCCGCTTCCATCCCTTTAAGGTAGTCACATAAAAATACGTCGGAAACCTTCAGGTTCAGAAAGCCCGGCGCCACCGCGTTCACTTCTGAAAATACGGCGCTGTCCTTCAGCTTTTCGGCCACCTCGCCGGCTATCATAATCGGCGCTTTGTGATATTTCTTGGCGCCTGCCATAGCGCCGTTGCACTGGTATTCACAAAGGTCCGGACGGTTGGAAAGGCTTACCTTTCCCAGTTCCTCGTCATAGCCGGCCTCCGCAAACGCCTTTCTCATTTCCTCTGAAATGGCATCCAAAATCTTTTTCATGGCTGATCTCCTCTGCACATTTATCTTTGCAACTGTTCCGCTTCTTCACAGTTGCTTTTCATTTTTATAATGGCCCAGACACCTGAACCGCTGCTTTTTCATAGTAATTCAGACACTGAATCTTTACTTTTTTCCATAGCAGCCCATGCACCTGATCCTTGACTTCTTCTAAAACAGCTCAGGAACCCGAACCTTTGCTTCTTTCACGCTCCGCCTTTGAAAAAACACACCCGCAGTAGTCCTGGCGGTATAATCCGTATTTTTCCGAAAGCTCCACGGAGCGTTTATATCCGTTCTTTTTCTTGAAATCCGAGGGAAGGAAGGCGACGCCGTACTCTTCTGCCAGTCTGTTTCCAATCTCATTGAGCTTGTCCGCATTTTTTAAAGGGCTGATGGTAAGGGTGGTTGTAAAATAGTCAAAGCCCTGCTCTCTGGCAATCCGTGCAGCCTCCCGCAGGCGGATTTCATAACACTTAAAGCAGCGTTCCCCGCCCTCCGGCACCAGCTCCAGGCCTTTTGCCGCCGCGAAAAAACGCTCCGGATCGTAACGGCCCTCTTCCGCCAGAATACGGTTTTTGCAGTCTCCGTCCGCTTCTTCATTCATTTCCCGAATCAGGCGCTTCTGTTCCGCCGCGCGCTTTTCATATTCCTCACGCTCCGTAATATTGGGATTATAGTACAGGACGGTGATGTCGAAATATTGTCTTAAATATTCCAGCACATAGCTGCTGCAGGGGGCGCAGCAGCTATGCAGAAGAAGCTTTTTTTTCGATTCTTTTTCCGGAAGCTGCCGGAGGAGCTCATCCAGCTGCTTCTGATAATTTACTTTATTCATTTCACCTGTTTTATAGTTTTGCGATATCTATTAACGATAATTCATTGCTCTTTGTTTCCAGACTTCCCACAAGCGCCCTTGCGGTATCCAGGCTGGTCAGGCAGTTGACGCCCGTTTCTATGGCGGTTCTTCTGATCAGGAAGCCGTCCCTGGATTTATCCCGGCCCTGGGTGGGCGTGTCGATAACCAGGTCGATTCGGTGTCCCAGGATAAGGTCCATCACCGTAGGGGATTCCTGGTTGATCTTATTGACCTGACGGGCCTTGACGCCGGCTTCTCTCAGCGCCGCGGCAGTGCTTCTGGTGGCGTAGATGATGTAGCCCAGCTTTTCAAAACGGCGGGCGATTTCGATTGCCTCTCCCTTGTCCGCATCCTTTACCGTGATGATCATCTGCTTATGCCTGGGCAGATCCACGCCCGCGCCCAGGAAGGCTTTGTAAAGCGCTTCGTTAAAGGTTTTGGCAATGCCAAGGCATTCGCCTGTGGATTTCATTTCCGGCCCAAGGCTGATTTCCGCGCCGCGGATTTTTTCAAAGGAGAATACGGGCATCTTGATTGCCACATAGCCTGCCTCCGGCTGGAGCCCGGGTTCATAGCCCAGGTCACGGATTTTCTTGCCAATAATGACCTCGGTAGCCAGATCCACGATGGGAATTCCCGTCACCTTGCTGATATAGGGCACCGTCCTGGAGGAACGGGGATTCACTTCAATCACATAAACATCTTCGCCCACCACGATGAACTGGATATTAATCAGGCCGATTACATGAAGGGATTTTGCCAGCCTTCTTGTATATTCGGCAATGGTGGCCTTTACCTTTTCACTGATGGTCTGGGCCGGGTATACGGAAATACTGTCGCCGGAGTGGACGCCTGCACGTTCGATATGCTCCATGATGCCGGGGATCAGGATGTCGGTGCCGTCACAGACCGCATCCACCTCCAACTCCTTGCCCTGCAGATACTTATCCACAAGGATGGGATGATCCTGGGCAATCCGGTTGATGATTTCCATAAATTCTTCAATTTCCGTATCGGAAATGGCAATCTGCATGCCCTGTCCGCCCAGTACATAGGAAGGGCGCACCAGAACCGGATAGCCCAGCTTGTTGGCAACAGCCTTGGCTTCCTCCGCCGTATACACGGTGCCGCCGGAGGGTCTGGGGATTTCGCATTCTTCCAGAATCTTGTCAAACAGCTCCCTGTCCTCTGCGGCGTCCACGTTTTCCGCGCTGGTTCCCAGAATGGGAACTCCCATTTTCATCAGGCTTTCCGTGAGCTTGATGGCAGTCTGCCCGCCGAACTGCACCACCGCGCCGTCTGGATGCTCGATGTTTACCACATTTTCCACATCCTCCGGTGTGAGGGGTTCAAAATACAGCTTATCCGCAATATCGAAGTCGGTGCTGACCGTCTCCGGGTTGTTGTTGATAATCACGGTCTCATAGCCTTCCCTGGAAAAAGCCCAGGTGGCATGTACGGAGCAGTAATCGAACTCGATGCCCTGTCCGATTCGTATCGGGCCGGAGCCCAGGACCAGGACCTTTTTCAGGGGCTTTGTTTCCACCGCTTCATTTTCCCCGCCGTAAACGGAATAGTAATAAGGTGTGCTGGCTGCAAATTCCGCGGCGCAGGTATCCACCATTTTATAGGAAGCGACGATGCCGTTGTCATAGCGCATCTGCTTGATTTCGGCTTCCGGCAGGCCGGTGAGGCGGCTGATTACATTGTCCGGGAATTCAATGCGCTTCGCTTCGCGCAGCAGCTGTACCGTGAGCGGCTGCGTTTGAAGGGCCTGTTCCATTTCCACAAGTATGGCTATTTTATCGATGAACCAGTGATCCACCATGGTGATTTCATGAATCGTATCATAGTCGATGCCCTTGCGAATGGCTTCGGCAATGACATAAATTCTCTGATCATCCACTTTTTTCAGGCGTTCCTTCAGTTCTTCCGCCGTAAGCTCTGAAAAATCATAGCTCAGCAGGCAGTCCACATGCTGTTCCAGGGAACGGATGGCCTTCATCAGCGCGCCTTCAAAGTTATTTGCAATACTCATAACCTCTCCGGTCGCCTTCATCTGGGTGGTCAGCGTCCTTTTTGCCGTAATAAACTTATCAAAGGGCAGACGGGGCAGCTTCACCACACAGTAGTCCAGTGCGGGTTCAAAGCTTGCGTAGGTCTTTCCGGTAATTGCGTTTTTGATTTCATCCAGCGTGTAGCCCAGGGCAATCTTAGCCGCCACCTTGGCGATAGGATAACCTGTAGCCTTGCTTGCCAGCGCGGAAGAACGGCTGACACGGGGGTTGACCTCGATCACGCAGTATTCAAAGCTCACAGGATGCAGGGCAAACTGGACGTTGCAGCCGCCTGTGATCTGCAGCTCATCAATAATATTCAGGGCGGCGCTTCTGAGCATCTGGTATTCCTTGTCGCTCAGGGTCTGGGAAGGGGCGACAACGATACTGTCGCCGGTATGCACGCCTACCGGATCGATGTTTTCCATGTTGCAGACAGTGATGCAGTTTCCGGCGCTGTCACGCATTACCTCGTATTCGATTTCCTTCCAGCCGGCAATGCAGCGTTCCACTAAAACCTCGCCCACGCGGGAAAGCCGCAGGCCGTTTGCCAGAATCTCTTCCAGCTCCATCTGGCTGTGGGCGATGCCGCCGCCGGAACCGCCCAGGGTATAGGCCGGGCGAAGCACTACGGGATAGCCGATTTTCCTGGCAAAAGCCACGCCGTCTTCGATATTTCTTACCACCAGGGAGGGAGCGCAGGGCTCGCCGATTTTTTCCATGGTGTCCTTGAATTCCTGTCTGTCCTCCGCCTTGCGGATGGTCTGGGAGGTGGTGCCCAGCAGCTTCACATTGTGGGCCGCCAGGAAGCCGGATTCGTCCAGCTCCATTCCCAGATTCAGGCCGGCCTGGCCGCCCAGGGTGGGGAGAAGGCTGTCCGGCTTTTCTTTTTCAATGAGCTGTTCCAGAACTTTTACGGTCAGAGGCTCGATATAAACCCTGTCCGCGATATCCCTGTCCGTCATGATGGTTGCGGGGTTGGAGTTGACAAGCACCACCTCCACGCCCTCTTCCTTCAGGGAACGGCAGGCCTGGGTGCCTGCATAGTCAAATTCAGCGGCCTGGCCGATAACGATAGGGCCGGAACCGATGACCATTACTTTTTTTACATTGGGATCCTTTGGCATCTTACATTCCTCCATTCATCATCGTAAAAAACCGGTCAAACAGGTAGCCGGAATCCTGAGGCCCCGGGCAGGCCTCGGGATGGAACTGCACGGTGAAAATATTTTTTCCCGTATAGCTTAAGCCCTCGTTTGTTCCGTCGTTGACATTGATAAAAGCAGGAACTGCCACTTTGCTGTCAAGCTTGTCCATATCCACAACATAGCCGTGGTTCTGGGAGGAGATATACACTCTTCCGGTGGACAGATCCTTTACCGGATGGTTACCGCCCCTGTGGCCGTATTTCATCTTAAAGGTATCGGCTCCCGTAGCCAGGGCCATGAGCTGGTGCCCCAGGCAGATGGCAAAGATCGGGATGTCCGTTTCATACAGCTTTCTGATTTCAGCGATGATGCTTTCACATTCTTTGGGGTCTCCGGGGCCGTTGGAAAGCATGATGCCGTCCGGCCGGTCCGCAATGATTTCCTCCGCGCTTGTAAGCGCCGGATACACGGTGACGTCGCAGCCTCTCATGGCGAGGGAGCGGGCGATGTTATCCTTGGCTCCCAGATCCAGCAGGGCCACCCTTTTGCCGGCTCCGCTCAGTTCTTTTACCAGGGAGGGCTTCTTTTCTTTCTTCCCGGAAAGGAAGTCTTCCTTATTAAATACGGCGCTTCCGGAAAGCGGGCCGTTATCAGCCAGATCCTTCACGCCCCTGATTTCGTATTTGGCCTCGCAGGTTACCTTTTCCACCACCTTGCCAGTGGTGTATTCTGCCAGCCGCGGCAGGATTTTTTCCAGGCAGTAATCTGCGTTGGTGGTTATCATGCCGTTCATGGTTCCTTTTTCTCTCAGGATTTTCGTCAGCGCTCTGGTGTCAATGCCTGCAATTCCAGGCACGCCGTGTATCTCCAGGTATTCCTGGATCGTACAGTCGGAGCGGAAATTACTTGGCATTCTGGACAGTTCTCTTACGATAAAGCCGTCCGGCCAGGGTCTTCTTGATTCGCAATCTTCCCTGCATACGCCGTAATTACCAATCAGCGGGTACGTCATACATACGGCCTGTCCTGCATAAGAGGGATCTGTCAACACTTCCAGATAACCGGCCATCGATGTGTTAAATACGATTTCACTGATTATCTCTTTTTCGGCCCCGATATGAATTCCTTCAAATACCGTGCCGTCTTCCAGTATCAAAAATGCCTTCATTTTCATCTGCACATCCTTTCCCATAATCGATTAATTGTATCACAAATGCAAAGGGCGGGCAATCATTTTTTCCTTCCGGCAGTTCAAGAAAGTAACAGTTCAGCCTTCGGCCGAACTGTTACTGCATCCACCCATGATAAGTCGCCTTCGGCGAGGGGCGGATGCCTGCTGCCACCACGTTTTCTCACGGATTGCGCAGTGAATGCGCAAACCTGCCTGAACTGTTACTAAAGAAATCCCACAGCAGCCGCCGTGGGATTTCAAAATACATCTGTTTATTTAAAGTAAGCTACGCCTGATTCAAAAATCTTCAGATCCTGTTCGCCGTAAATATTCACGGCAACGCTGTCGCCTCTTCTTTCCACATGGGCCATCTTTCCGAGGATACGGCCGTCGGGGGAGGTAATGCCCTCAATAGCGGCATAGGAGCCGTTTACATTCCACTCCTCATCCATGGAAATATTGCCTTCCGGATCGGCGTACTGGGTTGCCACCTGGCCGTTTTCAAAGAGTCTGCGGATCCAGTCTTCGCTTGCCACGAAGCGGCCTTCGCCATGGGAAGCCGGGGTTACATAGGTCTTGCCCAGCTGCGCGCCAGCCAGCCAGGGTGATTTGTTGGAAACCACCTTGGTGTATACCATCTTGGAAATGTGGCGGTTGACTGTGTTGAAGGTCAGGGTCGGGGAATCCGCCGTCTGTCCGGCAATTTCACCGAAGGGCACAAGCCCCAGCTTAATCAGGGCCTGGAAGCCGTTGCAGATTCCAAGGCAGAGGCCGTCGCGTTCGTTCACCAGCTTCATGACCGCTTCCTTAATCTTCGCATTCTGGAAGGCGGTGGCAAAGAATTTGGCGCTGCCGTCAGGTTCGTCGCCTGCGGAGAAGCCGCCGGGGAACATGATGATCTGGGCTTCATTGATGGCTTTTTCAAATTCTCCCACGGAATCCCTGATGTCTTCGGCGCTCAGGTTCTTAAATACCTTGGTCACCACGCTGGCGCCGGCGCGTTCAAAGGCTCTGGCGCTGTCGTATTCACAGTTGGTTCCCGGGAATACGGGGATGAATACGGTGGGCTTTGTCACCTTGTTTTTGCAAACATAGATGCTGTCAGCCTGATACAGACCGGTATTTACAGGATCTGTTTCCTGGCTTGCCCTGGTGGGGAATACTTTTTCCAGGGTTCCCTTCCATGCGGCAAGCATGTCGTCCAGAGCGATCTTCACCTCTCCGAAGGTAACGGCAGGCTCTTTGGTAATCGTACCAATCAGCTCGTAAGCTGTGTCAATCAGGTTGAATTTATCAGCGGGAACTTCCGCGATAATGTCGCCCAGGGAGTTTTCAAACAGTTCCTTCAGATCCGCTTCCTCGCTCAGCTCAACGCCCAGATGATTGCCGAAGGCCATCTTGGGAAGAGCTGCCGCGGCGCCCTTGCTGTCAAGGGCATAGGCGGAAACGATCACGCCGTCGCGGATCATTTCGCTGATCCTGTCATAGAGTTCCATAACGCTTTCATAAACAGGAATATCAAAATCATCTCTTTCCAGGCAGAAACGGACTATTTTGCTGCCGGGAATCTTAAATTCCGGAGTGATAATATTCTTTTCTTTAGCCACATCCACTGCAAAGGATACCAGTGTGGGCGGTACATCGATATCGTTGAAGGTTCCCGACATGGAATCCTTGCCGCCGATGGAAGGGAGGCCGTAGCCTACCTGTGCGTCAAAAGCGCCCAGTAGCGCCGCGAAGGGCTGGCTCCATCTTTCCGGTTCCTCTGTCATCCTGCGGAAATACTCCTGGAAGGTGAAACGGATCTTATGGAAATCTCCGCCTGCAGCCACGATTTTCGCCATGGATTCCGTTACCGCGTAGATTGCGCCGTGGTAAGGGCTCCAGGAGGACAGGTAGGGATCAAAGCCGTAGCTCATCATGGTCACGGTATCGGTCTTTCCCTTCAGTACCGGCAGCTTGGCCACCATGGCCTGGGTTTCTGTCAGCTGGTATTTGCCGCCGTAGGGCATCAGCACGCTGCCTGCGCCGATGGAGGAATCAAACATTTCCACCAGCCCCTTCTGGGAGCATACATTCAGGTTGGAAAGCAGGGTCAGCCATGCTTTCTTTACGTCGCCCGCTTCCAGCGCTTCTCCTGCCTCGGGCACCGCATATTTGTCAAAATAGCTGCTTCCTTCCGCCGGGATATCCACATAAACATTGGTTTCCTGATGCGCGCCGTTGGTATCCAGGAAGGCTCTTGAAATATTTACTATCTCTTTGCCTCTCCAGGTAAGAACCAGGCGGGGTTCCTTCGTAACCACAGCCACGCTTACGGCTTCCAGGTTTTCTTCCACGGCATAGCCTAAGAAGGTATCCACATCTTCGGGAGCCACTACCACCGCCATTCTTTCCTGGGATTCGGAAATAGCAAGCTCAGTGCCGTCCAGGCCCGCGTATTTCTTGGGCACCTTGTCCAGATCCACGCGAAGGCCGTCAGCCAGCTCGCCGATGGCAACGGATACGCCGCCTGCGCCGAAGTCGTTGCATTTCTTTATCAGCCTGCTGACCTCTGCCCTGCGGAACAGTCTCTGTATTTTACGTTCTGTGGGAGCATTGCCCTTCTGCACCTCAGCGCCGCAGGTTTCAATGCTTTCCTCCGTATGTACCTTGGAGGATCCGGTTGCGCCGCCGCAGCCGTCCCTGCCGGTGCGTCCGCCCAGGAGGATGATGATATCGCCGGGGTCAGAGGTTTCACGGATGACATTTTTTCTGGGGGCAGCGCCCATGACAGCGCCGATTTCCATACGCTTCGCCACATAGTTGGGATGATAAATTTCCTTTACATAGCCGGTAGCCAGGCCGATCTGGTTGCCGTAGGAGGAATAGCCGTCAGCCGCGCCGCGCACCAGTTTTTTCTGGGACAGCTTGCCCTTCAGGGTATCCGCAACAGGAACCGTAGGGTCGGCCGCGCCGGTCACACGCATGGCCTGATATACATAGCCGCGTCCGGAAAGGGGATCGCGGATGGCGCCGCCCAGGCAGGTGGCCGCACCGCCGAAGGGTTCGATTTCGGTCGGATGGTTATGCGTTTCATTCTTGAAGAAAACAAGCCATTCCTCGGTCACCGGGCCGTCGCCGTAATCCATCTCCACGGGCACGATGACGGAGCAGGCGTTGATTTCATCGGATTCCTCCATATCCTGGAGCTTTCCTTCTTTTTTCAGCTTGCGCATTCCCATGAGTGCCAGATCCATAAGGCAGATGAACTTGTCATCCCTGCCCTTAAAAATCTCCTCCCTGGTATCCAGATAGCTCTGGTAGGTGCTTTCCATGGGCGTCCTGTAATAGCCCTCGCCGAATTCCACGTTCTTCAGCTCGGTGGAGAAGGTGGTATGGCGGCAGTGATCCGACCAGTAGGTATCCAGTACGCGGATTTCCGTCATGGAAGGATCTCTTTTTTCTTCCCCGGCAAAATAGTTCTGGATATGCTTGAAATCCTTAAAGGTCATTGCCAGGCCCAGAGAGGAATACAGAGCCTTCAGCTCCTCCTCGGGCAGATCCTTGAAACCGTCAAAAATTTTCACATCCGCGGGTTCTTCAAACACGGTTTCCAGCGTTTCCGGCTTTATCATATCCGTTTCCCTGGAATCCACAGGGTTGATGCAGTATGCCTTTATTCTGTCAAACTCGTCATCCGTCAGCTTTCCGGTAATCAGATAGGTTACCGCCGTCCTGATGATAGGCTCTTCCTCTTCGTTCAAAAACTTCACGCACTGCAGGGCAGAATCCGCTCTCTGGTCAAACTGTCCGGGCAGAAATTCCACGGAAAAAACTCTTCCGTTCTCCGGGACCTCAATCTGTTCTCTGTAAAGAATATCTACCGGCGGTTCGGAAAACACCGTGGTGCAGGCCTTTTCAAAAACCTCGTCGCTGATATGCTCCACATCGTAGCGGATGAACATCCTCACATCCTCTACTTCCTTCAGGTTCAGATAGTTCTTCAGATCGCCTTTCAGTTCCTTCGCTTTCACGGCAAAAGGGGCTTTCTTCTCTACATAGATACGTCTTACATTTCCCATGAATGGCTCCTCCAAATGTTTGTGGCCGGCTTTTCTTTTTTCCCAAGCGCCGGCTGCTTGGAGCATGCAAAAAACTATCCTCCGCAATATACATCAGTCCTGCGGAAATGAATTCCGTTACACGCTCCACCCTGCTGACAGCAGCCTTTTTCCTTCCCTGGCAAATCCTGGCGCTGTCCTGCAGGCGGGCATTCTCTTCTTATTATACAAAATCCGCGGGGTTTTTCAATGCAAATTGTTGAAATTAAGTGAAGTTTGTAAGTCAGGCCAGGCTTTGCCTGCCGCCGGGTGCTTTTTATGTCCGTCCCACGGCGAAAGTCACAGAAAACCGGGAACAGGCGGTGCGAAACTGTGCAGGATGCCAGCATATACCGGAAATTCCATTGCCACCCTCCAGGGCGTCCGCCATTTTCCTGCGGATTTTCCCGGCTTAACCTCTTTCATTTTACAGGGTATCGATCCCCAGCACATTTTTCGCAATAATGCCTATTACAAAGGAAATCACCGCCACGGAGAGGGATATCACCGCCATTTCCCCAAACCTGCGCAGAAACGGCTCTTCCTTTGCAACGGATATATAATAGTTAAAAAACAGGATAATCAACAGGACCGTCACGATCATGACGCCGAAGGCCGCCGCATACATCTGGTTGGGAAACAGCAGGTAAGGCAGTACCAGAAGCGCCACTGTAACCAGATACGCTGCGCCGGTATAGACGCTTGATTTCAATGCTTTTTCGTTGCCGTCGGCGCGCTCCGCCAGATAATTGGAGGCCGCCATGGAAAGCGTGGCCGATATCCCGGTGATTATGCCCGTCATGGCGACCAGCCGCGTATTGGCCAGCGCAAAGGTCACACCCGCAATGGCTCCCGTCAGCTCCACCAGCGCGTCATTCAGGCCCAGGACCATGGCTCCCACATAATGCAGACGCTCTTCGTCCAGCATGCCGTAAAGCTCTTTTTCATGACGCCTTTCATCCTCCAGCATCATGGCCGCCTGGGGTATTTCGGACTTCATGTTTTCATAAATTTCCCCGCTGATCTGCTCGTCCTTCTGCATGCGCTTCACCACAAAAGTAAAACCCAGAACCGCTGACAGCAGCTTCAGCCAGAAAATATGGAAGCCCTTCGGCCTGACCTCCTCCTTTGTCACCGATTTCCATACGCCGGCATGTTTCTGTTCATCCTGCGCCATTTGCCTGAATATCTTCCGGTTGTTTTCATCCTTCTGCCTTTCTGCCAGATAAGAATATAAAACAACTCCTGTTTCCTCATCGGCCTGCGCCTTTATCACTGCCTTTCTTAATTCTTCCTTCAGTTCCGCCATCCCCATTTCCTCCTTTTACCAGAAATACCAACGTCAAAAAATCAACTGCCGCCGCCTTTTTCCCTATACCGCAGCCTTCTGCGTCCTGTTAATATTTTACAGCCCCTTTTTAATAAAATCAATCATTTACAGGCATCCTGACGTTTTGTGCCAATATCTTAAATTATAGCAAAATTTCTAAATATTTATTTAATTTTTAATGTAATTGCTTTTTTTCGGTATTTTTGTGTGCTATTATGTTCACATTATTTAAGAGTAGATTTTTTATGGCCGTCCGGACCATTAATGCAGGGCTGCCAGTACAGGAAAAGAAAGCTTAAGGGAATGCCTATGAAATATTTTAAAATGTTTTTAAAGAAGCTGCTGCGTTATGTTTTAAAGCCGCTGTCCTTTCTGCCGGCGCTTATGATGATGTTTGTAATATTTAATTTTTCCGCCCAGGACGGGACAGCCTCCAGTTCAGTGAGCAGTACGGTGAGCGTAAGGTTCGTCCAGGTGTGTGACAGAGCCCTGGACAGGGGATGGAGCGATGCGCAGATCGCGCATTATGCGGAACGGATTGAACATTATGTACGCAAGCTGGCGCATGTGACGGAATACTTCCTGCTTGCCGTCGCCGTATCCTTCCCCCTGTATGTATACCGTCTGCGGGGCTGGCGGCTGGTGCTTGCCGCCGGGCTGTTCTGCGTGTGCTTCGCCGGGCTGGACGAATGGCATCAGTCCTTTGTGCCGGGCCGTTCTCCCTCCCCAAGGGATGTGGCAATCGACAGCATCGGTATCTTTGCCGGGATTGAACTGACACGGCTGATCTGCTTTATTGGGCGAAAGACCATTTTCAGGCCGCTTTCCATAGATGGAAGGCAGGAGGAAGAGGAACGGCAGGACGATGGGGAGGATTCCTTTCGGGAAAGACGAGATTACAGAAAATCTCTCCCGGACAGGGGCAAACAGGGGGCGGAGCCCGCATACACCCATCGTTATACAGGTGAGCTTCCTATCGTAAAATAAAAGGCAAGATAAAAGGCAGGTTCCTGAATGCAGGGGCTCTACTGTTTTTACTGTTTTACGGTTTTCACTGATTTTGCGGCGTTTACGTATTTTCCTACGGGAAAACGGAAACGCCGTTTTTTCATGCCGTATGCCATGGGGAGGGGATTATTTCTCCTGCCCATACAACTGTGAAAGCAGGAAAATTTTTTTCTTCTGCCAAGGCAGGAAAATGTAAGAAAAATTTTTATTATTGACATATCCGGGCCGATATGCAACAATTGTTATGTAACATATGTTATACATCAATTTTTTGAAAGAAGGATTCCCTATGCCGCCTGCAGCCAGGATAACGAAGGAAATGATATTGAATACTGTTTTGGATATTACAAGAGAAGCGGGATTTGAAGCGGTAAACGCAAGAAGCATCGCAGGAAGACTGCAGTGCTCCACAAGACCGATTTTTACCTGCTACAACAGCATGGAAGAACTGAAAGCCGGATTTCTGGACTTCGCCTATGATTTCTATAGCCAGTATGTGGCTGATTACAGCGCTTCCATCAAGGTAAGCCCCTGCCTGCTCCTGCCCCTCTCATACATTGAATTTGCCCGGGACGAAACCAATCTGTTCAAGCTGTTATTTATTAAGGATATGGATTTGGAAATGGCAGAGGCCATGGATTTTTACAGGGAAAAAGGGAATGAAAAGAAGGCCGGGATTTTTTCGGAAGCCATCGGCGTCGAACCGGAACGGGCAAAAGAAATATTTCTGGACCTGTTCCTTTATTCCCACGGCATGGCAGTCTTAACAGCCACGAAAAAGTTATCGTTAGACAGAAACGCTGCGGAAAAAATGCTGTCCAAGCTGCTGTCCGCCCTGGTCAGGCAGGAAAAACCGGATTGGGAGCTGCCCGGCGCCTGATTTACATAACCGGAAAAAAGCCGGTAACCAACCGGGGCGAAAGCCCTTTCAGCCTGCTGGTTAAGGCTGTATCCAGGCAAACTCACGGCATACAGGAGGTATCCCATGAAAACAAACAGGTATTTAACTGATTTTTACAATAACTACGACGAGGACAGCCGGCTTACGGTAAAGCATGGCTCAGTCGAGTTCCTTACCACCATGCATTATATAGGAAAATACATAAATCCCGGCGACCGGGTGCTTGAAATCGGCGCAGGGACAGGCAGATATTCCCATGCGCTGGCACGTCAAAGCCATACTGTTGATGCGGTGGAGCTGATAGAGCATAATATAGAAATTTTCCGCAGGAACACGCTGCCCGGAGAGAACATAACTGTCGTCCAGGGCAATGCCCTGGATTTGTCCGCTTTCCAGGACAATACGTATGATATTACATTGCTGTTAGGCCCCCTGTACCATCTTTACAGCAGGGAAGACAAACAACAGGCCCTGCGCGAGGCGATCCGTGTGACCAGGCCGGGAGGCGTCATTTTCGCAGCCTATGTTATCTCCGACGGCTGTCTCCTTGACGAGGGCTTCCATCGCGGCAATATCAATGTGGCCCAATATATTAAAATGGGGCTGCTCGACTCCCGGACATTTGCCGCCAGTTCGAAACCGGAGGATTTATTTGAGCTTGTGCGGAAAGAGGATATCGACGATCTGATGTCCATATTTCCCGTCACCCGGCTGCATTACGCCGCGTCAGACGGCTGTGCTTTATTCATGCGGGAAGCTGTTGACGCCATGGATGACGATACCTTTGCTCTGTTTTTGAAATACCATTTTGCTACCTGCGAGCGGGAGGATCTTCTTGGCATTACGAGCCATGCACTTGATATTTTCCGAAAATAACCGCAGTATCCGCTTCTCCGGTAATTTACACAAACAGTTTCCGATAAAAAAGGCTGCGCCCATTCCGTTTCTGCAGATCAGAAAACGGAATCGGGCCGCAGCCTTCCTTTTTTTATACACTTACATCAGCTGTACTGTCACAGGCCGTCCGCCTGCTTTTCAGCAAGAATCAGGCACTCATAGGGCTTCAGCACGACTTTGCCCTCCACCCTGGCTCCATCGGCCACTCTCGTATAGGTATCGGGAAGCTCCGCCTCCACTTCCGAAGCGTTGAAATTCTGAAGGAACCAGAGGTTTCTTTCCCCCTCTCTGCGGGACGCTGTGACGCCGTAGGGCAGCTTTCCGGTAAACGCGCCGTCCACATTGTTTTCCCCTGCCAGCTGTGCGTAAAAAGCCCGCAGGAAATCCGCTTCCGTTTCGCAGGCCAGATAATATGCCTTGCCATTTCCGTACCTTTTACAGGTCAGCGCGGGAAGCCCTGCGTAATAATCGGCCTCATAGGATGCCAGCACCTCCGTGCCGGATCCGGGCACCACATGGGATACCTCGCGCAGACAGCCTGTCTGATAGGATTTTCCCCCGAAATAAATACTGTTGGGATGATATTCGTTGGCCGCATCCATTTCCTCGGTGCAAATTCCCAGCACCTCCTCCAGCGGGTGCCTGTCCAAAATGCACAGGTCAGTTTCATCCACCACGCCGCTGAAATAGGTGGATACATAGCAGCCGCCGGCCTCCACATAGGCTTTCACCTTAGCCGCATAGCCTTTTTTATACAAATAATTCAGAGGGGCCGTTACAAGACGGTAGCCGCTCAGATCGCTGTCCTCATCCACAAAATCCACATCGATTCCCATTTCCCAGAATGGCCTGAAATGGGCCAGCACCGTATCCAGATAGGCCATATCTCTTCTCGGCCCCTGGATATCCTCCAGCGCCCACCAGTTTTCCCAGTCAAAAACAATGGCTGCCTCAGGCCGGTTGCAGGTGGGATAAACGGCGTCCGAAATCTGCTCCATACGCTGTCCCAGGGCGGACACCTCGCGGAAAACACGGGTATTGCTTCCATTTCTGTGATCTACCACCGCGCCGTGGAATTTTTCCGAGCTTCCCCGGCTCTTCCGCCACTGGAAATACTGGACGCTGTTGCTGCCGCAGGCAACGGCCTGGAGGGAAGAAAGCTCATGCAGGCCGGGACGCTTCTGGGTATTCACCGGCTTCCAGTTCACAATGGACGGCGTGCTTTCCATTAAAAGGAAAGGCGCCTTTTTCAGACTGCGCATCAGCGTATGGCAGGCCGCCGCCCGCACTGCGATATCCACCTCGTCCTTTTTACTGTGCCATTCCGGATAGGAATCCCAGGAAATAATATCCAGCTGGGGCGCGAACTTGAAGTAATCCAGAGGCTTGAAAAATTCCATCATATTGATGGTGACGGGCAGCACGCTGTATTTGAGCACGGCATGGATTTCTTCCTTACAGAAATCCTGGATCTGATGGCTGACGAAACGCTTCCAGTCCAGATTCAGGCCGTGCAGGCCGTTTTCTCCGTTGGGCACAGGGCTGTGGATCTGGGACCAGTCGGTATAGGTATGGCTCCAGAAGGTGGTCCACCAGGCATGGTTTAAGTTGTCCAGGGTTTTATATTTTTCCTTCAGCCACTCGCGGAAAGCCTGCTGGCAATGCGGGCAGTGACAGGACGCGTCGGATCCGTTGCCGCCGTATTCATTGGAAATATGCCACAGGATCACGCCAGGGTGGTTTCCCAGATGGCGGGACAGCTCGTGGTTGATTTTCTTCATCTTTTTGCGCATCACAGGGGAGGTATAGCAGAAATTGTGTCTCCTGCCCGGCAGATTCCTCACGCCGTCCGGCCCCATCTGCCTTACCTCTTCATATTTGGCCGTCATCCAGTGGGGCATTGCGCCTGTGGGTGTGGCCAGGATGGTGTAAATGCCGTTTTCAAACAAACGGTCAATGATTCTGCGCAGCCAGCCGAAATGGAATTCCCCTTCCTCCGGCTCCAGCTTCGCCCAGGAAAAAATCCCCAGGGAAACGCAGTTTACGTGGGCCTCCTTCATCAGCCGGATATCCTCCTCCAGCACCTGGGGGCAGTCAATCCACTGCTCCGGATTGTAATCCCCGCCATGAAGGAGATGGGGATATTTGGTGATAATTTCTTTCATAATGCGTCCTCCTCTTTCTATTCTCTGTCAGCATCTGCCGCGGCATTTTTTTCCATTCGCTCCGGCCATTCTCCTACAAACGCCCTGCGATCAGTTCCTCCAGCACCTCATTTACCCGGCTGCATTCCCTGTCGGCGCATTTTTTCACATGCTCCCTGGCCGTATTCATGGCATAGCTCAGGCCCGCTTCCTTCAGCATGGCCATATCGTTTTCACTGTCCCCAAAGGCAAGCACCTCTTCCAGGAAAAATTCCTCCTTTGCGGCCAAAAGCTTCAGGGCGCTGCCCTTATCCACTCCTTTGTTGGTAAAATCCAGCCAGCCGTTTCCGCCATCCACCACATTCAGATACGGATCATATTTTTCATGGAACCAGGCCTCCTTATCGGCAGGGATTCCCTGCGGAAAAAAAATGGATATCTTGATCATGGGAACGGGCATTTCTTCAAAATTTTCCAGGACAGTCACCTGATTTTTTACCTTTTCCCGCAGGAGAACCGGGAAGCGGGGATCCACAGGCACCAGGTAGGAGGAATCCGCCCCGGATACCACGGTCTCTGTCCCGGAAACCGCCTGCATGTCCGCAATCAGCGGCAGGGCGATCCTCCTGTCAATCTCATTCTGGTACAGAATCCTGCCGCCCTGGGCGATCAGCGCCCCATTTTCACAGATATAGCTGATTTCATCCGCCACAGGCCAAAGAAGCCTGCGCAGGTTGGCATACTGCCTTCCGCTGGCGGCAATAAAGGAAATGCCCATGGATTTCAGTTCCCTGATGAGCGGGAAATACACCTCGTCCACATGCTGCGCGCCGTCCTTTAAAATCGTGCCATCAAAGTCACTTGCAATCACTCGTATATTGTCTGTCATATTTTTCCCTTCTTATTATTGCAGGCAGGAAACGGATATTGCTAATCTTTCCTGCTTAAATAACTGTTCAGTCCCTTCACAGTTATTTAATATTCTACTATATTTATAGGATTTCCAATAGTATTTTTTTGTAAAATTTTCTTAAAAAGGGGCTTGCTTTTCCCCTGTATGCTATGCTATAATACAATTCGTCGGTTCGGTAAGAGCTGATTGTAGGAGCATAGTTCAAAGGTAGAACAGTGGTCTCCAAAACCATCGATGTGGGTTCGATTCCTACTGCTCCTGTAAAAAAAGCCTGAGTTTCTCAGGCTTTTTTCTTTTGCTGTTTTACTTGAACTTTCCAGCTTCTTTATGAGTATAATTAATCCTTCCGCAGCCGGACACCTCTTTTGGCGCCCTCCTTCACTCCTTCACACTCTCTTCAACCAGCCCATAATCCCTAAGCACCTGCAGCAGCCTTTCCGTTTTAACACTATCCATATCACACAAAGGCAGCCTGCATTCTCCCACATCATACCCCATAGCTCGCATGGCCTGCTTCACAGGAATCGGATTCACATCCATAAACAGGGCCTGCATCAGTTCCAGATATTTCAGCTGCAGCCTTTTGCTCTCCTCACAGTTCCCGTCAAAATAAGCCTGACAGATGTCATGGGTTTCCCGGGGCAGCAGATTTCCCACCACCGAAATCACCCCCTGCGCCCCCAGAGCCAGCGCAGTGGTTATCTGATCGTCATTTCCCGTATAAATCGTCAGGTTTTCCCCGCAAAGCGCCGCTATCCCGGCTATCTGTGAGAAATTACCGCTTGCCTCCTTACAGCCCACAATACTGTCAATCTCACTCAGCCTCCGGTACGTCTCCGGCAGAATATTCACCCCTGTCCTGGAAGGCACATTATACAGAATCACCGGAAGCCCCGTGGCCTGTGCACAGGCCCTGAAATGGCGGTACAGCCCCTCCTGGGACGTTTTATTATAATATGGCGTCACATGAAGCAGCCCATCCACCCCGATTTTCTCACACTCCTGCGACATCCAGACAGCATGGGCCGTATTATTGCTGCCAGCCCCGGCAATCACCGGAATTCTTCCGTCAATCTCCTTCACCGCAAACTCCACAAGCTCCAGATGCTCATCATCATCCAGCGTGGCATTTTCCCCCGTTGTCCCGGCTACCACCACAGCATCCGCCCCGCCGTCCGCCTGCCTGTCAAGAAGCTTTTTGAACACCGGATAATTAATCTCCCCATTTTCCTTCATCGGCGTAATAATCGCCGTCCCCACTCCCCTGAAAATCACTTTCTTCATATCCGCTCCCATCCGCGCGCCGCACCCGGTCCGCTTCCACTATTCTTACTCTTTATAAATATCATAATGCAAAAATCATAAAATGTGTGCCTGAATTTATTATTTTTATTACCCGGCAGCAGAAAATCACACATTCCATCCATTCCGATCCCGGTATTCGCTGGGCGTCATCCCCGTATACTGCTTGAAAACCTTGCTGAAATACCTGGGATTATCATACCCCGCCATAGCACAGATATCCGCGATTTTATCCTCCGTCCCGTCCAGCAGCTCCATCACCTTTTCCATCCGTACCTCTGTCAGGTATTCCACGAAATTTTTTCCCGTCTTTTCCTTAAACAGGCGGCTTAAATAGTTGGGATGGAGGAAAAACTGTTCCGCCAGTGCATTCAGGGACAAATTTTCCTGGTAATGTTTGCGGATATAAAGCTGCATCTCCCGGATCACACCCTTCCCCAGCTGCTGGTCGTCCGCAGCGCCCATCCGCTCTACCAGCCAGTTAACGTAATCGCCCACACAGCCGGAAACGCTGTTGATATCGCTGCTTAAAAGGATTTTTTCAAGTGTCCGGTTCAGCTGACCGTGCAGATCCACATCCTGCAGCTTCAGCCCCTGCAGCAGGCCGTTCAGCTCAATCAGACAGCGGATACACAGCGTCTGCATCTGGGCCAGCGTCAGCGGCTTTTTCTCCAACCGCTCCAGTGCCTCCATAAGTTCGGGGACAGCCTCCGCCCGCTCACTGGGACCGGTAATTCGGCCGTAAAGCCGGGTAATCAGCTCCGTCACCTCCGGAATGCTCTGGGAAAACAGAGCTTCAATATTTTTATACCAGATGACGCCCTCCTTCTCACTGGCCCGGTGATAGCGCAGGGCCTGCCCCGCTTCCTGATAAGCCTCCCTGAGATCCCCGAAGCCGTGTTTGATTTTGCTCACGCCGCAGGCCCATTCCCTTTTCATATCAACGCTCTGTTCCAGGATTTCAATGAAATACTCCGCTTCCTCCTCCCCGCGGCAGGGAATGACGGCAAAAAGGCCGTAACTCTCATTATTAAGCACAATCGCCCCCGGAACAACACCCTCTGTCATCTGTTTAAGCCATTCCTTCTTTTCACAGATTTCCTGTTCCGGAAGTTCTTGATCCAAAAGGCGCACAGCCAGCCCGTACCATTGATCCGGCATGGTAATCCCGTAATCCTCCGCCTTCACATCCCCATATCCCCTGGCCGCAGACAAAAGAAGCCCCTCCACCCGGCTGCTTCTCACCGCATTGTCCTGTCGCCGCTTCATGAATTCCTCCCTGAGCCTGTCCAGAAGCCCCTCCACCTCCTTCAGATTGACAGGCTTGGTCAGATAATCCGCCGCCCCGTAACGGACAGCCTCCTGTGCATAGGAAAATTCGCTGAAACCGCTGAGAATCACGGCCTTTGTTTCCGGATACACACTGTGCATTACCTTAAGCATATCCAGTCCCGTCTTTTTCGGCATACGGATGTCAAGGAAGACTACGTCCACCGGATGGCGTTCCAGGAAAGCCAGGCCTTCATCCACACTATAAGCGGTGCCCGCCACCTGAAAGCCATGAGCCTCCCATTTTACGAACTGGGCAAGCCCCCTGCACACAATTTCCTCATCGTCTATAATTAAAACCTCATAGGCCTCAGTCATTCTTCTCTGTTTCCTTCCATATTTTCCGATTGGTATCTTACCGGCAGGGAAATTTCCACCTCTGTACCGAATTCCGCCCTGCTGTTGATGCGCAGCCCGTACTCCTCTCCGTAAAACAGACGTATCCTCTGATGTACGTTGGCCAGGCCGATACTGCCCTCCTCCGTTTCTGTCCGCTCCATGGATTCCCGCAGCAGCTCCAGCTCCTGTTCATCCATTCCCTTTCCGTTGTCCTGCACATAAAGGAGCAGCTTTTCCTCCCTGCAGAAGGCGCGGATGCGGATGGAAAAACCATGACTTCCATCCTCAAAACCATGGATTACCGAGTTTTCCATAATAGGCTGCAGTATAAACTGGGGCATATAAAGCCTGTTCTCCTGCGCCTCACACTTGATTTCCAGCCCAATCTTTTCAGTATGCCTGAAATTAAGCACCTCCAGATAGGTTTTCGCGTGCTCAATCCCCTCCTTCAGGGTGATGGTATTGCCCCCGGCGCACATACCCATCCTGCACAGCTGGCTGAACTTCTCTATCATCTGTGTCACGCGGCTCTCCCCGCCCGCCTCGTACATCGCCTCCCAGCGGATGATGTCCAGCGTATTATACAGAAAATGAGGATTGATCTGCATCAGCAGCGCGCTCAGCTGCGCATTCTTCCAGCTGATTGAAATCTCCTGCCTGCGGATTTCCGACCGGTACACCTGTTCTATCAGCTGATCCGTTTTATCGGCCATTTCGTTAAACCGTTCTCCCAGTACCGTAAGCTCGTCATTCCCGGAATTGGGATACCGGGCCGTCCATTTCCCGCCTCCCGTTTCCTGCATGACCTCCACCAACTCCTTCACCGGATCGGATATGCTGACTGTCACATAATAGGAAATTACAAAACAGGCAACCACTGTAATCAGCAGTACAAGGATACAAAGGTTCCTGATATGATGTGTTCCCGCAAACAAAACATCCATATCCGCAAAATAGGTAACAAACATCCCGGTGCCTGATACCCGTTCAAAAGCAATCAGCACCTTTTTCCCATCAATTTTCTCCTCTGTGATACCGCTCTTCTCCTTCTCCATCAATTCATACAGATGGCTTTCCTTCGGAAAGGCGGGCGCCTGAATACTGGGATTGTAGCTTAGCAGCACGCCGTCCCTTCCAACCAGGAACGCATTTCCATCCCGGTAGGACTCGTACCCTTCCATTGCCCCGGAAAACGCCTTCAGGTCGATATTCATAATAAGAACCCCCAGAAAATCCTTATCAATCGGACCATAGACCGCCACACATAATGTAACGATATTGCCCAGCCCATAGATGCTCTGCTCATTTTTATAAAAAGTCCAGGTCTGTTCCTGGGAATCAATCCAGACAGGATACCCCTTCTTCTCCTGTGGAAGCAGATAAAAATCGGACTGATAGAATTTCTCCATGTCTTTGATGAGCCCGCCCCGGGTAAAACCGCTGCCCTCCACCATACGATACTGCTCCGTCGGGGAAACAAACTGGATATTCACAATATATCTCTGATTCCTGCGCATGTTATAAAGCCGGTTTTCAACGCTGTACCGGTTTCTGGCATACCGGTCATTTTCCGGATCGACGCCCTCCCGTGCAAGCGCGGCATTTTCCTGCAGCGCCGCAATCACCTGGGAATTATCATAAAAGGCAAGAGCTTCGGTTTCATACGCCTCAAGGCTGTCCTGAATTTTCATCTTCACATTTTGTACGAGAAGGGAGGCATAACGGTCTATATTATCGCTGATTTCATCCGAATATTTATAGAAGCTGAAGAACGTGAGAAAAATAGCTGTTGTGAGAATCAGCAGCAGAAAGGAGGAATTAAGCCTTTTAAAAATGCTCACCCTGCGCAGTATTATTTTGATCCCGTTATCGCAGCGCCGCTTACCGGCCCGGATACCCTGCAGTATCTTCATAGATTCCCTCCCCTGCCTGTTATGGAATGATTATAGCATATCCCCTTCAAACAGGAAAAGCGCAAGAATAAATTCCTGCACTTCTCCAGAGGGACTGCGCTAAAAGCTGTCCATTATCTTTTATTTGCTTCGTTAAAGGCCGGCAGCGCTTCGCTTTCGCACTGTTTCTGTGCTTCTGCAAATTCCTTTTCAGGGTCAGCATTGGGGTCAACCAGTATCTTCTGTACCGCACGGTCTACATAAGAGCCGAAGTCTGCTTTTCCGTAGAATTCCAGGCGTCCCACGGATTTTGCTTCTTCCAGGACGGTTTTGTATTCCTCCGGGAAATCATAGAAATCGGTAACGCTCATATCATCCCTGGGAATGATAACCGGGTTGGGAGCGCCCTTGGTTGCCAGGTTTTCAAAGTAAGAGGACAGATATTCCTTGCTGCAGTAATATTTGATGTACTCCCAGGCAGCATCCTTTTTCGCCTGGTCTATTTTCGCATTTATGACATAACAGATTCCTGCAATTGCCGTGGTACGGTCTTCGGAAGGTCCTGCCGGAGGCAGAGACAGCCCGATATCATCCGGGTCGATACCGTTAGCCGCAGCCTCGGACACCCAGTCTCCTGCAAATGGCATCATACCGATTTTGCCAAGGCCGAAGTTGGTTACAAGGTCGCTGAATTTCAGGGTAAGGTCGCTCTGGAGAACGCCTTCGCTCCTCAGTCTCTGGTAATATTTTGCCGCTTCAATTACTGCCGGATCCGTAAAGGTCAGTTCTGCGGTGCCGTCTTCATTTTCCTTGGTGAGATCGCCGCCCGCCTGCCATACATAATACTGGAAGAACCATTCCGTCCATTCCGCCGCCAGTGTTGCATAACCGGTAATCTGTTTATCGGGATTATTTATAAGCTTGGCGTCTTCGATTGCTTCGTCCCAGGTTTTGGGAGGTTCGCTGATGCCTGCTTCCTTAAACAGAGCCTTGTTATAACCAAAAAGCATGGGCGCTACTGATGAAGGCAGACCATACAGTGTTCCGTCTTTGGTAAACATGTCGGTATACTCTTTGGTGAAATTCCCCCATTCATCCCAGTTGTCAGTGTACTGGTTCAGCGGCTCCAGAATGCCCGCCGCCATAAAGGAATTCATCATGGTAAAGGAACAGTTTACGAGATCCGGAGCGGTGCCCGCCGCCACTGCCTGATAGAATTCATTTCCGGGATCCCCTTCCTTTACTACCTTATTTAAGGTAATCCAGGGATGCTCCTCCAGGAACTTGTTTTCCATTTCCGTAGACCAGTCGTCTGAATTACGGCTTGTCACCCACAGTGTCAGCTCCACCGGCTCCTTTTCCTCTGATGCGGTTTCCTTTGCCGTAGTTCCCTGCGCCTTGCTTTCTTCCGCCGGCGTCGCCTGTTCCTGCGATTCCTTTACGGCGGGCGCCGTATTTTCCGTTGCTGCGGGACTGCTGCCGCAGCCGGCCAGCGCCGACGCGCCCATGCACAGACAAATAAAAGCTGCAATTATTTTCTTTTTC
The DNA here is from genome assembly GCF_003435485.1 of Eisenbergiella massiliensis. NCBI lineage: Bacteria > Bacillati > Bacillota > Clostridia > Lachnospirales > Lachnospiraceae > Eisenbergiella > Eisenbergiella massiliensis. Next base: position 27,681 of record NZ_QVLV01000036.1, read on the forward strand.
ATGAAGCCCTCCTTCTTGTCAATAAATATGACTTGTTTTCGTTACAGTTATCATAACAAATTCATTCTTTGCTGAAAATGATCCAAAACTAACGGGTTTCAAATAGGAAGGTCACCTTTTTTAAGGTATAATTTCTTTTTTCCAACTATCTTAAGAAAAGTGACCTTACGGTGTAATACGCTTATTTCCAGCGGCAGGCTTCTTTTTTATAATGAAACTGACGCTATTGCAAATATATAGAACCGGAGGTTTCCCATGAAAAAGAACAGTTCCCTTAAAATACCGGGCGGTTATATGTTCCGGAAGAAAATAACTCCCTGGTGTATCCTTGCACTGCCCATGGCTTTTACCATATGGCTGAAGTACTATCCTATCTTCAGCGCCTTTTTTATTTCCCTGTTCCGTTATGATCCCATCAATCCACCGGGACAGTTTGCAGGGCTGCAGAACTATATCGGCATGTTCGGCATGCAGCATTACTGGGATGCCTGGAAGAATACGTTTATCTTCCTTCTTCTACAGATTTCCATGTGCTTTTTCATCCCGCTCATCCAGGCGCTTCTGTTAAATGAACTGATCCGGTTGCAGAAGTGCCTGACTACATTATATATCCTGCCCGCCCTGATTCCCACCTCGGTAAATGTAATAATATGGAAATGGATCTGGCATCCCGATTACGGCGTGGCAAATCAAATCGTAAAGTTTTTCGGCGGACAGCCGCAGGCATGGCTGAGCGACCCGGCGCTGGTAAAATTCTGCATTATCTTCCCCGGCGTCCTCGGCGGTGGGCTTACCGTGCTTTTGTACCTCTCTGCCATCCAGGGCGTTTCCCCGGACATCATGGAATCCGCCTCCCTGGACGGCTGCACCGGTTTTGGAAAAATACTTCATATTATCCTGCCCAACATCTCCTTTATGATTTTTATCCAGCTCATCATGGCCGTCATCACTACGATGCAGCTTCTGGACGCCCCATATATGTATGCGTCAGGAGGTCCCAGCGGCGCTTCCACCACCCAGGGCATATTCATTTATAATTCCTTCAACCAGGATCTCAATTACGGCAGAGGCTCCGCCGCTTCCGTCATCCTGCTGCTTGTCATTGCAGCCCTGACCATGCTTCAGATGCATTTTGAAAAAGCGGAAAAAGAATAGGAGTGTGAAACAGATATGAAGAAAAACAAGTCCGCCAGAAGAAGAAAAATCAAAGTAAGCGGCTCCGAACGCCGTCTGAAAATATGCGCTGTTGTGATATCACTGCTGTTCACGGTCCTCATGCTCTATCCGCTGGTTTTTTCCATTTCCAGTTCCATGAAGGACAACAGCCAGATTTATGAAATTCCGCCCAGGCTGCTCCCCAACCGGGCCAACAGCCTGACCCTGACCATTGACTATACCGGCATGGATTTTGCAGATGAGGCCGCGCTGAAGGATGCGGTAATGCAGGACAACATTCTCGCAATGTTCGGTATCAACTACAAGATGGCGGATCAGTCCATTATGGAAATCCATGTCTATGCCACACGGGACGGAAAGACCATTTTCCATTCCAGAGCACACCAGATGAAGCTGCAGATGGAGCGGGACTATGGTATCTACAAAAGCTCCGCTGTAAAAAAAGAAGTGCTTCTCCACGGGGATCGTTACATACGGGCCTGTGATTCCATCGGCTATACCTTCCGGGCGGACGGCATCGGGACCGATATCACGCCGGCACAGGAGCCAGAACTTTTCAATCAGGTATCCGGCATCCTGGCAGAAAAATATGCACTGACCGGTACGCTGACCGGCGTCAGCCATAAGGTCAACAACCTGCTGAATCTGGAGAGCTTCAAATATTATCTGCAAATGCCTGCCTACATCTATCCGGAAAGCAGTATGATCGTCCGGTTCGGCTTCATGACCTTTGTCATGAACAGTATCATCGTCATCGGCTTCGCCATGATTTCCCAGGTGATTCTCTGCTCCATCTGCGCCTATGTCATCAGCCGCCTGCTCACAAGGAAGGCCGGGAACTTCGTGCTGCTGTTCTTCATAGGAGCCATGATGGTGCCCTTCGCCAGCATCATGCTGCCGCAGCTGATCATGTACCGCCAGCTGGGCGCTTACAACAATTACGCCGCCCTGCTGCTGCCCTTCCTTTATCCTTACGGCTTTTATGTGTATCTGTACAAGGGCTTTTTCGACCAGATACCAAGCAGTTATTTTGAAGCGGCTTCCATTGACGGCGCAAGCAACCTTTATCTGTACAGCAAAATCTGCATGCCGCTGTCCAAGCCCATCATTTCCCTCATCGCCCTGCAGACCTTTATCGGCAACTGGAACGATTTCTTCTGGGCCTGGCTGGTTACGGAGGACCAGAAGCTGTGGACGCTGAACGTGGCGCTTTACAATATTTCAAATAATATGGGCACGAAGCAGAATGCCATCATGGGGCTTTCCGTGGTGACCATCGCGCCTGTTATTCTGTTATCCATCCTGTTCTCCAAACAGCTGAAGCAGAGTATTGTGGCTTCCGGCGTAAAGGGATAGAAGGCGATTAATAGTCCCAGAAAAAGGCATGGCACCGGCGCCATGCCTTTTCGTATTTTTAAATTTAGAATTCACATGGCCTTTTTCTCTGCTGCTGTCACAGGTATGCACATGTCCCGGATGATAAAACAGCATCTGGCTTTGCGGTATCTGGCTTTGCAGTATCCGGCTTTGCGTTATTTCACCCTCACTTCCCTTTCCAGGCTGCCCTGCACCTTCACGATCTCTTCTTCACCGTTCAGGATAAGACAAATCCTTTCTTCTTTTTCCAGCGTCACCTCCACCCGGATATACTCTTCCTTTCTCTCCCAGTATACCCTGCACATGCCCGCCGGGGTCAGCGTCCGGCAGTCCACCCAGTCCACGCCTTCCGGGAAGCAGGGCTGTATCCGGATGCGCTCCCTGGCCGAAGCGTCCGCCCGGATGCCTGCCAGGGAGCAGTAAAACCATTCCTCCGCCGCGCCCAGCATAAAATGATTCTGGCTCATCACGGGATGCTCCTGATTGGGGCCGTCCCAGTCCTCACACAGCGTTGTTGCATTGCAGCTCACCTGATAACCGTAGCTTGGAAAATCCGTTTTCATAAAATTTTCCGCAATGATATCGTTCCTGCCGTACTTTGCCAGCGCGCGCAGGATATAAGGATGCCCCACATCCCCTCCGGTAAAATGGCCGCCCTTTAAACGGATATCCTCTTCCAGATTCTGAAGCACCGGCTCCCTGTATTCTTCCTCCGGCAGTTCCAGAAACAGCGCCATGGCATTGGCCGTCTGGCTGCCGTTAGCATAGTTTTTGGACAGCGGATAGAAAAAGGCTTCATTAAAGGCCTTCCGGCAGTCCTGCGCCAGCTTCCGGTAATGCTCTTCCTCCTCTTTCCTGCCCAGCACACCCGCTGTTTCGGCCATAACCGTCAGATCCTGATACAAAATGGCCGTCGCCGTAACCGGTATGGGCGTATTGGCCGGGTGAGACGGATAATGTCCCACATCCAGCCAGTCTCCCAGCCCGTAATTCAGGATGCCGTTCCTGGCTTTTGACAGCAGATAAGCAACGTATCTTTCGGACAGTCCGTAATGCTTTTCCAACAACTGCCTGTCACCGTATTTTTTATACAGATACCAGGGCAGAAGCACGCTGGCGGAGCCCCATTCCGGGGAATCCCGGAAGCCCAGATCAAACTGTACGAATTCCGGGCAGATGCTGGGCACCAGGCCCTCCGGGGTCTGGGAATCCTCCATGTCATCCAGGATTTTTTCAAACAGCTTCTTTGCATCGAAATCAGCCAGGATGCCAGGGCCGATCAAATGTGTTTCCTCCAGCCAGCCCAGCTTTTCCCTATGGGGGCAGTCGGTGAAAACACTCTGCATATTGCTGCGGATTGCCCCCACGATGATTTCATGGATCCGGTTGTACATTTCATTGGAGCACTTAAAGTAACCGGTTTCAGGACAGGACGCATACTGCTCCTGCCCGGTAACCTCCAAAATCCGGGCATCCGTCCGGATCAGGGCATACCGCTGGCCGTAATAGGTAAAACGCGGCATCCAGGTTTCTTCCCCTTCCCCGGAGAGGGTATAGACATAATAATGGGGATCTCCCGTAAACTCCTGGTTGATGCTTCCGTCCCCAAGGAGCAGCTCGCCCGGCGTAATAATAACCTGCTGCCCCTTTTCCCCGGCGGCCTTAATTTTAATGCGCCCGGCAAAATTCCTTCCGAAATCATACCTTATCCTTCCGTCTTCCAGCCTGCATACATCCACGGCCTGCAGCTCCTTCTGAATCCGCACCTGCGGCTGGCCGGCCTTCTTCAGCGCCCCCACAGGCCCCTCATAGATTGCAGCGGGAATCCACTCCGCCTTTCCTTCCGATATGGCTGCCTTCCAGCCGCAGACAGACGCATCATAATCCTCACCGCCGTAAATGCAGGACATCATCACCGGTCCCGGACAGCAGCTCCACTCTCCGTCCGTGACAAATTTCTCCGCCGTTCCATCCTCATAGGTCACACAGAGCGCCATAATCAGCAGCGGATCCCCGAAGGAACCGGTGAATTTCACATACCGTTCCCCGTCCACATGATACATGCCGTTTCCAATCATGACCCGGAGCCTGTTTTTTCCCCGGTTCAGAAAAGCAGTTACATCATAGGTGCTGTAAAGGCAGGTTTTCCTGTAATTGGTCCAGCCCGGCTCGTAAACGCCTTCGTTTACTTCCTTTCCCTCCACGAATAATGCGAACTGCCCCAGGCCGCAAATGTGAATTTCCGCCTTTGCAGGCTGCTTTTTAAGGAACAGGTCCCGTCCGAACACCGGCATCTGCTTTCCATATCTTTTTGCTGTAATCCATTTTGCCTGACTCCAAATTCCCATTACTTTTTCTCCTGTTTTTTTTAATCCTTTTCCGCTAACTATTACAAAAAGGGCGTAAACTTCCCCTATGCACATAAAGCATTCCTGAAACAATCAAGGCTCAGGCTGCATTCCTTTATAATCATATTCCTACATAATTAAAAAGGCCTTTTTCACCCGAATGGCACAATCATAGGCAAACTGCTGGATTTCCCATTCGTCGCGCTCCTCAGCCTTCTGGTCCCTGTAATGGCACAGCTGCGCCGACAAGCTGTCCCACATCGGCACCAGTTCGCAGGGCTCCAGAATATTGATGCAGTACTCGGCGGCTTCCAGAATCTCATCCGTGCTTTTTGCCTTGCTGACGAACATGGCTTTATTTTCCAGCTTCAGGACGTCTTCCACCGCTTTTACCGCCTTGAGCGCATGGCCTTCCCGGTTTCCTCTGGCAAGGATCCTGTTATCGCCGCAGTTTCTTCTGAAACCGTACAGCGCAGCCACAATACCCGGATCCCGGATTGTGCCGTCCGGGTATACAAGACCGTGGATTTCCCCCCAGAAGCCTTCAATCATCAGGTTGAAAAGGAAGAAACCGCAGTGGTATTTTTCACACATTTCCAGCTCCAGGTCATAGGGGTTGGCCCTGCCGATACAGCCGGTTTCCGTGTTCAGGATCGGCTTGCCGCCTTCTGCTTCGGATAACTGAACGGCAGTCTGATAAGCGGCTTCCATCCTGCTTCTGGTAGGCATGTAGTCATGGAAGCTGAGTACGTCAACCAGATCGGATGTGGAATCCATATGGGATGACAGTTCGTGGCCTACCGTGATCGGTGTGTCCGGATCCAGTTCTCTGATCAGTTCACAGTGCTTCCTTAAGTCCTTTGCCAGTTTTTCCTTTTTCCGGGGATAGTCCTCCGGGGAGGCGCTTCCCAGATAGGTATTGCAAAACGGTTCATTGAAAACATCCCACATCAGCAGCCCTTTCTTTGGCTTTAACAGACAAATAATCGCTTCAGCATAGGTTCTTTTTTTCTTCCATTCCTCTTCGCCGGCCTCCGTATAATCCTCAATAAAATTGCCGTTCCAGAAAATAGGCATGATGCTGATTCCCTTTTCCTCACAGCTGTCTGTAAAATCAAGCAGCATTTTCTCATAGGCCTCCGGATTCTTTTCCCATTCCTCCTGGGACATCCAGAAGCGGACGGCATTCAGGTTCAGACGCGCCGCATACTCCAGCTGCTGAGCCATCTCCTCCTTTGTCTGGCCGGCCTTAGGGTTGTGGCATACCCCGCGCAGATCACTGTAGTCTCCCTTGATTCGATCTTTCCAGTCTTTCATTTTGTTTCTCCTTTTCCTGTGGATTCTTATGCTATGATACTAAAAATTCTTTTCATATGTTTACTGATAATATTATAGCACTTTCCTGAAAAGAAGGAAGACAAAAGTAAAACGGAATCTCCAATTTTCCTTCTACGTTAACACTTCTCTAAATTAATAAAACGGCTTTTGATAACCTGCAGCATTTCACATACAGTGTTATCAATATGCCGTTTTAAAATTATTATTTACCTATATGCTTCCATTTTTCTTAAAGAATAATATTCTTCCACCAAATCATTTATCCGCTGCGCCTGTACTTTGTCCTGCATCTCACAGAACAGCCGGAGCAGCGGTTCTGTCCCTGAAAAACGAATAAGAAGCCAGCCTGTATCAAAATAAACCTTACATCCATCCTCCCATGACAGCTTCCTTTCATTACAGGGAAACACGGGCAGATGCATTCTGTCAAAGATCTCTTCTTCCAGCTTTCTTTTCCCTTCCGGAGTAAAACGAAAACTTCTCTCATCCGTATAAAAGGAACCGAATCTGTCATCCATCTCCTGTTTCAGCGCGGAGAGCGTTTTTTCTGTTTTCGCCATAATTTCAATTAAAAGAGCCGCAGCAAAAATTCCATCCTTCCCCTTAATATGGCTTGCAATCGTAAGCCCGCCCGAAGACTCTCCGCCAATCAACGCTCCTGTTTCTTCCATCTTTGCCGAAATATGTTTAAACCCAACCGGAACTTCAAAGCATTTCTGTCCATAAGCGGCGGCGATATTATCCAAAAGCTGCGTGGTTGCTATATTTTTTACCACTGGCCCTCTACAGCCTTTATACTCCAGAAAATAATAATAGATAAGACTGATTATGTCATTCGCTGAGAGATACTGTCCTTTATCATCAATGATACCAAGTCTGTCGGCATCTCCGTCCGTTGCAATCCCTATATCATAATCATAATCCATGACATGGTTTCGTAAGGCCTGTATTGTTTCCCAGGCGGGCGCAGGCATTTTCCCTCCAAAAAGCGTATCATGCCGGGCATGGAGGATTTCAGTTTCGCAGCGCATTGTGGCCAGAATAATATTAAGAGATCTCATGCTGACGCCAAACATCGGATCCACCGCCACACGCAGTTCTCTGTTCCTGATTGCCTGAACATCAATCTTTTCCAGAATATCATCCAGATACTCGTTGATTGGATTGATTTCTTCCAACAAACCTGAAGCTCTCAATTCCTCCAGGGAAAGCTTTTCTGTGAATCTCTCCTCCTCTTCCACCAGCAGCGCCGCCCGTTCTATCTTTTCGGTTACAGCCTCCCCTGCATCTCTGCCTTCTTCTATGAATACCTTTATTCCATTGTATCTTGCCGGATTGTGGCTCGCAGTAACCATCATCCCATAATACAGTTCATGCTTTTGCACATAATACATGATGAGCGGCGTAGGAGATGCTCTTTTCACAAGCAGCGTCCTGATGCCATGGGAAGCAAGAATCTGACCAATCCAGTACATTGCCTCCTTTGACAAAAACCTTCTGTCATAGCCTATAATAACCGGCCGTTCGGTCTTCTTCTCATCCGTCAGCAGCTGTACCATGGCCCGCGCCGCAAGTTCAACATTTTCTCTTGTGAATTCTTCTCCAATCAGGCCTCGCCACCCGCCAGTTCCAAATTTTATCATATAATACCGCTTCCTATTCTGTCTTTCTATGTTTATATGCCAATCACTGCTCCTTATTTTTATTGGCGCCGCGTCCGTAAACCAGATACAGGATCACGCTGCTTATCACCATCAGGATCACCGAATATACCAGGTTCAGCGCCTGGGCGTCACCTTCAATATTATTTGATACATTATTTTTAATAACAACTCCAAGCGGAGGATACAATGGATGGTAAATAAAGGCCGAGATATCATAATCCGACAGCTTTCCATTGAAATTGATCGCAAAGACAGCAAGCACCACAGGTAATATGCAGGGCAGGATAATCTGCATGAAAATCCGGATTCCGGAGGCCCCCAGATTCTTCGCGGCATCCTCTAAATTGGTATCAAAGGAAGCAAAAGCGGATTTCAGCATCCGCAGCGTATACGGAATCATAACTACACTGTACGCTATCAGCATAATGAATACCGTCCCGACAAGCGGCTGGTTAAACATAATCCAGTGCGGCAGATCAAAAGTAATTATCATTCCCAACGCAAACATGACGGGCGGTACAAACCACGGAATATGAAGCAAATACTCCAACAGGGCTGTCGCCTTATTCTGATATTTCAATATCAGCCGAATACAGATCAATACGATTATAATTACAGCCAGGGATGCAAGTGCCGAATATATAATACTTGTCAGAAATGGCTTATACGCAGCGGCGTCCGTTAAGACTGCAAGATAATTTTTCAGGGTAAGCCTTTTTGGATCGAATACTCCATTGGTAATACAATACCTGTCTGTAAAAGAGAACAGAACTACAGCAGCCAGCGGAAGCAGATAAATTACCACCAGAAGATAGGCCAGCACATGCACAATTACATTGGCCGCAGGATGACTGATTTTCTGTTTCTGAAGCGGTGTTTTGACCTTTGAAACAGAAATGTAATTTCCTTTTCGTTCTATCCGTATGGATATATAGAGCAGCAGCATCTCAGCAATTCCCAATATCAAAGACAGGACCGCCGCAATATCCCTTGAACTCGTTCTTTCCGAAAAGGTCAGTATCATAGGCCCGATAGTCTGAAAATCCCTTCCGCCCACCATAGTAGGCGCAGATACCGCCATCAGTCCTGTCTGAAACAGCATGATGGTGCAGGTCAGCAGCACCGGTTTTAACACAGGCAGTACCACCCGCCGCAGAATATAGAAACTGCCTGCCCCAAGGTTTCTTGCAGCTTCCACGGTCTGGTAGTCAATATTTACAAGCGCATTCTTAAGGAAAATAAGATGGTTCGTCGTACATGCAAAGGTCATTACAAACACAACGGCAAGATATCCTGAAAACCAGTAGGGATCCAACTCCGGGAATACCTTTGTCAATATCCCGGTCAGAAACCCATGGGCCCCATATCCGAACAAATAGCCGTTTGCAAGAACCACACCTCCGAACACCATCGGTATTTTGTATATCACGCTCAGGAATCTTGCTCCTGCCACCTTGTAGTATTCGGTTACCAGTACAACAAAAATGCCGAGAATATTAGACGTAATTGTAATTGTAAACGCTAGCAGGAAACTATTTTTCAACCCCTTTACAGCTCTCGCCGAGGTGAAAATTTTTTCGATTGCCCGGAAGGAAAATTTACCGTCCGAGAAAAAAGTATGGTATACAATGTTTACGTTCGGAAATATTAAAAAAGCCGCAATAAACCATACCAGGAAAAGACTTACCAGCGTCAGGTACAGCAGATGATTGTTCTTCTTAAGCTTCATAATTAACCACTCCCCATATTAATACTGCAGGATATCTCTGGGATTTATGTAAACTCTTATCACTTCTCCCGGCTGATAAGGCATGCCGCCGCATTCCTTCACATATCCTTTTATCGTTGAGTCAAGTATTCCATATGTATAAATGGAATGTGTTCCGTAGAATTCACGTTCCAGTACTTTCGCTTCCATTGCAACCGCGTCCGGACTCAGCCTGTCCGTTTCTATTCTCTCCTGTCTGATATAGCTTGCCGCATCAGGATGAAACCTTGTTTCCCCCAGTTCTTCATTTATCAGCCGTATCACCTCACCGCTCAGCTTTGACACATCTCCGATAAAATTACATACATATTCCGTTTCCGCCTTGTTATAAAGCTCATCCGGTGTCCCGACCTGTTCAATTTTCCCCTTATTAAAAACTGCAATACGATCGGAAAGAGTAAGCGCCTCATCCTGATCATGGGTTACGTAAATAGATGTGATTCCAAAATTCTTCTGCATCTTTTTAAGCTCTGTCCGCAGCTGTTTTCTCAATTTAGCATCCAGATTGGACAGCGGTTCGTCAAGCAAAAGGACCTCGGGGTTATTTACTAATGCACGCGCGATGGCCACTCTTTGCTGCTGTCCTCCGGAAAGCCTGGCTATATTTTTCCCAAGCTGCTCCTGGCTGAGTTCCACCATATCAGCCACTTTATTTACAGCTTCCCTGATATCCTGCTTTTTCATCTTCTTAACTTTTAAACCAAAGGCTATATTTTCATAAACAGTCATACTGGGAAATAACGCATAATTTTGGAAAATAACACCAATTCCCCTTTTTTCAACCGGTACATTTACAATACTTTTGCCGTCTACCAGAATATCTCCCCGGGAAGGGGTCAGAAATCCCGCAAGCGCACGCAGGGTCGTTGTCTTTCCGCAGCCCGAGGCTCCCAGAAATGTAAAAAATTCACCGGTATTTATTTGAAGGTCCAAATGATCGATAATTACCGTATTCCCGTATTTAACCTGTACATCCTCAAAATTGATCATATTTCATTCCCTCACACTGATACTTTATTAAAGCTTTCATAATTTACAGGAAGCCTGTGTATCAGCACAGACTTCCCTTTTATCTTTCTGTTCTATTTTAAGGAATCAATTCCAGCTCAATCTTTTCAAGCCAACCATCCAGATTTTCCGCTACAAAGTCATAATCAATATTCTGTACTTTTACGGAATCTGTAAGTGCTTTCAGATCAGGATCCACCTGTCCTCTCGCATCTTCATTGGCCGGATAAGTAGAAGAAACTTTCTCCATCACTTCAGCGCTGCCATAATAATCAAGAAATTCCTTTGCTGTATCATAATTCTTTGTGCCATTAACAATACCAACCATTTCCACTGCAAACGGCACGCCTGCCTCAGGGGTGGCCCAGGCAATATCCGCATTATAGTCTGCTTCCGCCTTTAATACGCCTTTGCTGTAATTCTGGCCGGCCCATATATCTCCTTTGGTCAGCATAGCGAAGAAATCATCCCCCTCCTGCTGAATATAAGCATTCTGATAATAGGCAGCTATTGCATCCCATCCTTCCTGCGAAATGCCAAGTTCTCCGTTATCGTCCCGATATCTGGTAAGTATTCCGGACAGCACAAGCTGCGTTGTTCCGCCAGAAGTAGAAGGATTGACAAAATATTTGCCTTTCCACTCCGGTTTTGTCCATAAATCCGTCCAGTCTGCGGGAGCATTATCACCCGCAGCTTCCGGATTATAAGCCAAAAGCACTGCCGAAATACCTACTCCATAATAATAACCGTCCGGATCCTTCAGGCCGCTTTCTACCTTATCATCCCATACCGGTGTAAAAGGCTGCAGGCAGTCTGCTGCTTTGAGCCTGGCAAAACCAATATGATTAATCCCATATACAATATCAGCCGTAGGGTTATTTTTTTCTGCCATAATACGGTCGGTTACTTCTCCTCCGCCATTTAACCTGACTACGGTCACTTCAATACCGATTTCTTTTCCCACATCCTCCATGGCCTTGGCTCCGGCCTCATCTGTATTGGAATAAACCACCAACGTCTTTGCTCCGGCCTGCTTTTGGGCTTCTTCTGTTTCCTGAGCATCCGAAACTTTGCTTTCTGCTGCAGCGCTGGATTCCTGCACAGGGGTCGGCTGTGTTTCCTTAGCCGTCTGGGAATTCCCACATCCTGCCATAATACTGCTGGCCGCCAAAATAACTGCTGTGGTCAGTCCCCATATTTTCTTCATTTTTTTGTTTCTCATACCTCTTCCTCCTTAAGTTAGGTTTGCTTGATTATATTTCCTTCTCCTTTAACTTATCCCTGAGTTCCCTGATCTTATCTGTATAGACTTTTCCCAAATGCAGCTGCGGATACAGAAATGCTCTCGCATACTCCGGCTCTTCTTCAAATTCCAATTCAAAAACCGTAATTGACAAGAGAGGATCCCTGTTTTTTTCCGACAGATTTTTTAATCTGATGTAATGCTCATTCTGATCGAATTCCACCTGTATTTCTGTTCCCAGCACCTTGACTTGTTTCAATACCGTCATAAAGCCGCCCAGTCTCAATTCCTTTTCCTTCGGCCAAATCCAATTCCAGAGATAGACTTTGTTCCCATCCTGTGTGGCGCTGCAAAGTCCGTTCGTTCGATAGACCACAGTTGGCTTCTTTCTTCCGTACACCGCACTGCCATTCTTTGCAAGCCATGCCCCTACTGTCTCCAGAGGCTTCATAACTTCATCCGGCAGACTTCCATCTGGTTTTGGGCCTACATTGAGAAGAAGATTCCCCCCTTCAGCAGTAACCTTGCAAAGCATTCTGATAATTTCATGGGCATTATAACTGTATGGAACGCAGGAATCCGAATCAATATATCCCCAGCTGATCCCATTAAATGTCATACATGCTTCCCAATCCCCTTTTTCGGCATCGATTTTTTCCTCCGGAGTACCGAAATCCTCCTCCAGCTTTGAACGATTATTAATAATAATATCCGGCTGCAGTTCCCTTACCATCTGATTCATTCTGAGACTGTCCCAACCCTCCCAGGAAACCATAGGTCTTGAAATGTCATACCAAAGAATATCTATTTTGCCATATTGGGTCATTAGTTCTTTAAGCATCCCCTGCAGGTACTCCGTAAACCTAAGCCTCGCCTGTGCATCCACCGCACATTTCCATGCATCCGGATGTATCCAGTCCATCAGCGAAAAGTAAAAGCCAATTCTGATTCCTTCTTTTCTGCAGGCATCTACAAACAGCCTTACAATATCTACCCCAGGCCCACAATTTACCGAATTGTACGGGTTGGCCTTGGAATCCCAGAGACTGAAACCTTCATGATGACGTGTAGTTAGTACAATGTATTTCATTCCTGCCTTTTTAGCTGTCCTTACCCATTTCTCCGGCATTGAGGCATCAAATGTCATATTTTTCAAAAATTCCCTGTACTCTTCCTGGGTATAATTTTCATACGCCATTGCCCATTCATGCGTTCCCTTTGTGGAATACAAACCGTAATGAATAAACATTCCAAATCTGGCTTCCCGCCACCATCCCATTCTCTGTTCCCTGGTTTCGGCTATATTTTTTTCATACTCTTCTTTACATATTGGTATTTTTGTACACATTAGAAACCTCTCTTATTGTTTTTTATTAGTATATCACGAAAAAAGCAGCTTCCAAAAATTTCGCGTTTTGGAAACTGCTTCTTTAATCAGGTTAATTCTTCCATTTTTTGTTTGTATTTCACTGCGATTAAATCCGTAATAAACTGAAAATAATAGGGATGATTCTGGACATTTGAACTATAATCAAATCCTATACATAAATCTACCCGGCTGTCCTCCGCAAGCTTTCTGTTTGACGTAATCAGAACAATCTTTCCTTTCGTCAAATTGAATATATCCTTTCTGGGATAGCCTTCCTTCAACTGATATTCTGTAATATATTTGCCAGAATTACTGAAAATAATAATCAGGGTATGTTCATCGGCATTAAGTATATAATCTTCCTGGCTGATATCACTTAAGTTGGTATATATTATCTTTTTATGGAAAGCAAGCTTAAACTGCAAATCCAGAGCGGCCGTCTGCGAATGAACTATACCGAAAGCAGCCACCTTTTCGTAACAAATCAAATCATTCACCAACTGCTCGATTCCAGCCATATCAATGCTCGTTTTCATCAGTTCCATATCCGCCTTCAGGATATCTACATATTTATCAATTCCAAATTTTCCTAAGTAATCTATAATATTTTCACCCCAACCATATACCACGCCTTCTCTTGCAGCCATGGCGGAAAGCTTAAAATCCATATAATCGTCAAAGCCTATTTCTCTGACAAACTTTGAGATTGTTGATTTGGATACATTACATAGCCTGGCTGTTTCACCGATAGTAAACTGACTGATTTTAAACAGATTCTGCAAAAAAGAATATGCAATATAATACTCAATCGAGGAAGACTCCTTTTCATTGATTACGGCTAAAAGACGGTTTAACAGTATATTCAATTTTCCACCTCTCTTATAGAGAACATTTCTTTTACTTATCGTCTCAACAATGCTCATTTATTATATCATACCGCATGTCCTGTTACAATCGAAAGGTGGTAAGCCTGTTTTACATAGCTTCAATAACCGCCTGTTCTTTCAATTTTGTATTCCACCGTTATCCCTCCTGAGGCGCCCCTGCCTCTGTATGTTCTTTCTCCCCTCCGTCTATTCTTCTTTAAAAACCTCTTTCAACGCCTCCAGATAACCATACCCATACAAATCATCCGGTTCCAGATAGCTAGTTTCCGTCCATTCATTCCAGCTGTTTACCGTGATCAGCGGCGGCTGTTTGGGATGGCTGTCGGCGTAGGCCCGGGCCATTTCAAAGCCTTTTTTAACCGCCTGGGGGGAATTATTTTTCACAATTCCCTGACGCAGCCCGGTAAATCTGGGATTGTTGTCCCAGCCCACCGAAATATGGGGAAAATAGGGAATGGCATAATCCCGCCCGATTTTTTCCCATTCCTTCTCCACATCCGCAAGGATGTCCTCATAGTCCCGGTCAATATCCGTAATATGTACAAACTGGTAATGGGTAACGCTGGAAAAACCAAGGAAGGTGCCGATATCACCGCCTGCTTTTGCGCTCTCTTTGTCCAGGCCGGAAAGATTGGGCACGCCGCCGTGCGCCGTCAGCTGCAGGTGAAGCCCTTTAAATCCGGCTTTTATTGTTTCTTCCCGGAACCAGTTCAGCGCGTCCCTGGTATTTTCCAGACCGCCCAGCCCGTCGATCAGAATCCCCAGTTCATAAATCTGAAAAACAGGTTCCCCGTCTATCTGGTAATAATTGGGCTGTACAAAATACTTATGGATTATCCTGCGGCAGATCCGCTCAAATTCCTCCCGGTCTACGCCCCCTTTCCAGATTGTGGTGTCCTGTTCCCAGGAAAGACGGATATCCCATGTATAATTCACATCATGGTTGGCCCACATGAGATAGAACTTCATTTTATCCCGGTTCTTTGCCTGCAGGAAGCCTTCGTTCAGACAGTTTTCCAGATAAGGCCTTCCGTCAAACCAGTACCAGTCATATATGAAAACATTGACGCCGTGATCCACTGCCGCCTCGATTTCCATTTCCATCACATAAGGATCCGCCTCGTCCACATAGCCCCACAGAGGCTTTCTCGGCCAGCTGTGCCCCGGAAACTTCTTCACGGCATTTTTCACAGACTGCCATTCTCCCATCCCTTCCGGCCAGAACATCAGGCTCCTTTTATCCCGCCCTGTATAGGCGGGCCAGACATAAGCCGCCACATCATATTTTCCCATAGTCCCCATTTCCTCCTGTAACCCTTTATTCAGGATCAGCCCGGCTGATCCGTCGCTATTCCATATACTCCACCTTCACCGGCCCCAAAAGCCCCGTAGGCTCCTGCACCCAGTACCGGTCAAAAACATTGTCATGATGCGCCTTGGCCAGTGTATTCGTCACCTCCGCCACCAGTTCATTTTCCCCATCCTGCAGCATCCCTTCCTCCAGAAAAAACAGATAAGGCGGGCAGATGGCGTCTCCCGCCTTCCGTCCATTCACCCACACCTGTACAGCCTCGTAGGCCTCTCCCAGGGAAAGCACAGCCCTCCCTGCCCTTGCCTCAAACTGCATCCGGTAACGGACGGTGCCTGAAAATTCCGGCAGCCTGCCCGGTGCGGCCAGACTGCCCGTTTCCGTATATTCCGTCCTGGTAAATTCCGGCCAGGCCAGCGGTCTACTCACGCTGATTTCCCAGCCCTTCGCTGGAAGTTCCACCACTTCCCCGGTTTTTCGGGCATACATCCGGCGGTTCTTCCCGCATTTCACACCCGTTTCCCCGAACACTACAAAAACGGATTCATAGGGGCGAAGCAGCAGGGACACCACTGTTTTTTCCCCGTCCTTCCCCACTTTCCGTCTCTGATGTGCTTCCAGAAACTCCCCTGTCATAGCATCGTAAAAACATGCCTGCCGTCCGTCCCGGAAACAAACTTCCGCTTCAACCTTCTGAAAAAGGCTTTCATTGGTCAGGAAATAAGAATCCCTCTCCCCCTGTCTGTAATGGTAAAAGACAAGATATTCCCCATAGCTTCCCCCGTCCTCAACCTCGATGTCCCGCAAATCCATTTCCGTAAGCACCCCTGCCAGCTCATCATAAGCCGCCTTCTTCATCCCGCAGACAGGCTCGAATTTTTCCCCCAGATAGCTTCTCTTTGGAAAATCCCCGGCGAACACCACCGCAATTCCCTGGGCCGCCAGTTCCTGCAGCCGTTTTGTCACCTGCCCGGGCAGATACTGCGCATAAGGAACGATCAGCGCGCCGAAGCTTTCCTCCGCGATTTTCAGCCGCCCGTCCTCCACGCGGCTGCGCTCCCGGTCCACCAGCCAGTCCCCCGGCACCACGTCACAGTCAATCTGGCGCAGCATCAGCGCCTTCACCGCCTTTTCAAAGGGATCGCACGCCCCTCCCCACTCACTCTCCCCATGATACAGCACGGCCGCACTGGCCACGTGCACGCCGTCACAGAGCCGTGCGCACACCCGGTTGGCATAATCCGCCCACACGGAAAACAGCCGGAACTGAGGGTTGTTCCCGCCCGCATAAAAATGCGGAGGACAATCCGGATCCGGAAATTCCATCGGGGAAAAAGCATGTGGAATAATATGGTTTATCCCCCTGACGCACATGGCGTCAGTAATCCATTTCATCATCTTCAGCCCTTCCGACCATCCGTAGGCCCCAAAAGCCTCGCAGACAGAGTTTCCCCGCTTGCGCGGATCCAGATGGGCACAGGAGCTGGCCATCTTGGAAAGCCCCCAGTGATTAAATTGCGCATCATAATTATTGAAATGCGTCAGGAACCTGCCGTCCCTCCTGCCGGGATAGATATTGTTGACCACATCAATTCCCGCCATATCCAGCCCGTCCATGGCCCTGAAATAATGACCCGGCCCATAGCCCAGCCTTGCATGGCTTCCGTTTTCCTCAATCACATGCCCAATCAGCCGCACACCGTGTTCCCGGCACCAGTCTCCCATCTGCCCGATAAAATTCTTTCCGAACCGCCGGGATACCACGTCCATATACCGATATCTGACATCCGCCGTCCTCTCCCCGCAGTCAAACCAAAGCGCCGGAAGCAGCCGGACAAAGTCCGAAAAAAAGCCTCCAAAAGAATCCCCGCAAGGAGAATTCCCAGAAAAAGATTTCCCGCAACCGGCCTCCCCGGCCAGTTCCTCAAGCAGCGTTTCTGACCATGGCAGCACCATATCGTCCCCTAACAGTCTGTCATAGCCCGGACTGTTCCCAAACCGCGGCTCATCCGTAAAAAAGCCCTGTATGGTATCCCCGAAATCTGCGCCAAGATGCCTGTAATGCTCTTCATATACCAAATCCAGAAAAGCCCTGGTCCCCTCCGGATCCAGCGGATTCAGATAATTCTTCGTCCACTCCTCCCCTCCGTTCCCAGTCACCTTGCATATAAAAATCCGCCATTCCCCTTCCGGAATATCCCAGTACAGAATCCCGTCCTGCACAAAACCGGTCACATCGATCAGGGAATCCATGGAGAACCTGGCATCGTAATCCAGCCGCCGGCCCGCCACAGCGCACAGGAACCGTTCCCCGTCCTCCAGCCACTGATCAATGAGGACTCCCCGTTCACTGGCCGGCCCGATGGCATCCACATACTGCACCGCCAGATATCTTTTCGTATATTGGGGATACCGTTCCCCAATCAGCCCGTTTGCCGTTCCGCTGGGATAGCTTCCGTCATCAAAAATCCACATCTTAAGTCCCAGCCGCTTTGCCTCCTGCACAAGGAGTTCCATATCCTCCCACCAGCCGCTGCCCAGGTAATCCGGATGCGGCCTGGACTCCGCAATGAATCCTCCGATCCCGTTTTCCTTCATCTGCCGCAGCTCCCTGAGCAAAATCTCTTTATCCTCATGATGCTGCCAGAACAACGGACATAAATAACTTTTTTCTGCTTCCATATCTGCCCCTCCCGCGTACCGCCGTTTTCTGCGCGATACTGCATTACTCAGCCTTCCGGCCATATTTTTTGGAGAAAATCCGGTCCTGCCCGGCCCCGTAATATGCCTTCATTTTAAAGACCTCTTCACAGGTTCGCAAGTGGCGATTTTTCATATTTCCGTGAAAAAAACGTCCTCTGTCCACACTCCATTTTACCAAGTTTGCATTTTTATCCTTCTGAAACAAATCACCCGGTAGTTTATGTATACCGGGTGATTGTCTTATATTACTATTTTGAAAATTCTTCAAATTTTTGTTTCGCTAATTTATACTCTTCTTTGTAATAATCGACACCCTTCTGATAACCAATTCTGTCTAATTCCGACAGAAACTCAGTCTTTATCTTATCAAATTCAGTCTGATCCGTGGCATAAATCAGTTTTACAGAATACTCAATTGCCAGAGTTGTTGCATCCGTTTCTATCACTGACAGTTCGTCAGCCGGATTAAGTGGTGCAATCATATCAAAAATCGGAGTAGCAAATGTGTTATGTTCAAAGTTTTTATCATAATACTCCGTTCCATAACTATAGCCATTGTCATCAATAAATTTCAACTCTGCTGCAGACATATTCTCTCTGAAGGTAGAAGTATCTTCCTGGGCAAAAATTGTCTTCCATCCTCTGGGATCCTCCCGATAGCCATTTACCTGCAAACCAGGCGCCACATAGCTTATACCAATTTTTTTATATGCGTCCGGATCTTTTTCTACAGTCGGATCATTCGGGAAAGCTTTGGGTTTACCATCCACATATTCCCACGTTGTCCCCTCCGGGCCATTAGCCATTACTTCTGTGCCATCCCAGGAAGCTGTATAGTTTATAAAACGAATGGCTGCTTCAACATCCTTACATGTTTTTGATATTGCATAGTAAGATCCGTTTCCATAAGGAGAGGATGTCCTACAGAAAACATAGTCGCCCCTGTCCCCTACTACTAAGGGTGCATACCCTTTTTCCTTATCCTGAGCTGCAACTAATTTGTCATTCGGCCAACCAATCTGCCAGTTTGCCAGACCAAGGAAATACCTTTGAGCACCGCCTTTCTCACGTACCTGATCCCCATTCATCGTTGCCGACTCCGGATCAAGCGCGCCTGCCTGATTCATTTTAAAGAAGAATTCAGCGCCTGTAAGCCATGCACTGTCTTCTGCCAGTCGGGGAACTAATTCATCTTTTTCAAAATCTATATTTACAAAAATATTCTTATCCCCCTGGCCAATAAAGTGTGCAAAGTTCCAATCCAGGTATCCAAATTCTTTACTGCCAAGAGGGATTGCAACACCATAATTCTTCTGTCCCGCCTCATTTTCAGGTTCTAATTTCATTGCCTCCACACAATAATTGATAACATCATCATAGGTTTCAAGTTCTGGTTTCCCCATATCTTCCCACAAATCGTACCTATATGAAAATGTATTATCATAGCCTGACGGATACCAGTTAATACCGCCAACCTGAGCTGGAATAAAATAATTTTCCTGAGTGTTAAATTTAAATCTTGTAAAATCCAAAGCATCCTGAGCTACTTCCTGAATATCCTTCCCAAAACTATCTAAATAAGGATCAATGCTTATAATAAGTTTATTATTCAGTAAAGTCTGATTGATTGAAGGACTGTTAACCAGCCAAATATCCGGCAATTCATTAGATGCAATCAGCATTGAAGCGGCTTCATCTGCCGTATTGTTTCCCATAAAGGGAGACCAATCCAGAATAACACCTGTTTCTTCAGCTATTTTATTCATCACAGGGTTATCTAATATATTCGATGGCATATTAGATGCATTATGATTAAATATTGTCAATGTCACCATTTCTTTTGTCACATCCGCTTCCTTGCTCTCCGTACTGTCAACATTCTGTGATGTTTGGTTATCATTTTGCACCCCCTCTGTATTTTCCCCACATCCGGTCATCATAAATAGTACCGAACACATCAATACAGCAATACATTTTTTTAGTTTCATACACTTATCCTCCATTTAAATTTATATATTAACTGTGCGGCTACGCACGTTAGCCCTTGACTGCCCCAATCATGATTCCTTTTACAAAAAACCTTTGTGTAAACGGATACACCAGCATAATTGGTGTAATTGTAATAACCGTTACCGCCATACGTATCGATGTTGGATTGACCCTAAGTTTTTCTTTTAGTGCGTCACCACTCAAACGAGCCGCTTCACTTAAATTCATAGACTGACTTTGAACAAAATTTAAAAGCATAAGCTGTAAGGTTTCCAGATTTTTATCAGAACAATACCACAGGTTGTCCACCCAACTGTTCCATTGGGCAACTGCCGTAAATGTCGCAATAGTAGCTGTGATTGGCGTTATCACAGGTAATATAATCCGAAAAAAAATCTGATAATAATTCGCGCCATCAATCATTGCACTTTCTTCTACTTCAGCAGGAAGCTGCTCAATAAATACTTTTACCAGAATCATATTATAAACTGAAATCATCCCCGGTATTACGTATACTAAAAAATTATTACGAAAGCCATATTTTGTAAAAGTTACATATACCGGTATTGCACCTGCAGATATATACATACTGAATACCAATATCCGATACATCAGTTTACGGAACGGCAATTCTTTTTTTGTAAGGCCATAAGCCAGCATAGAACAGCCGGTAACCGACAGTATAGTACCGATAACGGTCCTTGCAACGGAAACAAAGAAAGGTTTAAAAATATTATTTCTGGTTATTACTTCAACATAATTAATTAGCGTCGGTTCTCTGGGTAAAACTAAAGCCATATCGCCCAATACCGCATCCGGGTTAGAAAAAGAATTTATTATTACGATATAAAATGGATACAGGCAAATAAAAGCAAATGAAGTCAAAATCAGCCAAACCACTCCCATAAAAATTTTATCGCCCAGATTATTTCTTCGATACATATTTCCACCCCTCCTTCCTATATAATTTTTGCACCATTTACATGGTAAGCAACCCGGTTAATTACGGTCAGAAGTAATACACTCACAATTGAGCGGCTCATACCTACTGCTGTCGCATATGAAAAATTCAGGTTTTGTATTCCAGTTCGATAAATATATGTATCCAAGTTATCTAATACCGGCAGCGTAACTGCATTTGTAAAAACATAATACTGATCAAATCCCGTGTTTAAAATATTCGCTGCCCCCAAAACCAACAATACAATAAATGTTGGCATAATACCCGGAATTGTAATGTAAATAATTCTTTTAATACGACCTGCTCCATCGACCTTAGCTGCCTCATAAAGGCTTTGATCAATTCCTGTAATTGCAGCCAGATATATAATTGCAGACCATCCGCAATTTTTCCATACACTTAAAAAGAAGGTCTGAAAAACTTTTGCAATGTCTGCGTTTGCCAAAAAGTTGGTAGGCACACTCAACCAGCCAAGCTTGTCAAAAAAGACCTGATTAATTAATCCGTCTTCAACTGAAAAAAAAGTTGCCGCAATTGAAAACACAATAATCCATGATATAAAGTTAGGAAAAGATGTCAGTGTCTGAATAATTCTTTTGTATCTGAACTTTGCATGAAAGTTACACTAAATCTCTTTTTGGCACCTTCCGCT
>NZ_QVLV01000037.1:0-47630 GCF_003435485.1 Eisenbergiella massiliensis
AAACCGGGTACATACCAATTTACTACAATACACAGTTATATAGACAGTCTCAGTATACCCAAAATAAAGCCTCTCTCCAATAATAAACTACCTTATTTTAAATGTATTGTGCTAATATTTTCAACTGTATTTATCAATTATGTGACCTATTATTTGAATTAGTCTAACAAGATAAAATATAAAAATGATTATCTTTTATTAGTTACAATTGATATTTTATATAAATTCTGCCCGGCCTACGCCGGGCAGAATACCATATATATTTATTTAATATTTAATGAAATCCTCTTTCTATCACTGGGTGTATTCTACATACCTTCCATTCTAATTCATCATTATTACTGTTATACTCATAAAATACTAAATAAGAATCTGTTTCATATATAAACTTTGCAGGAACTGATTTCTGATAATTCCATGATATCAGTGTAATCTCCCCATCTGCATCAGAAAGCGACTTTATCTCTTTAAGTGTGTCCTCTTCCATACCAAATTCATTATTAGGAGCATATAAATTACGATTTTCACCATAATATTGAATAGAAAGAAGACGCATTGATAATTGAATATTTTTGGCAGTTCTGAACATATGTTCCGCATCTAAGGAATTTTTATAAGACAATAATCCTATTATCCACATGAACAAAAAAAACAGAATTATCATAAATCTTATCAATAATTTTTTTACGACATTTTTCACCACTTCACCATTAATCATAACTTCTTATGTAAATTCTATTTGTAAATATCAATCCGAACTATCTTAAAAATGCAAACTGATTAATTATTATGAGTGGCTAATAGAGTCTTCTGTAAAAACACCATCAGTAGAAACGGACCAAACCTCATTGTCAATATCCAAAGTAGCTACCTTCCCACTTTCACAATATTTAAAACTAGTAATCTTGCCATTGCTATCCTTAAAAACCATTCCAATCTTACCATCAACCTCACTTTGATCTCTAATAGCATCACCTGTTACTGCACTATAGGCTGGAGTTTTTTTACTATATTCATCTGCAATCAATATTTGTGCTGTTATATATGCATTTCTTGCATTTACTTCTATTTGTTTATTCTTTGCTCGTTCAATATATTTAAACATACCTGGTACAAGAATCGCAAGCAAAATACCAATAATTACTATAACAACAATCATCTCAATCAAGGTAAACCCTTTTTTATCTTTTTTCAAATTTTGTAATAATTTCATTTCAAGATCCTTTCTAAACATAATACTATGAAACCATCTCAATAGTATAATTAACAGTTACAACTCCCTACTCCCGCTCCGCTCCTTTACCTGAATTTTTAATTCCTGCTCTTCTCAATTCCCAATACAGAAGAGACATTCCTGCATTTCACAAATATAAAATTAAATATTATATAATCTGCCGAACATAAATTACATAATATAACTTTATATATCTGTTATTACAAGAATATTACCTTTTTACTAAATATAGTCTTTTCATAACTCTTTGTCAACAAATTCCGCTGTTTTTATTACTTTTCGACAATATCACCATTTCGCAGATTATAGCATTCTACCATTTTGAATGTTGTAAATCGGTATCCTGTCTTTTTATTATATAAAGTAACAGTTACCTTTATCGCATTGTCTCCCACCAAATCAAATTGAAGCTGGGAAATTTTCATTCCCATGTAGGTAGGGCTTCCATAATACCAGTCCACAATATCTTCTTCGTCAACAGCGTTATAATGGAAAACTAACATTTCATTATCCAGATTCCCGGCTGCTGCCTTTTCTTTTGTTTTGTCCGAGGCCACATCCTCTATCAGTCCGCATTGAACCACAATTCCATCTTTATTTATATATTTTATGCGGTCCTTTCTTCCTTCATCTCCGTTTTCCGGGCCATGTTCAATTAAAACACTATAATTGATATTCTCTGTTTCAGTATCAGGCAGGTATTCCCTCTGCGCCTGTGAAATCTCCCCATTTATCTTTTCCAGAATTGTATCCGCCACCGTCTGTCCCTTTGAAGCGCTAGTCACTTTCAAATGCACTCTCATAAAAGCACTTGTAACCGCAGTGGCCGACAGCATAAAAATTCCTATTAAAACAAAGGTTACGATTAATTCAATTAATGTATATCCTTTTTCATTCTTCACTTTTATATTCCACTCCTGCATATCACAGCTTGTCTGCGGTACTGCATCAATCAGCAATTTGAAAGTCTCTACCAAACTCGCTCCCAGGCCACTGTCTCGATCTGTCACAAATAGCCTTTATTCTGCTACGGCTTGTATTCCGCAAAATAATAAAAGGAGTATTTATTTTCCCTGAGCTTGCTATAAGTAAAATCAAACTGATATCCCACCGGTCCTTTTATCTCAAACTGCTTTCCATCAATCCCTGAAACAATATCGCCGTCCTGATCCACGCTTTTCTGCGGAACAAGAGTAAAATGCTGCATAATTGGTTTAGAACCATCCGCCGGGTTACTATAGTATGCTTCAAGCGCTGATTCTGTGACTGTCCGGTTTTCAATTGCCTGTTCCGATACTTTCAGAGCCGCCGTTACAGAAGTTGAAACCATCAGTATACCCAGCATCAAAATCATAAAAGAAACCATTACGGATATGATCGAGGATCCCCTGTTTTCATGCAATATCTTCTTCATGCCAAACACCCCTTATTGAAATAACCATTCATTATCAGCATTCACTATAATCTGATACTGCTGTTTCACTTTCCAGCTTTCTTTTCCTCTACTGCAAGTAACCTCCGTATAAAGAAACAGGTCACTGAATTTATCACTGTCTGTTTCTCCATTCATAATCGCGGTCTGGATATCTTCCAGTTTCTTATTCATATTTCCCCAGTAAAATCTGACTTCTATATCATAACCGTTGAGTACCTCACCTACCGGCTTTCCAGAGGTCATTGGAGTATATACCCAGGATACTCTTTTTTCCTGCACATCGGCACAATACTGAAACGTGCCCGCATTTTCACAATCCTCTTTTATCATGCCTGCCATCATATAGGCTAAGCTGTCTTCAGTCCACTTTTCTTTTCTTATTTCTTCTCCCAATATCTGGCTAAAGGTCGATGCTGCCATCCTGCATCTGGTACTTATGGCATTTTGTCTTGTGGAGCCCATCATAGCAGATGCCGAAAGCAGTATGGTAAGAGAAAGAGCCATGAATAAAAACATAATTCCGATTACGAGTATCATCGTCTGTCCCTGTCTCTTTTCTAGTATATAGCTTATCTTTTTTCTCATGGCTCCCTCCTTCCTTTATTACAAATACATGTGTTAATATGTACACGGGAGAAGTCTCCCTGTGTTTTATGGTGTTTCATAAGGTTCAGCCGACGTATGCATTGAAACAGTTTCCTCCAACTTGTGGCTTTGAGTTTCACTGCCAGTTGTGCTTTCATTCTTTTCTTCTGTTTCTATATCTGTTTTCGTGCTGTTATCCTCTGTCCCTGTTTCATCCGGGCTCCCAGTTGTTTCACTTTCCGTCTCTCCGGTACCGCTCTCGGTTGTTTCACTCTCCGGCTCACCAGTACCGCTCTCGTCTTTCTTCCCATCTTCAGAAGGCTTTTCCGTTTTACTCTCCTCTGCAGCTTCTTTTTCATCAATTGTATTTCCGGATATGCTGTTACCGGATACAGAATTTCCTGAAACAGAGTTTACCGCAGACTTCGTGGAGTCACCGGACTTTCCGATAATCCATGGGATATTTTCTGTTTTGATAATCTGGTATCCGGGTCTGCGTGCAGATACAAGTTCACTCAGGCTTAAATTATCAGGATTATCAAATATATCCATATCTATCGTTGTTTCATCATCATCCTTTATAATTCTTCCCCATATTCTGTCAAATGACGATGTAAACTGTTTCTCCGAGGATGCTGCTTTCGCACGAATTACAATATCTGCAGTATATAAATATCGGCTATTCTCTGTCTTATACTGAAGAGCACTGATATCCGGCAGCACTAAATTATATGTATAAGTGTAAGCTGCACCATCATTCACCGGCTTTGCAACAATTTCCAATTCAGGCTCCATATTCCGTTTTACCGCTGAATCCCAGGGCGCATAAAATACATATTTGTACTTATTATCCGACCAGTCAGACAGTTTACAGGTATAGACAATATTTCCATCGTTCTCTGTACCGGATACTGTAACTTTCTTCTCCTTTTCCTTATTTTTCATAATAACCTGAACTGCAGGCGGCTGCTCAGGCTCTGTGGTTACTTCAACATCAAGATATACCCCATCCTCTTCCGGAGATATCAAGTCTCTTAAAAAGATATCGAATCCCGATATGTGCGTATCCTCACTGCAGTTCCATTTCAGTACCTGACGCTCCAGTGAATAGACCCCGATCGTTTCTTCCTTTGTTACCACCTCAATTTGAGGCATTTCAAGACGTAACTGAGGAAGTTTTTGTACATAGTACTCTGACCATACGGAACTTATACTGCTGCTCTCAACTCCCCTGAAACGGATAATCAGGTACTTTCCGGATAAATCACCCGGTTTTTCCTCCATCCAGTTTTTCATTCTTACAGAGTCAAGCCGCAGGGACGAAGAATTCATTGTACCATTGGGCGTATCTACTAATATATTTTCAGGACAAATCGGAGCAGCAGTAATGCTTCCGTTCTCAAGGAACTCTTCATTAACTGTATATTTTCCATCCTTCTTGATAATCAGTTCTTTCTGCCCGGCATCTGTCTCCACTGTTCCATCATATACAGCAGCTTCAAATTTATAGGAACCTCTTAGGTTTTCCACCTCACTTTTTACGATACCTGTTAAATTCAATTTGCTGAATTCAGCTACGGTTAAGATATCCTGTTCCCCAAGCTTTGCCTCCGTTCCTTCATAGAACAGCTCAAATGAAATATCTTCTGGAAGAACCATACGCTCAGGTACCTGGAAAGACCGATGTACCCCTTCATCCGAATCTGTATAAACTGCATCATCCGAGGCAAGTGCGATAGCTTTAACGTGAATCTCTATCTTCAGCCCATGCAGTTCCTCAAGATTACAGCCTGATAAAACTGTATCACCATCTTCTTTTAATTTTCTGCCGAGCAGTATTCTGATTCCTCTTTTTGATCCATCTTCTTCGGTCAGCTCTGTCAGATTTTCCTCTCCAAACACTTTAAGGGACTCCTGAAGTTCTGTTTTATTTTCCTCCGTCAATCCAGGGTTACTTTCCCATAAAACATCCGCATATATCAGATATTCCTTCAAATCCTTTTGCTGCCCGCTGTCAGTTATGCCTTTCCAGGATATATCATAGTTCAGATTATCCCTGTTATTCTCTGAAAGCGACGGCGTATCAGGCTGTGTTATTTGAGGCAGCTTTAATAACATTTTATAATCTTTCTCACTGTAACTGCAAAGCTTATCCGCTATCTGCATACCATTCCCTGGATTCTTTGTCGTTCCAATCCGCGTTACCTGAAGCTTAAGGTTTTTATAATTCCAGTTGCTGCAATCCAATTCAATTTTATTATCTTGAATAACGGAGGCTTTACCTGCCGGATAAATTTCCTTCAGAGTTCCATCAGGACTTGTCCCTGTCAGGATTACCTTATATTGTGCTTTGGTGTAGTTTTCACCCTTGTCCCAAGTAAAGATACATGTATTGTTATCTATTTCATACGTCTCTTCCAACTTTGGAGAAGGCTGCCACTTATCTTTATCCTTCAATTCTTTTACTGTAATAATCTTTTCGCCATATTGTGCTCCGTATTTCGGCAATGAATTAAGATGATCCTCCAATATGGTACTGTAACGAATATTATAAAGCGAGTCTTCGCCATCGGAATTTACCAGTTCGATGAAGTAACCATTTTTCAGTTTTCCCTGAGCATCAAATACCGTTGGGAAAGAAGCATCGTTAAGTTCCTCTTTGAGTATTGGCTCATTATTTAATGCTTTTGCAGAACCATAGCGAACGCAATAGCCCTGTGTAGCCCAGAGGTAGCTTCTAACAGTTAACTTTGTATTATCATCCATACTATGCAAGAATTTTTCCGATAGTCCCAACGGAAAATCTGTTAATGAAACTACAGTATCCACCGATACACGATTTTCTCCCGACGCTACTACAACGTCCATTCCAACATTCTCATCAAACAAAAGAACTTCTGAACGCCAATAAGTTTCACTTTCATTCTTTTTCAGTATAAGCTTTACGCTATATCCAAAATCATCCTCCTTTGTACCCGTAATATACTGGGATTTTCCAGAAGCATCTTTTTCGTACTCAAAATAAGGTTCTGCCAATGTAGTTGTGTTTATGTAAGCCGCAGTAAATAAAGAAGTCTGTATTGTCATAACATCAGAGTCCAAGAAAGCCGTCTTATCTGCAGTCAATGCCTGAAACCAGACAGTATCAGCTGTTTTAGTGTTACTAATCGCTATCTTTGTCTTAGCTTTTCCGGTATCCCTGTCAAAGTCTGACAAATTCAATATAGTCCCTTCCTGGCCAATGCCCATTTGGGAACTTACTTTTATTTGAGCAGGATAGAACTTTCCATCTTGATCAATATATTCATCAATATTATCCAGACAAAGCGCATAAAATCCTATTCCGTCCGTATCCAGCATAAATTCCAGATGGGCTTCTGGCGTTGGCAAAGGCGCCATTACAAAAACTTTATTACTATAGCCTGGAGAAGAATCATATCCCATTTCCGATGGATAATAACTGATTGCTTTTACAAATACCTGCATATATTTTCCACCCCAATCACTTGAAATTGGGATCTGTACTTTTGGCGATTCTGAGGCAGGAACACTGACCGTATACCCTATATCAGGAATTGCAGTTTCAGATGTTGCCGATTCGAACAATTGTACCTCTACATCGTATCTGCTTGCATTAACTACTTTATCCCAAGCTATCGGGCACGGATTTATAACATTATTTATTTCATGTACATTCGGCTTAGTTAATTTACCAGTTGGAATTCCTCCCTGCTTCAGCTGAGGGTCAATTTTTGTATATAATTCAAACCCAGTACCAGGCCATAAACACGGGTTTTCATTCAGTTTTTCAATATATGTATCATTTCCACGATAGGCATTATATTTTCCATTTTCTTCTTTTACCTGCAAAGCGGTGCCGCTTCCGCCCCTCTGTTTTTGCCGTGTAATACCTTCCACATAAATATCCCATATAGAAAAATAATTACTCCCTCCTGTTAGTTCAATTTTAATTTCTGCTATTTCCCGAGTTGAATTAAAGTTCTCTGCATCTCTAAATTCCACCTTCTCAACCTTATTAAGTTCATTATCATCCAGAAGATTTGGTCCGTTTAGATCTGAAAAATCCTTGAAGGACCCACTCCAGGTATAAGGTAAGATTTTTCCATCCTCTTCTTTTCCCAGCTTTATAAATTCATTCTCTCCCTCATACTTTAAGGATACCTCAAAAGAATATGTCCTTTTACTGGGAATATACCAAGCTATTTGCATATACTTCGTATTTAATGCTACATATTGATTATCCTTCTTAAATTTCAGTGTGATTTCGTTACCTGATTTGCTGTTAAAATCCGTCTTTACTAAGAACCTTGTTCCATTATTAAAGTCCGTTAGGAAAAAAGGCATTAATTCATTATTATCGACTGATTTATTTATTGAAGCCTCCATCATAATCGGCGAAGTTTCTACTAATTCTCCATTATCAGTAAAAAAATAATTATCATAAGAGTTGTTACTGATAGGACTTATCGTGATAGGAATCGGTAGCATTGCTACCCCATAACAGTTTTGCAATATCGCCTTCTCTGCTTTTTCACTTGCTGCAAGAATGCCACTTACCTGAGCTCCATTTTTAGCAGAACCATAATTTCGGCAACCGTTAAGTTCAAAGGTACATTTGGTTTGTCTTGCA
The DNA here is from genome assembly GCF_003435485.1 of Eisenbergiella massiliensis. Taxonomy (NCBI): domain Bacteria; kingdom Bacillati; phylum Bacillota; class Clostridia; order Lachnospirales; family Lachnospiraceae; genus Eisenbergiella; species Eisenbergiella massiliensis. Next base: position 7,906 of record NZ_QVLV01000037.1, read on the forward strand.
CAAATACCACCCAGAGTACCGCTTCCACCGATAATACCCGTATTAACACATTGAATAAGGCTAACCTTCACAGGTACCGTATCTCCTCCAATACCAGATAAGATTCCTCCACATACCGAACCACCAATTATGTTTCCATAATTATTGCTATTCATAATCTGAACCGTTTCGCCGCTGTTAATCAGGTAAAGATAGCCTACAATTCCTGCCCCAAGCTGACTCTGAATATTTACTTCTCCATAGTTCACACATTCTTTCAGGGTTCCCCCCTTATATTTCCAGTTACCAATAATCCCCGCAACTCTCTCTTTTCCTGTAATTTTTCCATAATTTGTGCAGCTTGAAATAACCCTTGTGGAAGAGTTCCGATTTTCCAGACGTCCTATAATACCACCGACTGCATTACTATTATTCACTACCTTCGTAACGGCAGCATAATTTGTAAGACCGGAAGCATCATAATCACTTGCACTTAACCCTATGATTCCGCCTGCTGCGTCATCCGTCTGAGAACTGTTTGCTGTGACAGACCAGCCGGAACCATTTTCTACATTACTGACTCTTCCTGAAGCAGTATGATAACCTATGATACCACCAATATGGCCTTTTCCTGTCTGGATCTCCACTTTGTCGGTAGCATCCTTACATTTTATATCGCTGACAGTGCCATCATTTTTACCTGCAATACCTCCAACATACCCACAGGATTCTTTCCCCTTTAGAGCACTGACTACCGTTGTATCCTCACCTGTATTTAAACCGCTCTCCTTACGAGCCCACTCGGGTATCTTTCGGTTTTTTACCCCAACAAGACATTCTTTAATCATTCCTTCCGATGTATTTTTGCCCGCGATCCCCCCGACGCTTACAAAATCATTGGAAGCGCCCTGGGCTCTTATAATACCGTTAAAGGTACATTCCGAGATTTCTGACTCATTCTGCCCCGCAATTCCTCCGAAGCCTCCTGAAGAACCATTATAGCCTTCTATATAACCGACACACTGAACACCTTTCAAAATACTTGCGGATATATTGATTCCGACAGCTCCGCCGAACCATCCGGTTACACTGTCACTTCCACAATGTGTCCGAATATATATAATTCTGTCTGTTTTCTGATCGTTACTCTTTCCATATCCATATATTTTTCCACTGTTTTCCCCTGCAATTCCGCCTACACGGCAGTTGGAAGTATATGCATACAAATCAACCGGGGAGGAATTATCTCCTACCCAGCAGCCATATTGATCCGTATCGCCAATAATTCCCGTTTTTCCATTCTTCCCTGTAATGCCGCCCAAATAAGCCTCCCCGGACACGGAAGAAAGGTTTTGAATCCTTATTGCCGGCTTTACAATGCATGATGATATTCTGCCATTATTTTCACCTGCAATTCCGCCTGCGCTTTCGGTTCCTGTTACTATAGTTGTTTTGTCGTTCTCATGTTCTGTCACACATCCATATATGCCCGCTTTTTCGCCATTTACAGCTGTAATGCCTCCGCTGATCCCTCTGTTGCTTTCCACAGTTCCGGACATATTGCACATTTGGATAACAGAATCATTATAAGCCGTTATTCCGCCTGCATTTCCAAGTATAGCCGTAACTTTGTTTGTAACCTTACAGTACTGTATTTCTATCCCCTTATCATCTTCCCGATTGTCAATATATCCAATCAAACCTCCCGCATTACCTACATAATCATTTCTTGTTTGTTCTCCTGTTACAGTTACCTCTGCAAGTCCCAGAAGCGGTTCATTCTCTGTTCCCCCGAACACCACCGGGTTGGAAGTGAGGTTTCTCATATAGCCTATGTACCCGCCTGCATAACTTTTACCGGATACAGAGATTCCCTTTCCTTCCATTCCCACATTTCTAACCGTCCCATAATTAATTCCCGTAATACCTCCGATATAGGACGCTGTACCTGTAACAGATTCCGTCAGAAGAAATCCATCGATTATCCCCGTATTAAAGCCGGCCACACCACCTGCACAGATCTCCTCGGCATTTATGCGGGCCGCAATTTTATGCTTCCCACCATTATTATTCTCATCTGTAAGCCCTATTCTCCCATAATTTTCCGCAGCAATTCCTCCAACTGCCGCTTTACCTGAAATTATTCCAGCAGTTGAACAATTATATATTTTCCCTGTTTCTGCATTGCGTCCTGTAATTCCTCCAATATATACAGACGAATTATCCCCAAAGCTCTGCGCTTCACAGTTGAGAATCGTCCCTTCGTTAATTTCCGCCAGGGCACCTTTATAAGTAGCATCCCCAAGAAGGTTGATATCTCCTGAATTATAACAGCTATCCAGAACAACACCCTCATTTACAAGGCCGATAATTCCTCCTGTATAGGAATACCTGACCGTTTCTCCCTTTATTATATAATTTTTATCTTTGTCCAAATTTATTGAAGCAGGGATATACTTATTTTCCCCAACGGACAGACAAGTCCTGTCCTCACTCCCAATACTGTTATTTGAACTTATTCTGGCCATATTAACTGCATATCTAATCGTTAATTTTGTCTGGGAATCGTTCCCTCCGACAATACCGCCAACCATAACGCCGCCAGTTACTTCAGACAGATTATTAATCCGGGAACCTTTTCCCTGATTTATACCAGATTTACTATAAGCGCTGTTTGTACTGTCAACGATATATAAAGCCGGATCGTCTTTATATATCCCTGCCGATGCTATATCCGACTTCTCAAATTCTTCAAAATATTTTTTAAGTCTTTCCTCATCTCCAGGCCCTTGATTGGCCTCTTCGCTTTCCGGAGGCGGCGAATCAGGGGTCATCTGATTATTTGCCCCTAACATATAAACAGTTTCAACCGCCAGTTCGCATAATCTGTCGGCTTCCGTTATTATCTGGCTGGAATACTCTTTTTTAACCAGCCTGTTATATCCCACAAATCCACCAGCATAACCACAATTATTATTAAGTCCACAGGAAGCACTTACCGTTCCGAAAATATTATCCACATTACATTGCAGATAAATATTTCCTGAAGGCGCAACGATATTACCTCCAATTGCACCGCCCACATACCACATTCCCTGAACCTTATTGGGAGATAAATTGAATGTCATTGCCTCAGCTTCCGTACTTCCAAAAATACTTTCAGATGCATTACACCCAATTGCACCACCTACAAACGCATCTCCTTCTATATATCCTCCCTGAAGTGAGTAGTGATCAATATCTAACTCAGCCCCCACATCATTATAGCCAACCAACCCCCCTACATAATAGCAACCTGCTAATAATGCGTAAACTTCTTCCATCTGTTCCGCACTGATGTTTCCGCAGTTATATCCTGCCAGGCCTCCGGTAAACTTATATTTGCTGCGGTTTGTATCATAAATTTGAAATTCTTTCATTTTCTCCAGTATCTGTTCACCATTCACTGAAGATATGTCAAGAAAAACGCTGCAATTTATCAAACTGCCTGCATTTGCTCCTGTAATTCCACCGCCATAGCCAGTTGTTGCCAGAACAATTCCTTTATTCTGCCAATTCTTTATAATAAGACCGTCTGACTTTTTATGTACCACCTCATTATTTTCAATTACTCCGTTACTGCCGGCGATGCCTCCCACATATTTGCTTCCTATTACGATTGCCCCATTACTACAGTTTTTCGAAAACAATCCACCGGAATTACCATCCAAAATGTTTTCAGGTTTTTCAGCTGATATCTCCTGCGCACCTACTATTCCACCAACAAAATTCTTTCCTGTAATAATTCCGCTTAACGTATTGCAGTTAATGATTTTGCTTCCTCCGGTACAATATCCAACAATGCCCCCTGCATAGTCACCAATATATTCCGTCTCTGCAAAGTCATTTTGCAATTCCAGAAAATCGGCAATGGTTTCCGTACCCATAGAAGAATTGCATTCCTGTATAACCCCACCTTCTTTGTATCCTACAATACCTCCAATGTAACAGCTGTCCTCGATCTTAACTCCCTGTATTTTACGTGCATAAACCTTACCATTGTTCGTGCATTTCTTAATTCCGTATTTAACACTTTCACTGTCCTCAGTATCTGTATTACTTGCTCCTACAATCCCTCCAAGATATACAGCGCCTGATACATCAGCCTCATTATCCAGACTCTGATAGTCTGTTTTAAGTGCCCGCAGTTCAGCAGTTGTACCATCATCTTTATCCCGTATGAGCATATCACTTCCCGCAATGCCGCCTACACACTTTACCCCCTGCACATAGTTTCTTGAGGAAACATCTGTCGAGGTATATACATCCGCTTCAACAGAAATGTCAGATAACATTCCTCTGTTCAGACCGCATACAGCCCCGACAAAGTTTTTTCCATCAGCCCTTATATCCGTAAAAATCATATCACAAATAGTCCCTTCATTTATCTTGAAGAGACCTAATGCATAGTTTTCTATCTGCGTTATATCATTTAATGCGGCTGCCTTAGTTTCCCTCAGTGTGAGCATTTTGACATGATAGCTCCCGCCAAGCATAGCTTTCGCCGAAAGGGTACTATTATCACCAAGCTTGGGGATTGCCGGAAAATGGGCATATTCTGTATTCGGTCCAGGGGATTGGGAAGTTGTGCCTGCACCTGGTATATAATAGGGAGCATCCGGTTCAAGAACTGCTGATGTCTTACTGCCGCTTATTACTGAATCAGTATCAAAAAGGAAGCCATCGGCTACCAAACCATCATTTCCGCCCCATATAACATTCTGCTTCTGGGTATATTTAACCGCTGATGCCGGTTGCGCGGAATCATAATTCAGCGCCTCCATAAAACGAATATTATATAGATGCCTTGCATTCCTGATAACATATTCAGGCGACGAGGATGTCCCTTTCACTTCATCCATAAAAGGATTTTCTTTATTGGATGCCGTTTGTCTTCCTACGTAGCTTTTAGTAGATGCCGAAACCTTCGCATACACCTTTTTAGTATCAACAGGAATTCCTCCTTCGGTATCTTTTTCTGTAGTAAAGCGCATGAAACTATAGGTATTCTTATACTGCTTTCCATCGACGGTATTCCCGCCTTCCAGCATCAGTATTGAGTCAAATGCCTCAACTGCCCCATAATCCACGCCATCCAGAACGATATTGAATTCCCCTGCACTGTTCATCATCAGCTCAATTGGACAATCAGGTATTTTCTCACCGGTCTTATCCGCAGTATTTTTATATTTATAAATGTCAACGTGACTCTGATGCATAATTCCAGCACTTAAATCACTGTCTGCAAAATCATCGGCTTTTAAAGTAAATGCAATCCTTCTTTGATCATTATCATCATATAATTCTATTAAATAGGTATATTTGCTCCAAAATGGCTGATTCTGTGCTGCCAGGGAAAATTTTAATATCAATGCTTCTTCGTTCAAAAGTTCAGCTTTTCGAATTGTAGGCTTTCCATAGGTTCCCGGAGGCGCCTCCTCTGATAGTTCTGTATCATAATAGCCTAAAAACTGTTTTTTTCTTCTTCCCTCATCACTACGAACGTCCTTGTTGATTCCCATCGTCCTTCCATCGGAACCATCCGCCTGTGAATATTCAAACTTGTTAACACGGTCCGTATAGCTGACGGCATAAACAGTTCCGTCTGATGGTGCAAATTCCAGACGAATAGCCGCATTGTATATTTCCTTATCATATATGTAATTCTTGATTAGCTGATATAGTTCATTTTGTTTTAATAACTCTTCATCAGAAGCTTCATCCATTGTAATATCAAGATAATAAAGATCCCTCGGATAGGAAATACTGTAATCCTGAGCCTGGCCGCTGCCGTCCCTTCCGCCCTTTACATACTTTTCCAGTTCCTCCAGATTGCCTCCTGCCTCCCTGTGGGAAAGTGCTGACTGGGCGGCATTAAATATTATCTGGGCATACTCATTGTTTTTCTTATACATGGCGCGGTGCTGCCAGGTTATGAGGCCGGTTATGGTCGTTCCCAATAATATGCCGAGAATGACAATGGTGACTATTACCTCTGTTAGGGTGAAGCCATGGGTATTTAATCTTCTCTTATCTTTTGTAAATATCATAGATATATTCCTTCTTTAATTTTACAAATTATTCGCTACATAAAGACAATGGACGCCAGTTATTTGTGTTTTGTAAATTTTTAGCAGTATTGGGTTCCTGTTTATTAATATTTTGTATTGCTATGTAATAGTTATTATTATCAATTACTACTTGCCCTTTATGTATTGTCTCATATAAAGTGTTATGTTCTTTATCAAAATTATTGGCTAATATCATTAGATTATCACAATTTACTTTGGTCATTCCTCCAAATACAGTTGTATATTTACCATTATTATGATAATTTATATAACCATCATTATTTGCCTGAAAATAAAAAGTTTTTCCATCTTCAGTAACAACAGTATTATTTTCGAAATGATAATTATTTTTACCTTGATTTTTTTCTGCTAAAGAACTTACCAGTAAACTTGAGAACCAAACATCACCAACTTTAAAACACAACTCTCCTTCTTTTCCAGTCTCTTTCGTATCATCATCCCCTGATTCTTCGGATTCCTCCACAGAATCCGTCGATGGTATTTCCGGAACTATAACCTCAACATCCCCCATAGCATGCTCACTCTCATCAGTTAACACCCCATTCTCTCCATGCTCCGGAATAGTACACCTGACAGTATTATTATCCACCGCCTCATATTTTCCACCGGACGGGCACGTAATTTCGCCGCTTGCTTCATTTTCATTCACAATATCATACATCGTCTTTCCGGGATCCTGTGCTCTTGCACCTTCCAGCTGCAAAACCAACGCCTTCCGGTTTACTTCACATTCATCCGCCTTACTGCGATCTATATAATGTAATAAAGACGGAACCATAATAGCCGCTAAAATTCCAATAATAATCATCACGACTATCATCTCAATAAGAGTAAAACCATATGAATCTTTTATTATTTTATCTTTCATGTTATCGCCTGCGATATTCCTTATTACTTTAACGTATTGTGACATATCATATTCTGTAATCATAGCATATGCCGTCATTTTCCACAAGATAATTGGCTGTTTATTCCCATTTCTTTATGTTTAATTTTACTTCCGTTTTCCCTATTGACTTCCCCCACCTTCTCTTATATGCTGTTTAAAGTACACACAATTTTCTAGGGGGAATTAACTTATGGAAAAAAGAGAAAAGTTCTCATCCCGGCTGGGCTTTATCCTCATTTCAGCCGGTTGTGCCGTTGGTCTGGGAAACGTATGGCGTTTTCCCTACATTACCGGAAAATACGGCGGAGCCGCCTTCGTGCTCATCTATCTTGTCTTTCTTGTAATACTCGGCCTTCCCATCATGGTAATGGAATTTTCGGTGGGCCGTGCCAGCCAGAAATCCGCTGCCCGCAGCTTCCACGTATTGGAGCCAAAGGGAAGCAAATGGCATTTCATGGCCATTCTTGCCATTGCAGGCAATTATCTCCTCATGATGTTCTATACCACCGTAGGCGGCTGGATGCTCGCTTATGTCATTAAAATGATACGCGGGGAGTTCACCGGCCTCACACCGGATGAAGTGGGCGGCGTTTTTAACGGTATGCTCGGACAGCCCGGTTCCATGACCTTCTGGATGATCGTCACGGTAATCATCGGCTTCCTCGTATGCAGCCTCGGCCTGCAGAAGGGTGTGGAACGCGTAACCAAATTCATGATGGCCTCCCTGTTTGTTATCCTGATCATCCTTTGTATCAGAAGCGTTACCCTGCCCGGTGCAGCCGAAGGTGTGCGCTTTTACCTGATACCTGACTTTCATAAAATAACTGAATATGGCCTGTTTGAGGTTGTCTTCGCTGCCATGGGACAGGCATTTTTTACCCTGAGCTTAGGCATCGGCGCCATGGCTATTTTCGGAAGCTATATTGCCAAGGAGCACACCCTTACCGGCGAGTCCATCCGTATCTGTACGCTGGACACCATCGTGGCCCTGCTGGCCGGGCTGATCATTTTCCCCGCCTGCTTCGCTTTCCAGGTAAATCCCGGAGAAGGCCCCGGACTGGTGTTCGTAACCCTGCCCAATATTTTTAACCAGATGGCCGGCGGACGCATTTTCGGCACCCTGTTCTTTATCTTCATGAGCTTCGCTGCCCTGTCCACCATCATAGCCGTATTTGAAAATATTTTAAGCTTCTCCATCGATTTGTTCGGATGGACCAGGAAAAAAGCTGTTGCGGTCAACTTCGTTGCGATCCTGCTGCTCTCCCTGCCCTGTGTTTTCGGCTTCAATATCTGGAGCGCAATTGCTCCGCTGGGCGCAGGCTCCACGATTCAGGATCTGGAGGATTTCATCGTCTCCAATAACCTGCTTCCCCTGGGAAGCCTGGGATACCTGCTGTTCTGTACCAGCCGCTATGGCTGGGGCTGGAAGAGCTTCATTAAGGAAGCCGATTCCGGCAAGGGTGTGAAGTTCCCTCAGTGGTCGCGTATTTATGTAAGCTTCATCCTGCCCGCCATCGTATTGTTCATTTTTATCATGGGCTATGTACAGAAGTTTGTTAAATAGCATTTGCTTAAAACATCATTTTGTTTATTATATTTGAGATCACAAAAGGAACAGGGCAGCCTGTTCCTTTTGTAATGAAAAACTTATTTTTAAATTATCCCTGCCAATACAATACTGGCAATGATTCCCGCCGCCGTAGCCGTCAGCGCACCAGCCAGCGTATATCTGGTCTTCGTAACCTTTGCTGCCATAAAATACACACTCATAGTGTAAAAACAGGTTTCCGTGCAGCTCATCAGAATAGATGTCATCATACCTATGTAAGAATCCGTACCATAATTTTTAAAAATATCCAGCACCAGTCCCGTTGCAGCCGAAGAGGAAAATAGTTTGATAAAAATCAGCGGCACAACAGGAGCAGGCAGCCCCATCGGCTCCGTAAGCTTCCCGAGCAGCCCGCCGAAAAATTCCAGGAACCCGGATGCCCGCAGGATCCCCACCGCCATCATCAGCCCGATAAGTGTGGGCATGATCTGGATTACCGTCTTAAAGCCATCCTCCGCTCCTTTGATGAAATCTTCATATACATTTGTATGGTGAATCACTCCATACGCCACAATATAAAATATCAACGCCGGAATAATAATATTTGACAGATTCGCCAGTGCATTCATCATAGACGGCATACCTCAGCAGTCATTCTCTAAACAATATATGCAACCTCCGGCCTGTTCATGATTCGATGTTTTATGCCTGCTGCCCCTATAACAGTTTTCAGTCTGCTCTTTCCAGCCAGTCCTTGGTTATATGTCAGAAACCCCTGCTTATATCGTAAATAAACATCATATTATTATAGACTAATGAAAGACCTGTCATCTGCATTTACCGTAATATTTCTTTTGAAGAATTCTCAGTATATTTTAAAATATTATAAATTATATTCAGAATTTACTTTATAATTTTATTAATTTCTAAAATAATCTGTATATTTATAAGCTTTCAGCATGAATTTCTAAAGATTCCGGATTATACTCTCCGGCATATCACTCCACACTGAACTAAGCTATCTGAACCGGATTCCCGCCGGAAATATCAGTTTCCCCCGGAAGAGCAGGACAGAATTCTAAAGGTTCTGAAATCCCTGAAAAATATTTGAGCAGAATCACCCGCTCCCCTTCCTCCCCCGGTCCATCACCTTAATAAAAATCACCCCCACTATCGTAGAAAATAAAGTGGCAATCAGTCCCGGCATGATCACCGCCGTAGGGTTCACGCTCCCGTACTGGCTCCTGTATGCTATAATCGACACCGGAATCAGCTGCAGGGATGAAATATTCAGAATAAGAAAGGAACACATTTCATTGCTCGCCGTATGCGGCGACTTCCCTGTTTTCCTGCACTCCTCCTCATTCAGCTTCTGCAGCTCCTCCATGGCCTTCAGGCCCGCAGGCGTGCAGGCCCAGCCCAGTCCCAGGATATTGGCAATAATGTTGGTGGAAATATACTCCCTTGCCGCATGGTTCTTAGGGAGCCTGGGAAACAAAAAACTGACAAACGGCTGAATCCCCCTTGTCATGGAAGCAATCAGCCCTGAATTCTTGGCAATCTCCATTAGCCCCACCCAAAGCGCCATAATGCCCACCATGGTAATACACAGCTGCACCGCCTCACCCGCGGACTCCAGCGCCCCGTTTGCCACCGCCTCAATATTGCCCGTCAGGGCCCCGTAAATAACCCCTATGGCAATCATAACCGCCCAAATATAATTCAGCATATAAACCCTTTTTTCGCAGCTGTCCGCCGTCCGGGCAGCCGCCTTTTTTCTACCATTATATTTCCCCGAAGCATAAAAAATGCCTGCATAAGGCCCCGGCCTCCCGCCGGCATTTCCTTATACAGGCATCCCTATTTTCAAAAACAGACATTTTTATAATCAGACATTTTTTTAACCAGATATTTTCATAACCAGGCTTTTTCCATAACCAGACAGCTTCCTGTCCCGCCAAAGAGCCCTGCTGCCGCCTACAACACCTTGGAAAGGAACTCCCGCAGCCTTGGATTCTTCGGATTGTCAAAAAACTCCTTCGGCGCGCTCTCTTCCTTAATAATACCGTCATCCATAAACAGGACGCGGCTTCCCACTTCCTTGGCAAAGCCCATTTCATGCGTCACGATGACCATGGTCATACCGTCCCTTGCCAGATCCGACATAACTCCCAGAACCTCTCCGACCATTTCCGGATCAAGCGCGCTGGTAGGCTCGTCAAACAGCATCACATCCGGATGCATGCACAGGGAACGCACGATGGCGATACGCTGCTTCTGCCCGCCGGACAACTGCGAAGGATATGCATTGGCCTTTTCCGTCAGACCGACCCGATCCAGAAGCTGCATGGCCTCCTGCTCGGCTTCCTTTTTCGGACGTTTCAGCAGCTGGATGGGCGCAAGCGTCATGTTCTGCAGAATCGTCTTGTGGGGAAACAGGTTAAAATGCTGGAATACCATACCGATATGCTGCCGGTACAGGTTAATATTGGCCTTGGGATCGGTGATATCCTTTCCCTCAAAAAGAATCTGCCCTGCCGTAGGCTCCTCCAGCAGGTTCAGGGAGCGAAGAAAGGTGGATTTGCCGGAACCGGAGGGTCCCACAATCACCACTACCTCGCCCTGGGATATGGTGGTGCTGATATTTTTAAGGACCGAGATATCCCCGAAGGATTTGCAAAGGTCCCGGATCTCAAATAAAATCTGTCCGTCAGCGTTCATTTGTACGCAGCCTCCTTTCCAGTTTGGAAACACCTGCCGCCAGCAGGGATACGATTGCCAGGTAAATCACTGCAACGGCAATCAGGGGCATGAATGCGGAATAGGTCTGGCTCCGGATAACATTGCCGCCGTGGGTCAGATCCGTCAGGGCGATGTAACCACTGATGGAGGTTTCCTTCAGGAGCACGATAATTTCATTTCCCAGCGCGGGAAGCACATTTTTCAGCGCCTGGGGAAGAATGATATGCCACATGGTTGCCGGATAGCCAAAGCCCAGGCTTCTGCCGGCTTCAAACTGCCCGATATCAATGGCCATAATGCCGGAACGCACGATTTCTGCCACATATGCGCCGGAGTTGATGCCGAAGGCCAGAATCGCCACCACCCTTTTATCTATGGTAACGCTTCCGAAAATTACATAATACATAATCAACAGCTGAATCATCGTAGGTGTACCGCGGATTACCGTCAGGTAAAGCTGGCAGATAAAATCCACAAGCTTAAACAGATAATAGCCCAGCAGCTTCCTAAAATAAACACCCTTCTCCTTGATTTTCGCAGGCTTCTTTATCCCGCTCTTCACTGCGCTGGAACGGACAATCGCCACCAGAAAGCCCAGAACCAGACCCAGAATCACTGCAAAAAAAGTAATCAGCAGCGTAGTCTTCAGTCCGTCCGTCAGATACTTCCAACGGTCGTCCTTAATGAAATTCAGATAAAACTGATCCAAAAAATTTTGCATCTAAATACCCTCCGCCATTTCTCCTTAGTATATTTTTACTACCCATCAAAAAACTGCACTAACTTGTACACCAGCCACGCGTTGTCAGACACGCTGATAAGGTCTGGCTGATGCGCAACAAACGGGCCCATGGTATTTCATGGGTCCGCCTGTATCATACACACTCTGCCCGGGAGAAAAATCCTCTCCCAAATCATTTTCATTAACTCAACGCATTTACCGCGCCATGCCATTATCACTCTTTCACAATAATAACCTGCTTGGAGCTTGCATAGGAATCGGTAAAGTCAACGCTCTGCAGACGATCCTCTGTAACCGTGATGCCTGCAACCCCGATGTCAGCCTTGCCGGACTGGATTGCATTGATAATGGAGTCAAACTCCATGTCTTCAATCTTCAGCTCATAGCCCAGTACGTCGCATACTGCCTGTGCCATATCAGCATCAATTCCAACCACCTTGTCTCCCTGATAGAATTCATAAGGCTCAAAATAAGCGTTGGTTGCCATTACCAGAGTACCGTTGGAACGATCCACGTCAGCAGGAGATTCATAAGGGAACTGTCCCTTGGTGTCATCCCCAATATAGTTCTTTACAATATTATCCAGCGTTCCGTCGGCCTTCAGCTTTGCAAGCGCCTCGTTAATGCTGGCGGTCAGCTCTGCGTTGTCCTTGGAAACACAGATTGCATAATCCTCTTCTGCAAAGGGCTCTTCCAGAATCTTCAGTCCTGTAGTATTGGCAACGAATGCCTTTGCGGGCTGCTCATCGATCATCACGCAGTCAATCTTTCCCTGCAGAAGCGCCTGGATAGCGTCGTTTCCTTTGTTGAAGCGCTCTATTGTGGAACCCTGTTCCTCGTAATCGGATGCAAAAATATCGCCTGTCGTTCCCAGCTGGACACCGATGGACTTTCCGGGAAGATCATCAACGCTTGCCACTGCGCCCTCTGCTGCTGCCGTCGTCTCCGCTGCTGCGGTGGATTCCGGCGCCGCATCACTTGCCGCCTCTGTGGCCGTTGCTGCGCTGGAAGCCTCAGGTGCTGCTTCGCTTGTAGTTGTAGTTCCCTGTGCGCTGCTTCCGCATGCGGCAAGGGATACCGTCATGCATACAGCCAGTGCTGTTGCTAAAAATTTTTTCATAATTACTCTCTCCTCCTCGCGCTTTTACGCGCCTTACAAAAATAAAACTGTATAAATATACATTAATTATAATTTATATTAACATATTTATCTTGAAACACAAGCGGTATTTTTCACAAAATAAAGGCAGGAAACGGAAAAGGTTTCTTTCAACTTTTCCATTTCCCGCCGCATCAACTGAATAGTTATAAATTTTATAACCGTTTTGCACCTTCATCGTTATATTTTTTTACCACTCTGTCACTGCTTACCACTCCATCACTGCTGTCCCCCAGGAAAGCCCGGCGCCGAAGCCGCAGAGCACGATTTTATCCCCGCGGGAAAGGCATCCCTTCCTGTTGATCTCATCCAGCAGGATCGGCACGCTGGCCGCGGAGATATTTCCACAATGATCCAGGCTTACCGGGAACTTATCCACAGAAATATGAAGTCTTTTCGCTACGGACTGGATAATCCGCAGATTCGCCTGGTGCAGGAAAAAATATTTGATATCCTCCGCCTGCAGTCCCGCCTGTTCCAGAGCCTTATGTATGGATACCGGAACCGTGGTCACCGCAAATTTATAGACCTCCTGACCGTCCATATGCACATAATCCGGTTCGTTTCCGGTTGCCACCAGTGGGTTGTTATTCCCTCTGCCACGGCAGACCAGTGCGCTTCCCCTGACACCGTCGCAGCCCTGATCGAAGCTTAAAATCCCTGTTTCCTCCCGGGCAAGCACCGCAGCGCCCGCGCCGTCTCCGAACAGGACGCAGGTGCTCCTGTCCGTCCAGTCCATAATTCTTGACAGAGTTTCCGCCCCCAGGACCAAAGCGTTCTGAAAACGCCCTGTTCCAAGAAACGCATCCGCAGTTTCCAGTGAAAACAAAAATCCGGAACACGCTGCGTTAATGTCAAAAGCCATCGCTTTTTTTGCCCCCAGACGCGCCTGCAGCTCACAGGCCGCGGAAGGAGTCACATGATCCGCCGTAATCGTGCCTACCACAATCAAATCCAGATCCTCCGGTGCGATTCCCGCCTGCTCCAGGGCCAGCCTGGAAGCCTGCTCCGCCATTTCCGCAGTGGTTTCTTCCCTGACAAGCCGTCTCTCCCGTATCCCCGTCCGGCTGGTAATCCACTCATCCGAGGTGTCCATTCTTTCGGAAAGCCAGTCGTTGGTTATGATGGTTTCCGGAAGGCAGCTTCCCGTTCCTATTATTCTGCTCGTCATATCTGCTCCCATCTGCCCGCCGCGGCGGGCATACGGCCGAAAGGGGCCATATTCCTGTCTGATATACCGTCAGTGTACCTGACAGTGTCAATCCATTTTATTCAAAAGCGGACGCAAGCTCCGCAAAAATATCCGCCGTGCTTTCTATCCTCTGTGCCCTGTAAGCGTTGCTTCCGCAGAAAAGAAGGCCGTTATCCACATCTCCCTTTACCGCATTCACCAGCGCTTCCGTAATACAATAGGGCGTCTCCTGCGGTTTACAGGTTTTAATACAGCCATGGCATCTGCCATGGGGAACCGGCCCTTTTGCTGTTCTTTCCAAAAATGCATTGCGGATGGCGCGTCCCGGCATCCCCACCGGGCTCTTTACCAGCACGATATCTTCCTTTTCCGCGTTGATATAAGCCTGTTTAAAGGCAGGATGGGCGTCACATTCCACCGTCGTCACAAACCGGGTGGCCATCTGGACGCCGTCAAGTCCCATATCCAGCCATTTGCGGGCTTCTGCGCCCGTATAGACGCCTCCGGCCATTACCACCGGGATTTCCCTGTTTCCGGCCCTTCCAAAGGCTTTTATGGCCTCCAGGATACGCATGACCTCTTCTTCATAATGCATCCCTTCGATATCCTCAAGCTGTTTCCTGTCAAAACCCAGATGGCCGCCGGCCAGAGGCCCTTCGATCACCACCAAATCCGGCAGGTAATTGTACTTTTTCATCCAGTATTTCATGATGACATTCGCCGACTTCACGCTGGAGACGATGGGAGAAAGCTTTGCCTGGCGGCTTACCCCGTCCTCCCGCCGTACGCCGGAGGCGGCCTCCGGCAGCGTCACAGGCAGTCCGGCGCCGGAAATAATCAGATCCGCACCGGCTTCCACAGCAGCCTTTACGTAATCCTCATAGCCTTTTGTGGCCACCATAATATTTACGCCCACAATACCGCCGGCCGCCAGCTCCTTAGCTCTGCGGATTTCCTTTTTTACCGCACGCAGATTGGCGGTATGGGGATTTACCTGGTAATCCGGCTCACGATAGCCGATCTGCGCCGTGGAGATTATGCCGATACCGCCCTGCGCGGCCACTGCGCCGGCCAGCCCCGAAAGGCTGACTCCCACGCCCATGCCACCCTGTATCACAGGAAACCGCGCCGTTAAATCCCCGATTTGCAATTGCTTGATCATTTTACTTTTCGGTCCCTTCTCAGGCTTTTTCCGGCGCAGTGACAACAAAGGTCAGCTCCGCCTTTGCCACCAGCTTTCCGTTGACAGTGGCCTTTGCGCTGCCCACGCCCACCGGGCCTTTTACCTTGATAATTTCTGTTTCCAGCATGAGCACGTCACCCGGAACCACCTTGCCTTTGAAACGGGCGCCGTCAATGCCGCCAAACAGCACCAGTTTTCCCTTATTTTCAGGCTGGCTGAGTATCGCCACGGCCCCCGCCTGCGCCAGCGCTTCCATGATAAGCACTCCCGGCATCACCAGCTCCTGGGGAAAATGGCCTGCAAAAAAAGGCTCGTTATAGGTCACGCATTTTTTTCCCACCGCGCGCACGCCCGGTTCCAGCTCCTCTATGGTATCCAGAAGCAGAAAAGGCTGTCTGTGGGGGATGATTTCCATGATTTGTTTTGTTGAAAGCTGCATAAGGCTTTCCTCCTACTCCACGAATTTTTTCACCAGAAGGCTCGCGTTGTGCCCCCCAAAGCCCAGGGAGTTGGTAAGCGCATAGGTAAATTCTTCCTCCACAGGCTCTTTACAGTAATTGAGGTCACATTCCTCATCCGGTATCTGATACCCTACTGTAGCATGAATAAAGCCCTCCTGCAATTCCTTCACGCAGGTAATAAACTCAACCGCCCCTGCCGCGCCAAGCAGATGCCCTACCATGGATTTGGTGGAGTTGATGCGGATGCGGGAAGCCTGCTCCCCGAAGGCCAGCTTAATCGCCCTCGTTTCAAACAGATCGTTCAGGTGGGTGCTTGTGCCGTGGGCATTGATATAGGTAATATCCGTAAGCGCCGCGCCTGCGTCCTGCACCGCGCATTCCATGGCCCTTGCCGCCCCGGAGCCGTCCTCCGCAGGTGAGGTGATATGAAATGCATCGGAGGAACAGCCGTAGCCCACTACCTCCGCATAGATTCTGGCGCCTCTTTTCCTGGCATGCTCCAGCTCCTCCAGGATGACAACGCCCGCGCCCTCTCCCATAACGAAGCCGCTTCTTTCCTTGTCAAAGGGAATGGAACATCTGGAAGGATCCTCACAGGTACTGAGGGCTGTGAGCGCCGTAAAACCGGAAACGCCGATAGGGGAAATGCTGCTTTCCGCGCCTCCCGCCACCATCACGTCCGCATCCCCGTACTGGATGGTACGGAATGCTTCCCCGATGCAGTTGGTTCCCGTCGCACAGGCCGTAACCACATTGATGCTCTTGCCCTTCAGGCCGAACTGGATGGATACGTTTCCAGCCGCCATATTGCTGATCATCATGGGCACCAGAAAGGGATTCACACGGTTAGGTCCTTTCTCCAGCAGCTTGCTGTGCTCGCGCTCCATCGCCTGGAGGGAGCCGATGCCGGAGCCGACAGCCACGCCCACGCGCCAGGGATCCTCCTGCTGCATATCCAGTCCCGCATCCCCAATCGCTTCCTTGGATGCCGCCACCGCAAACTGGCAGAAAGCCTCCATTCTTTTGGCCGCCTTAAAATCCATATAATTCTTGGGGTCAAAATCCTTCACTTCCGCCGCCAGCTTACATTTATATTCCGATGCATCGAATTTCGTAATCGGTGCAAAGCCTGTTTTTCCTGATTTAACCGCTGCCCAGAACTCCTCTACGGACAGTCCGATGGGTGTAATCGCGCCCATTCCTGTTACCACTACTCTTCTGCTCATATCTGCTCCCATCCTCCCGCTCCCGCGGGATTAAAAATAATTCAGATCGCCATTCCCCCGTCAACGGAAATGACCTGGCCGGTAATATAAGCGCCGCCCTCTCCCGCCAGAAAAGCTACCAAAGCCGCCACATCCTCCGGCCTTCCCACTCTTTTCAGAGGGATCTGTGATATTACCGCTTTTTTTGCATCCTCGCTCATTGCCGCAGTCATATCCGTTTCAATATATCCCGGAGCCACCGCATTTACCGTCACATTCCGGCTGGCCAGCTCCTTGGCAACGCTCTTGGTCAGGCCGATCACACCGGCCTTGCTGGCGGCATAGTTTGCCTGCCCCGCATTTCCCAGCACGCCGGAAACCGAGGAGAGATTAATAATCCTGCCGCTCTTCTGCTTCATAAAGTTACGGTACAAATGACGGATAGTATTGAAGGTTCCCTTCAAATTGGTATCAATTACCGCATCGAAATCCTCTTCCTTCATGCCTATCACCAGATTGTCCCTGGTAATGCCCGCATTGTTCACCAGGATATCAATATGCCCGAAAAGCTCCAGCGCTTTCTTCACCATATCCCCGCAGGCCTGGAAATCAGCCACGGAAGCCTGAAGCACCTCCGCCCTTCTTCCCAGTTTTCTGATTTCTTCTGCTGTTTTCTCCGCCTGTTCACAGCTTGCGTTACAGTTTACAATAACATCTGCGCCCTCTGCCGCAAGCGTCAGGGCAATCTGTCTTCCGATTCCCCGTCCCGCTCCGGTCACCAGCGCTGTTTTTCCTTCCAGCATTCTACTTTTCCCCGTCTTTCTTAGTTAACTGCAATAGCTTATCAGGATAGGAACTGTCCAGTTTCCTTACAGCTTCTCCAGATCTTC
Organism: Eisenbergiella massiliensis; assembly: GCF_003435485.1. Taxonomy (NCBI): domain Bacteria; kingdom Bacillati; phylum Bacillota; class Clostridia; order Lachnospirales; family Lachnospiraceae; genus Eisenbergiella; species Eisenbergiella massiliensis. Next base: position 26,028 of record NZ_QVLV01000037.1, read on the forward strand.
TTTTTTCTCTATATTAATAACGGTTACATCCCTGTTGATTTTACGCATAAAACCCGACAGGGATTTTCCCGGCCCGATTTCCACAAAGGTATCCACGCCGTCTGCAATCATGCGTTCCACGCACTGCTGCCATCTGACGGAATTTGATACCTGCTTTACCAAAAGTTCTTTTATCTGTGCCGTATCCGTAACATAATCCGCCGTCACGTTGGAAAGATAGGGCACCGCAATCTTCTTCAGCGTAATTTTTTCCAGAACCTCCCCCAGCTTCTCTCCCGCGCCGGAAAGCATTGGGGAATGGAACGGCCCGCTTACCTTCAGGGGCACGCAGCGCTTTGCTCCCATGGCTTTCAGCTTCTCAGCCGCCGCATTCACAGCCGCCTCTTCTCCGGTAATCACGGTCTGGCCGGGGCAGTTATAATTGGCAACGCTTACCATGCCATCAATTTCCCCGCAGGCCTGTGCTATGGTTTCACTGTCCAGCCCCAGAACCGCTGTCATGGCTCCGCCCACAGGAACCGCCTCCTGCATGAAAATCCCTCTTTGGCGCACGCAGTAAAACAAATCCTTTAAGTCCATCACATCCGCTGATGCCAGGGCCGCGTACTCTCCCAGGCTCAGGCCTGCCGCCACATCCGGCCTGTGGCCCATCTCCTCCAGTACCTTCAGAATCGCCGTCTCCACGGTTAGCATGGCGATCTGTGTATATTCCGTAATGTTAATCTGTTCATTTTCTTCAAAACAAAGAGCCGCCACATCCAGCCCTGAAGTCTCTGAAGCCGCCTGAAATACATCTCTGGCTGCGGGGAATTGCTCATAAAAGTCTTTTCCCATGCCTATATACTGGGAACCCTGCCCCGGAAAAATAAATGCTGTTTTGCCCATATTCCCATCCTCTCTTAGAAGGCCTGAATTTCTTGGGATCTTGGGGGGGGTGGCCTCTCGGAAGTTTGTTGAACCGTCCCCTTGCCGGGCAGGGTTTGCTGTCTGGGCACGCTTGCGCTCGGTTAAAAACGCAGCGGTACTAACGCCGCAAAATACGCGGCGTAAGGACCGGCGTTTTTAAACGACCCTGACAGCAAACCCTGCCCGGCAAGGGGACGGTGCTCTACATACGGAGAAGCATACGCCCCAAGATCTCTGTAAACCACATGATTCCATGAAAGATTCAGGCTGATATGTTATGTTTTTTGTCTATGTTTATGGCTAAAGTTATGGTAGTAAATTTAATATAATTAGAAGTTGGTGTTGTTGGAAAATATTTGCGGTATTATTTTGATAGTCTTTTTATTTGATATTCAAAATATTCAGTTGTAAAAAAAGACTGCCGGTGTCAGTTGTTTAAAAGCAGGGCTTTTGCAGTTATGTTTGCCGGATAGCCTTTTTTGTATCTTTATTATTGCAGCTGTATGGCCGCTTTATTTTTAGGGTAGCTTTGTCGGAAAATCTCAAAATCATAAGGGGACTGTAATAAGTCTGTTTTTAACTTATTTATTCAGGAGGGCGCTGGCTTCCTGGATGATTTCCTGGATGATCTGGCGGCAGGTTTGTTCTTTGTTGACCATTCCTGCGCATTGGCCGGCCATGAGGGTTCCGTTTACTACGTCGCCTTCCATGACGGCTTTCCTGAGGGAACCAAGGGTCAGGTATTCCAGTTCTTCAAAGGTAGCGCCTTCTTTTTCCAGCTTCAGGTATTCCCTTGTCATTTTGTTGCGGATCTGGCGGACCGGGTGTCCGGTGCTCATTCCGGTTACTTCTGAATCAATGTCCCTGGCTTTGATAACCTTCTGTTTATAGTTGTCGTGGACAATGGATTCTTTGGCCACCACGAAGCGGGTGCCCATCTGCACGCCCTGCGCCCCCAGCATAAATGCCGCTGCAAAGCCTCTGCCGTCTGCGATGCCGCCGGCTGCAATTACCGGAATGTCCACCGCATCCACGACCTGGGGAACCAGCGTCATGGTAGTGGCTGATCCGATATGTCCGCCGCTTTCCATGCCTTCGGCAACCACCGCGTCCGCTCCTGCGCGTTCCATCAGCTTCGCCATCGCAACGCTGGCGACTACAGGGATTACCTTCACGCCTGCGGCTTTCCACATTTCCATGAACTTGGCAGGGCTTCCGGCGCCGGTGGTAACCACCTCCACGCCTTCCTCCACGATCACCTTTGCCACTTCGTCTGCATTGGGATTGAGCAGCATGACATTGACCCCGATAGGCTTTGAGGTGAGCTCCCGCGCTTTGCGGATCTGCTCTCTCACAATGTCTGCCGGCGCGCTGGCGGCGCCGATGATGCCCAGTCCGCCTGCTTCAGAGACGGCGGCGGCCAGATGGTATTCTCCTACCCAGGCCATGCCGCCCTGAATGATCGGATACTCGATTCCGAGAAGTTCCGTGACTGCTGTCTTCATTAAGCTTCGATTCCCTGTGCTTTCAGATATTCTACAACTGAACCTACCGTTGTCAGTTTTTCCAGTTCCTCTGCAGGAATTTCAACACCATATTCTTCTTCTACTGCCATAACCAGTTCGAAAAGGTCCAGAGAGTCAGCTCCCAGATCATCCTTGAAAGAGGAATCCTCTGTAATCGCAACGCCCTCCAGATTTAACTGCTCCTGAATAATCTCAATTACTTTTTCTAACATTTTGTTATCTCCTTTTTTTGTTTTTATAAAAAAGTTTGACATTCAAAGTATATTCTCTGTTCCTTTGTTTGTCAACTACTTCTTTCCTCATTTTTGATAAAATACTGATAAACATCCCTTTTGCTTATTCCTCTGTCCTTAGCTACCAGTTTCATGGCTTCTTTACGGTCCATTCCCTGGTCTTCATAGAACTTCATATGCTCTTCCATAGACATCTGCGCAAAGGAGGCCTCCTTTTCCCTGGCCTTTTCCTCATGGCTCTTGCCCTCCAGTACCAGGACGTATTCTCCGCGGGGATCGTTGGTTTCGTAAAAATGCAGGGCGTCCTCCAGCGTGGTGGGCATTATTGTTTCGAATTTTTTGGTGAGCTCCCTGCACAGGGTAACTTTTCTGTTTCCCAGTTCTTCGTAGAGGCAGGACAGTGTGCGTACCAGGTGGTGGGGCGCTTCATAAAGGATTATGGTCCTGGATTCTTCTTTCAATTCCTCCAGGATGGCTTTTTTCTCTTTTTTATCATCAAAGGGCAGGAAGCCTTCGAAACAGAATCTTCTCGTAGGAAGGCCCGAAAGCGTCAGAGCTGTTATACAGGCCGCCGGTCCGGGAAGTGAGGTCACCGTAATGCCCGCCTCCTGGCACAGCTTCACCAAAACCTCACCCGGATCGGATATGGCCGGCGTCCCTGCATCGGTTATGAGCGCAATATTTTTTCCCGCATTCAGCTGGTTTATCAAATCATATGCTTTTTCAACTTTATTGTATTCGTGATAGCTGGTCATCGGCGTCCGGATTTCAAAATGATTCAGCAGGCGGATACTGTTCCTTGTATCCTCCGCGGCTATCAAATCCACATCCCGCAGCGTTTCCAGCACACGGGGCGTCATGTCCTTCAGATTTCCGATGGGTGTCGCACATAAATATAAAGTGCCTGCCATATCTTTCCTTTCCTGTGAGCTTTGCCTGGGCAAAACACATTCCCGTCCGGCTCCGCCAAACGCCGCTTATTTCCCGACGCCTTTAATCCGCCGGATTTTCCGCCGCCGGCCCCGCTGCCGTCTCCGCATTTCCAGGTGCCTGCGCAGTCTCTGTCGTCCCTGCAGTCTCCGCTTCCTCCGCGGGAAGCAGCCCTCCCTCCGTATACCGGTTGGAGGCATTCCAGAGTATCCATTCCTCATAGCCCGCGTCATACACGGCCTGAATCTGCGCCCGGATTTCCTCCGGGCCATATTTGATATGTCCGGGAACCCAGGATGCGGTAAAATCCTGCAGCCAGGGCCTGACATCCGCCCGGATCTCCTCCGCCGGTTCCATGTCCCGTGGGCTTAAAATCTCATTTCCGGAAATCTCATTCCCGGAAGTCCCGTCACCAGGCTTCTCATCTGCGGGTATCTCATTTGCAGAAACCGCATTCCCGGCGTTACCGTTTGCAGGCACCTCATTTCCGTCAATACCGTTTCCTGAGGCATCTCCCGCCTCGCCATCAGCAGATACTCCGCCTGCCGCTTCCCCGCCTGCAGAAGCATCGTTTCCCGACACCTGCTGCCCGTTTGCATCCTTACGCATTCCCGCCAGGACCTCTCTGGAAGCGCCCATACTCCTGTATATCGTCTCATATGGCTGTGCATCCGGAACCGCCAGCCCCAGATTCCCCGGCCCGTAATGGGACGGATAGACCATCGGGCTGATATAATCCAGATACTTTGCCATCTCGTAATAATCCTGCCCTACAATGGACGCATCCAGCTCACTGTCAATGATGATGCCGTACACATCCGCCGATACCGGTACTCCCAACTGATGCAGCGACTGCGCCGCATACGCCGTAAATTCGGTAATCGTCCCTTCCTTGTCACGGCCTGCTGCCTCCGGGCCGAAATCCACCTTTGACATACCTCTGTCCGTGGAGAAGCGGATATAGTCAAATTGTATTTCATCAAATCCCACCGCCACCGCCTGTGCGGCAATTTCCATCAGGTATTCCCATACCTCACGGCTGTAGGGATTCACCCAGGCAAGTCCTGACTTATCGCGGAAAACACTGCCGTCCTGATTATGAAGCGCAAGCTCCGGGCGGTTCTCCGCCAGGAAGGGGTCTTTAAACGCCACAATCCGGCCAATCAGATAAATCCCGTGCTCTCTGCACTTCTTCACCAGGGCCGGCATATCCGCCACCAGCTTCTGTGCGGAGCCAAGCTCTGAAACCATAGGTGAATCCATCTGATAAACAACACGGCCTTCATCGTTTTTAATATCTATCACCATGGTGTTCAGCTCTGTCCTGTCCACCAGGGATATCAGGTTGTCCATATTGGAGGTTCCCGCCATATTTCCGGTGACATAGATCCCTTTGACCTTTACCCTGTCACCGATTGGCAGCTCTCCGCCGTATTCCTCTGTCTGCTCCGTTTCCGCAGCTTCCTGCGCCGATGTTTCAGGGGCATTAATGTCGCCCTCCCCTTCGGCGCCGCCCTCAGTCTCCGCAAAGTCCTCAGAATTCCCGGAAACATCCGTTCCCTCCTGTATGGCCGCCGCTTCCTGCGCATCCCGGCTTCTGCCTGCCAAATAAGCGCTCGTTGCCGCTATTACAAGAAGACAAAGCAATATGGCTGCGAATATTTTACTTATCTTCATTTTCCGTTCTTTCCGGATCTCCGGCGCAAAATACTGCGTAAAACCCGGATATCACATATGTTTAAACCAAAAACCTCAGTTTTTCCATCTATCTAAACTAAGATAATAACCGATACCGTAATAATTTTCAATAGCTTTTACAGCACATATCCCTTACAGCGTAACAATTCAGCCTTCGGCCGGACTGTTACTGCATCCGCCATTAAAAACCGCCTGCGACGAGGAGGCGGATGCCTGCTGCCACTACGTTTTCTCACAGTCTGCGCAGTAAATGCGCAGACCTGCCTGAACTGTTGCCTTACAGCTGCCATTCTCCTGCATCAATACCCGTAAATATCATAAATTTCATCCGTATATATCCCCGGCTCCCGGTATACAATCAAAGGCTTCTCCACCTTCAGCCGGCTTCTTCCGCCCCGGTTTGCCTCAAGCAAAACCATATTCGGCTCCTTGTCCACAAACGGATATACCAGCTGCATACGTTTTGGCTCCAGTCTGTACCTTGCCAGGGTCACGATGATTTCCGCCAGCCGGAAGGGCCTGTGCACCAGGAAAAAATTGCCGCCCGGCTTCAGCAGCTTCGCAGCCTGCGCGGCCACATCCTCAAAGGTGCATTTCACCTCATGCCTGGCAATTGCCTTTGGTGCCTCCGGATTGGTCAGCCCATGCCCTCCCACCATATAAGGCGGATTGCAGGTAACAACGTCAAAAGAAGCAGCCGGAAACAAACCCGCTGCCTCTTTAATATCCCCTTCCACAATGGAGATTTTCTCCTCCAGGCCGTTCAGCGCCACACTGCGCCTGGCCATGTCCGCACTGTCCGGCTGAATTTCCAGCCCGGTCAGATGGGAGGCATTCGTCTTGGCCTCCAGAAGAATCGGGATAATTCCTGTCCCTGTCCCCATATCCAGAACGCTTCCCCCGTCCTTTACGCGGGCAAAGCCGGAAAGAAGCACCGCATCCATACCAAAACAGAACCGTTCCTGGTCCTGGATAATCACATAGCCGTTCCTCTGCAGCTCATCCAGCCTTTCCCCCGGCTTTAATGAGATGCTATTCCAGTTTGGATTTTTCATCCTGCTTCTCCAGTTTTTCCAATTCCTTCAGCTCTTTTTCGCTGACCTCGTTTTTCTTATTCCGTCCGTGCCTTCTCTTGAAGCGGAGCTGATCCAGACGGTATTCCCTGATTTCCTTCTCATCCTCCACATTGACGATAACCTTTACCAGCTGGCGCAGCACGTTGACGCTGGACACCTCGCCCTTCAGTCCGTCATCCGTGGTCACATAATCGCCCAGGTTGGGAAGCCTGCGGTTCAGATCCTCATAGGTCTCCTCCTCATGCTTCAGACAGCACATCAGCCTGCCGCACACCCCGGAAATTTTCGTAGGGTTTAAAGAAAGATTCTGTTCCTTCGCCATTTTAATGGAAACCGGCACGAATTCCGACAGATGGGCATGACAGCACAGCTGCCTTCCGCAGATACCGATGCCGCCGAGAATCTTGGTTTCATCCCTTACGCCAATCTGACGCAGTTCAATCCTGGTCTTGAAAACGCTGGCAAGATCCTTCACCAGCTCCCTGAAATCTATTCTTCCGTCCGCCGTAAAATAAAACAGCACCTTATTGTTGTCAAACGTATACTCCGCATCAATCAGCTTCATGTCCAGCCCATGCTTGGTAATCTTCTCCTGGCAGATGCGGAAGGCATCCTTTTCCTTCACCTTATTCGCCGCTTCCTGCTCATCGTCCCTCTCGTTGGCAATACGCAGCACCGGCTTGAGCGGCTGAACTACCTTGCTGTCCTCCACCTCGCGGATACCGCCCACCACGGTTCCGTACTCTACGCCGCGGGCCGTTTCCACAATCACATGGTCACCCTTTTTTATTTCAAACCTGGACGGGTCAAAATAATATATCTTGCCCGCCGTACGGAATCTTACGCCTATCACTCTAGTCATCTATCAACCTCCTGCCATATTTCATGGCCCGGCAGATCACCTTCCCGATCCGCCCGCCGGCCCGTGCCGGCCATTTCGTATCCGAACCAATGCATCCTGAAACATGATTTCCTCTGCATTAATTCTCTTTCATCGTCAGAAACAGAAGCTCCATGGTCAGATCAAAATTTACGTTGGCTGAAAGCCTGGACTTCGCTTTTTCCAGCGCATCCAAGATTATTTCAATCCCTTCGTAGCTTCTCTGATCCGCTTCCTTTCTAATATACTTTATTTCTTCCTTAAAGATCAAGTTATTTGCGTCATTGGTTGCCTTAAAAAGCAATACATCCCTGTACCAGATGGACAAAATATCCAGATAATCGGTCACATCCAGCTTATATTCGGAAATTTTCTTAATAGCGGCCACAATTTCCGAAATCTCCATATCACGAATATATTTTAAAAGCGTTACCGCCTCTTCCTTCACATTATCAAAATCCTCGCTGGAAGCCAGCATTTTGGCACGTCCGATATTTCCCCTGGCAAAAGCCACACATACATTTGCCTTATAATCCGGAATCTGCAGATCCTCCATCAGAAACTTTCGTACAATATCGTCACGCACCGGCTTCATATTCAGCACAACGCACCGGCTCACAATCGTGGGAAGCAGCGCCTCCACATTCGTTGTCAGAATCAGGATTACACCATATGCCGGAGGCTCCTCCAGCGTCTTTAAAAGCGCGTTCTGCGCCTGTACCGTCATCTTCTCCCCTTCATTGATAATATATATCTTATAGGGGCTGGAATAGGGCTTGATGACAATATCATTATTCACCTGGCTCCGGATATCTTCCACACCAATGCTGTTCGGCTTTTCGTGGGTCACACGGATGATATCCGGCTGGTTGCCGCTCTCCGCCTGTTTGCAGGAATGGCATTCCCCGCACGGCTCAATCCCGCCCCTTTCACACTGAAGAGTCCTGGCAAAAATCCTGGCGATGAACTCCTTGCCGGAGTTTCTTTCTCCATTAATAATATATGCATGGGATACCTTGCCCAGCCTGATTGCGTTCTGCAGGTGCTCCTTCATAGCCTCCTGCCCGTAAATATCCTGAAAACCTGCCATAACTCCCTCGCTTTCCCACGGGGACGCCGTGCCTTACCGCACTCCGTCTCCCGACTGTACCCTGCGCGCCTGCCTGATATAATCCATAACCTCCTTCAGGCACGTCTCCAGCTCACCATTATAGAATCTTCTGTCAATCCCCGCTTCAGCTATTCGTTCTTCACTGAAATCCTCAGAATCCGCAAGAAAACGCCTGCACATTTCCTCATATTTGGGGTTTTCCTGCTTTTTTTCCCGGTCCAGCGCCCTCTGCAGGCGTTCCCCGTCTTCCACCTCAATATAGATGGGCACGATTTTTTCCTTCCCCACAAACCGTTTCACCGCCCTGTAGGACTCCAGCGTCCCAATCAGCAGATAATCTTGTTTTTCCAAATCCAGCTGCCCGTCATCCACCGTAAAATAATACCACGGCCCATAAAAGGTGCTGTACATCCTTTCCTCAATTATCTTTCCTTCTGCGCGCAGCCTTTCAAGCTCCGCCTCATCCGTAAAAAAATATTCCCTTCCGTTCTCCTCACCGTCCCGTATAGGCCGCGTCGTATAGGGAACCAGCGTTTCCAGCCGCAAATCCGTACAGTCCAGAAGCCTCCGGTAAATGGTGTCTTTACCGGAAGAGCTCTTTCCTGCAATATAAAATATTTTTCCCATCTGTTTCTGACTGCAAACGTTTGTCAGTCTTCCTCCTTAGCATAGGCAATCGCACACCGGACGGCGCGTTTCCAGCCTTTCAGCTTCTCCTGCCGCATTTCCTGCGTCATGAACGGAAGGAAGGTTTTTTCCAGGAACCAGTTTTTCCTGATATCCTCCTTATCCTTCCAGAAACCAGTGGCGATTCCCGCCAGATAAGCCGCTCCCAGCGCTGTGGTTTCAATGCACTCAGGCCTGAGCACCTCTTTATTCATAATATCCGCCTGGAACTGCATCAGGAAATCATTGGCGCTTGCGCCGCCGTCCACACGCAGGTTCTTAAGCGTGATGCCTGAATCCTTTTCCATGGCTTCCAGCACATCCTGCGTCTGGTAGGCAAGGGACTCCAGCGTGGCACGGATAAAATGCTCCTTCCTCGCCCCGCGGGTGAGCCCCACAATGGTTCCCCTGGCGTAAGGATTCCAATAAGGCGCTCCCAGCCCGGTAAAGGCCGGCACCACATATACCCCGTTGGTATCCTCCACATCCTGCGCATACTCTTGGGACTGCGGCGCATTTTTGATCATACGCAGTTCATCGCGCAGCCACTGTATGGCCGCTCCCGCCACGAACACGCTTCCTTCCAGCGCATAGCGGATTTCCCCCTCTGTGCTGGCCGCAATCGTGGTCAGCAGCCCATTTTGGGAGGCCACTGCCTTATCCCCCGTATTCATCAGGAGGAAACAGCCCGTACCATATGTATTCTTCGCTTCCCCGGCCTCAAAGCAGCACTGTCCGAACAGCGCCGCCTGCTGATCTCCCGCTGCGCCCGCAATGGGAATCACTCCGCCAATGACCGATTCATCCGTATAGCCGTAAACACAGCTGGACGGCTTCACCTGGGGCAGCATGGATCTGGGGATTCCCAGGCGGTTCAGAATATCCTCATCCCATTCTCTCTTATGAATGTCAAAAAGCATGGTACGGGAAGCATTGGTGTAATCCGTTACAAAAACCTTTCCCTTGGTCAGGTTCCAGATAAGCCAGGTGTCCACCGTGCCGAACAGCAGCTCGCCCGACTCCGCCATTTCCCTGGCGCCCTCCACATTATCCAGGATCCACTTGATCTTGGTACCGGAAAAATAGGCATCCGGCACCAGCCCGGTCCGCTCCCTGATGATGCTGTCAAAGCCATCCTCCTTCAGCTGTTCAATAATATCCGCTGTCCTTCGGCACTGCCAGCAGATGGCATTGTACACCGGTTTTCCCGTTTTTTTACTGAAGCAGACGGTAGTCTCCCTCTGGTTGGTAATACCTATCGCCGCGATATCCTCAATCGCCGCGCCGATTTTTCCCATGGCCTCCACAGCCACACTCAGCTGGGAGGACCAGATTTCCAGAGGGTCATGCTCCACCCAGCCCGGTTTCGGATATATCTGGGTGAACTCCCTCTGCACCACAGAGCGCATATGCCCTGATTTGTCAAACAGAATACAGCGGGAACTGGTCGTTCCCTGATCAAGCGCCATCACATATTTTTTCATTCGTAATACCCCCGTTCTGACCCTAATTTAAAAATACTGAAATTTAAATTATTACTGCCGCTTACCCCTAAGCGCCGCTCTTCCCAGACGGCCGTTTCCTTCTCTCCTGCCGTCTGTATCCAGGCGGCTGTCTCCTACTGTCCGGCTCTTTCCATGATACCGCAGCCGCCTGTTATACCTCAACTACCCGCAGCTGATTGGTCTTTCCGGAAATTCCCAGAGGCATTCCCGCCGTAATGATAACCTTATCCCCTTTTTGAATATAACCAGCCTCCACAGCAGCGTCAATAGCCGCATGGAACAGATCCTCCGCCGTATTCTCCTCCTGGATCAGCAGCGGCATTACACCCCACTGCAGGTTCAGCTGACGCCATACCAGCCTCTTCACCGTGCAGCCGAAAATCGGGCAGCTGGGCTTAAACCGTGAAATCATGCTGGCAGTAAAGCCTGACATGGTTACGCAGATAATTCCCTTAACATCCAAATCCGCCGCCATCGTGCAGGTTGCATGGGAAATCGCCGTAGTAATATTGCCGTCGCCGGGCAGTTCGCGTTTTTTCAGACGGCCGGCGAAGTCGATATCCTCCTCGGTCCTCTCCGCAATGCGCGCCATGGTCTGTACGGCCTCCACAGGATACTGTCCCTGTGCGCTTTCGCCGGAAAGCATGATAGCTGTGGTCCCGTCATAAATAGCATTGGCAATATCCGTGGTCTCCGCTCTGGTGGGACGGGGATTATGAATCATGGACTCCAGCATCTGTGTTGCTGTTATTACCTGTTTTCCTTTGGCAACCGCCTTTTTAATGATCTGCTTCTGAAGCACGGGAACCTCTTCCAACGGAACTTCAACACCCATATCTCCTCTGGCAACCATAATACCATCGGATACATCGATGATTTCGTCCAGATTCTTGATACCCTGCATATTCTCAATTTTAGCAACGATCATCATCTTGGAATTGTGCTCATCCAGAATCCGGCGCACCTCCAGCACATCCTCTTTATTACGTACAAAAGATGCCGCGATAATATCAAATCCCAGTTCAATACCGAACAGGATATCATTCCTGTCGCTTTCACTGATATAAGGCATGGAAAGCTCCGCGCCCGGCACATTCACGCCCTTGTGATTGGAAACAGGTCCGCCGTTTACAACATCACAGATAATATCGGTATCCGTAATTTCTTCCACCGTCATCTCAATCAGGCCGTCGTCGATGAGAATCGTGGTTCCCACACCGATATCATTTATCAGCTCCTTATAGGTAATGGAAGCCATTTTTTCCGTTCCCATCACTTCCCTGGTGGTCAGGGTGAATTTCTGTCCGGCCTCCAGATAAACCTTGCCGCCTTCAAAATCCCTCAGACGGATTTCCGGTCCCTTGGTATCCAGCAGCGCCGCAATGGGAAGATTCAGTTCCTTGCTCACCTTGCGCATTCTGTCATATTTTCCGTGCTGTTCTTCATGATCTCCATGTGAAAAATTAAAACGGGCCACATTCATGCCTGCCAGCATAAGCTCTCTCAGTTTTTCCTCACTTTGGGAAGCCGGTCCGATGGTGCAGATAATTTTGGTTTTTCTCATATTAACTCCTTCCGGTGCTTCAGACACCTGTCAATTAAGTATTGTTATTGTACAGTCTCCGGTCAACCCCGCTCCTGTTTCCGCGGTCTCCACCCCCTGTACGTTCAGCCTCTGCCTCACGTACGTCTCTATTAACTTAATGACCTCCTCCGTTATTACCTCTCCCGGAACTACCAGAGGAATTCCCGGCGGATAAAGGTTCACATAAGTTCCTGCTGTCTTTCCCGCCGCCATGCCAAGCGGACAGGAGTGCTTCTCTGCCGTCAGCGCCCGGTAAAGCGGCACCGACATCTCAAGCTCCGGATACGGCTTCGCCTGCTGCGGGCAGTCCTGCGTCTCCAGGCCTTTATCAATTTCCAACAAAGCATCCGCAAGCCGCCTTAAGCCCTCCTCCCTGTCCCAGGGAGTCACTATGGCGGTTACATAAGTATCGCAAGCCATCTCCATTTGAAGATAATAACGGTTCAGAAGCTCTTTGTAAAGCGTATTTCCCGTAATTTTTGTATTCTTTACAGATATCAGCAGTTTTCCCGCATCAAAAGCTTTCATACAGCCTTTTTCCAGAATATCCCTGTTCATCAGCCTGAGATGCTTTAATTCTTCCGTTTTCCCGTAAAAACGCGCCATCCGCTGTGCAAAACCGCCCCAGCACGCCCCCTCCTCCAGGAGCCTCACACAGGCATCCATACTGCCCATCAGCAGATAGGACGGACTGCTGGTCTGATAAATCCGTTCATACTCCCGCACAACGCTTCTGTCCACACGTGTCCCGTTAACATGCAGAAGTGCTGTCTGGGTCAGCGCAGGAAGCGTCTTATGAAGACTCTGAATAATCAAATCCGCTCCCTGACGCACCGGACTCTCCGGAAAAAACGGATCAAATCCAAAATGCGCCCCATGCGCTCCATCCACAATCAAAATGCCCTCCGCCCGGTGGACAATTTCCGCAATTTTTTCAATATCAGAAACTACCCCGTCATAGGTAGGGGAGGTGAGCACCACCGCCTTTGCCTCCGGATACTCCCTCAGGGCCGCTTCCACCTGCTCCGGCAGGATACAGTCCGCTATCCCGTAATCCGGCACCGTCTCCGGATAAAGAAAAACAGGCTCCAGCTCCCGCAGGAAGCAGGCATGATACACGGATTTATGGCAGTTCCGCGCCATGATAATCCTGCTGCCTCTTGGCGCCGCCGCCGAAACCGCAGTAAGGATCCCCGCCGTAGAACCATTTACCAGAAAAAAAGTTTCCTCCGCGCCGAAAACAACCGCCGCCTTTTCCTGCGCCTCCTTCAGAATCCCATCCGGCGCATGCAGATCATCAAAACCCTCTATTTCCGTAATATCCAGCCCCGCAATTCCCTGAAGCGCCCCAATCTCCTCCGGCATGTTCCTTTTATGCCCGGGCATATGAAAGGGATAATACTGAGAAGCCCCGTATTCAGTTAATCTTGCAAGTAATCCTTCCATTTGCCTCCTGCATGCCGTCGGTTTTATTTTTCTGCCGCCTTTATTTCTTCTGCTGCCAGCTCCCCGTTTTCCTGCGTCTTTGGCTCCTTTTCTTCGCCACCGCTTCTGCGGGGGAGTGTCGTCCAATGCCTGCCCAAATGCTTCACAGCCTTCAGCCGTGGCTCCACCGTTTCCAGAAATGAACAGTACTTATCCGCCGCCGTCACGATCCATGCCTCTCTGCATAAAGGCGGAACAATAGTAAGCGGCCACATATGCTTCTTGATAATATCCTGCTCCCTGGGAGATAGCCGGTACTCCCTTCCGGCATTTTTCAGCGCCGTCCTGGGATGGCTGAAGCCATGCATATTCCACAGCCCCCTGTCATGCTTATGATGATGCCAGTCATAAAGGAAATAATCGTGAAGCAGCGCTCCTCTGATAATATCCTTTTCCTCGCTCTTTATCCCCATTTTCTCCAGTTTTTCGTGGATTGCCAGGCTGCAGCCCGCCACGCTGATGCAATGGCTGTGCACGGAAATAGTCCCGTGCTGGATACTTCTGCGCGTACTTTTAAAATTATCGGACCGCAGAATATCCCCTCCATTTTCAGCAATTCTCTCCATAAATTTCCTGCGCCTTGCGATCCGGCGCTCCTGTTTTTCCCGCTGCCTGGGCGTCAATTCCTTATTTCTCATGATTTGTCCCCCAAACCAATTCCCTGTAATAGTTCAGACAACTGAACCTCTGCGATTCCATCTGACATTTTGCAGTTAATAATGTAACTGTCCAGCACTTTCAAAGTCACTCAATAATAACAGATCACCGGAAAGTTCCGTTCCATATATCCGTAAATTTCCTCCGCCTTATCACGCGGCAGATTGATACACCCATGAGAACCGTTCCTCATATAAATATCTCCGCCGAAGCTTCCTCTCCAGGACGCATCGTGCATACCGATATTCCCGTTAAAAGGCATCCAGTAATCCACATGCGACGCATAATTCTCACCGGTCAGCGTGGCATTCCTCTCCTTGTAGGTCAGCCCGAAAACACCGGCCGGCGTGCCGTATCCCCTGGAAATATTCCCGGACACGAAATCGCTTTCCAGAATCAGCTCCCCGTTCATATAAAGATATAAATGCTGGTTTCCCATATCAATTTCCACATAGGAAGCCCCAATATCTTCTCCCGGCGCCCCGGTGGCATAACCTCTGGCAAAATAAAGAGGCTCCTTCTCCACCTGCTCGCCCTTCCTGACAGACTCAAGAAGCGCGGCCGTCTCTCCCGCCCGGTCCGTCCACCAGCCGTAAGAACCGCTCTTCAGCAGAATAGTATTCCCTATTGTCGTGGTAAAATTACGATCCCTGCCATAAGTATCATGTTTTCTGGCCAGACCGTTCACATACTCCCGGGCCGCCTCTTCATCCAGCATCACATCGTCATCCGTAATCGTAATCCACTGGCTGATCACACTCCCATCAACCACTTCCCTTTCGCCGTTCCAATCATAGGTTATGACAGCGCCCACATACCGGTTTGCCTTCTCAAGCGCTTTCCTCAAAGCCTTATCATCCGACTTCACTGCCGCATTCTGGTAAAAACCGCCCGCATCCAGATCCAATGTTTCCTGAAGCCTTTCAAGCGCCTCCGCCACCGCATCCTTCACCCGGTCAAAATCCGCCACAGTACCCGGATACTCAGGAACAATTTCATATCCCCTGCCCTCAATATAACCGCTTATGTACGCATCCTCCGGAGGGTGGATATTGGCCTTCTTAAAAAAAACCGTCTCACTCAACCGCTCCGCCAATGCATCGTCACTGTACGTCACCGCCTTGGGAAGCTCAAAATCTCTCCCTCCAAAAAACATCATCGGCCACTTCAGCCCTGTAAGCTGCGCATTGATCCGATCCAGCGTATTATCATAAACATAGGTCATCCCCACCTGATCCGGCTTTACAATATCCTGCATATCCTCCCGGCCATAAATCTGCAGCTCATAAGCAACGGAAGGATTCAGAATCTCCTCCCGCACCTGCTCTTTGGAACGAAAGCTGTAATCCGTCCCATCTATCTGTGTCCTCCAGTAATAATGCCCAGCAAAAAAGAAGGCGCCTGCAAGATAAGCAAGAGCAAGCACCGCCGCAGTTATTCCCACGGCAATCATTGCCCTTCCGTATGCAGTCCCCCCTCTTTCAACCTGCGTGTCATTCATTTTTCTTTTATTCATCCGACAAATTCCTTCGTATAATCTCTCTCCCCTATTGTATCACTTATCCGTCAAAAGAAAAATAGATAAATAATGTATCGGTTGAGAAATACAGGTAAAATCGCAACAGCCCGGATAGCCGGACTTCTGCCTGCAATCCGGTTACCATCCGAAGCCAACACAGGTCCCTTACTCAAACTGTGCCAGGTACATCTGTCTGTACAGGCCCTCCTGACATATCAGCTCATCATGAGTACCCTGCTGAACCACGTCTCCGTCATTCACCACAAGAATTATATCGGCATTCCGTATCGTAGATAATCTGTGGGCGATAATAAAACAGGTTTTCCCCTCCATCAGCCTGCGCATCGCCTCCTGGATTTTCATTTCGGTACGGGTATCCACATTGGAAGTCGCCTCATCCAATATAAGCATCCTGGCCGGAAGAAGCATCGCCCGCGCAATCGTCAGCAGCTGCTTCTGCCCTTTGGAAATATTCGTCCCTTCATCGGTCAGTATCGTATCATAGCCCTGAGGAAGCCTGCGTATAAAACCGTCAATTCCCGCAGCAGCAGCAGCTTCCCTGACCTTTTCCTCTATGGCTCCCTGCTCCATGCCGCTAAGGCTCCCATAAGCCAGATTTTCATAAATGCTTCCCTGGAACAGCCAGGTATCCTGTAGAACCATAGCATAAGACTGCCTCAGGCTCGCTCTCGTTATCCCTGAAATATCCGTCCCATCCACACTGATATTCCCACTCCGGATATCATAAAACCGCATCAGTAAATTGATTAACGTTGTCTTTCCTGCGCCCGTCGGCCCCACAACCGCTACCATTTTACCGGGTTTTACATGAAAACTCAAGTCATGGATAATAGTTTTAACACTATTGTAACCAAATTTTACATGGGACAGCTCCACATCCCCTTGTGCATCCTTCAGATCCACACAGCCCGGACTGTCCGCCGGCTCCTCCTCTTCATCCAACAGCCGGAAAATCCGCTCCGCAGCAGCAATGGAGGACTGCAAATCACTGATGATATTCGCCGCCTCATTGATTGGCCCTGAAAACTTCCTGGAATACAGCACAAAGGAGGAAATATTGCCAATACTCATCTGCCCGAACAGATAAAGCACCGCACCAAACACACTAATCAGGGAAAGCGAAAGATTATTCACAAAATTCACCATCGGCCCTACAATACTACCGTAATATTCCGCCCTGTAATATGCCTTCATGGCATTTTCATTTCTTTCCTCAAACCGGTCAATCGTATTTTCCTCCTGACAGTACGCCTTCAGCGTCTTCTGCCCGGATACCATTTCCTCCACAAAACCGTTCAACGCTCCCAGCTTTGCGGATCTCTCCCGGAAAAGAGGCCTGGTTTTCCCCGTCAGATACCTGGTAATACAAACCGACAGCGGCAGCGTAAACGCAAATACCAGCACCAACCTTGGTGAAATCAAAACCATCATAACAAAAGCGCCGCTCACCGTTATCACCGTCGTCAGCAGCTGTACCACATCATCTGATAGCGATACATTTACCGTATCTATATCATAGGAAATCCGGCTGATGATATCCCCGCTCTGATGCACATCGAAATACCCCACCGGGAGTGAAAGCAGCTTCTCAAACACATCCTTCCTCATCCGGTAAACCACCTTCCGGCTTATGGCAATCATCAGCACCTGCAGCATATAGGAAAAAATTGAAGAAACCACATAAAATCCCGCCATCCAGGCCGCAAAATAAAAAACCCTTCCAAAATTTACCTTCCCCGGCCCCGGTTCAATCGCATCCACCGCATACCCGGAAAGCATCGGCCCAATCAAGGCAAAAAGATTGCTTCCCACCGTAAGCACCAATGCCGCAGCCAGATACCATTTATAGTGAAGCAGATAACCCCCCAGACGGATCAGCGTACCTGCCTTCCCCTTTTCTTTTTTCATAACCTCCTCTTTCCCCCTCCTCTCCATGTCCGTATTCCACTCCAAGTCTGTGCTCCGCTCCGGCTCCGTATTCCGTTCCAGGTTTGTAATCCGCTCCGACTCCATATTCCACTCCAGGTTTGTAATCCGCTCCGTACTCCTCTCCAGATTTGTACTCTGCCCCGGTCTGTGAACGACTTATCTCCTGATAGATTTCACAGCTTTCCATCAGTTCCTCATGCGTTCCATATCCTATCATTTCCCCGTCCTCCAGCACCAGAATATGATCTGCATGCATCACCGAACTGATTCTCTGGGCTATCATAATAGTCGTAGTATCCCTGAAATGCTCCTTCAGCTGCCTGCGCAGCCTGCTGTCTGTCCTGTAGTCCAACGCACTGGAGGAATCATCCAGTACCAGAAAATCCGGATGTGCCGCCAGTGCCCTGGCAATCAGGATACGCTGCTTCTGTCCGCCGCTCAGATTGGCCCCCTTAATATCAAGCATAGCGCCCTCACTCTGCTCCTTCTCCCTGGTAAACTCATCCGCCTGCGCATATACAAGTGCCTTCTCAATATCCTCCTCACTCAGCTTCCGCCCCATCCCTACATTTTCAAAAATGGAGTCCTCAAAAATAGTATCATTCTGGAACACTACCCCGAACTTCTCTCTCAGCTCCTTTTTTTCAAAACTTCGCACATCCCGCCCATCAATCAGGATTCTTCCCTCATCCACATCAACCAGCCGCATCAGAAGTGCCGCCAACGTAGTTTTTCCCGAGCCCGTTGCCCCAATAACCCCAAGCATTTCCCCTTTTTTCACCGAAAAGGAGAGGTTCTTCAGGTTTGCTTCCGTTTTATTATAGGAAAAGGTAACCCTGTCAAATACAATTCCTTTATTCCCGGCCTCCGTTTCATTAACAGAAGCTGCCTTCATACCTTCCGTCACAGTAACCATATCATCTTCGCAGTCTAATACCTGCTGTATTCTGGCTCCGGATGCCACCGCTTTATTTATAATGACAAACATTCTGGAGATCGACATCATCGCATTCAAAATAATGGTGAAATAGGTCATAAACGCCAATATTTTTCCAACCTCAGACGTTCCCGCATTTACTCTGTAGGCCCCTGCCAAAATCACTCCGACAAGACCCAGATTCAGAAGCATGTTCATTGCGGGGTTCAACACTGCCATTGTCTGCTCAGCGTTCCGTTCGCAGGTAATAACCATCTGATTGACGCCATCAAACTTATTTTTCTCATAATCCATCTTTGAAAGTGCCTTAATTACACGGATTCCCGCAATATCCTCCCTCACCAGACACACAAACTTATCCGCCGCTTCCTGCAGCTTCCGATATAAAGGCATTCCCTTCCTGGAAACCGCCGTCATAACAAAAGCCAATATCGGCATTACCAGTAAAAGCACCGAAGCCAGCACCGGATCCAACGCCATAGTAAAAATAATACCCCCCACAAGCAGAATCGGCGCCCTTACACCCAGTCTCTGAATTCTGCCTATCATCTGATTCACATTATAGGTATCTGTCGTCAGCCTGGATATCAATGACGGCTTTGTAAAGGAATCCGTCTGCCTGTCAGAAAGGTACATTGTTCTGGCAAATAAATCATGCCTGATAATCTGAGTCGCCTCACTGGCCACCCTGGATGCCATCCTGTTCGCAATAATATTAAAAGCCACCGCCAGCAAGGAACAGAAAACCATAACCCCACCCCATAAATAAATCTGCTTCAGGCTCCCCGCCGGAATTACATTGTCAATTACATATGCCAGCACCCATGGGATGCACAAGTCCATAACTGATCCAATAAACTTAATCGCAAACCCAATTCCCATTCGACCATAATAAGGCTTCAAATATATAGATATAATCTTTTTCATTTTTGTTCTTTTGCAAGCCCTTCCTCAATAAAGCTGTCCAATTTCTCAATTAAATACGGCTGAATATCAGGATACGTCCAAAACTCCCTCTCTTTCGGAAGCTCATCAAAGCACTTCACCTCTGCAATCTCATAATCCGGCAGAATGCCCAGACTCTCGATCTGCGCAAAATACAACATACCGAAGCTCGCTTCTCCTCCATTTCTCATACATGAGTAAGCACACACCGGATGCAGCACATACGTCTCCGCTCCTGTCTCTTCAAACAATTCTCTTTTTGCCGTATCTTCAATCCTTTCCCCAGCTTCTCTATGGCCGCCGGGACATTCCCATGTATTCCGTTTTCCGTGTCTGCATAAAACCCATTTGCCGTCCTTTATCGCCCCTATTACTGCAAATTTATATACCGAATCCTCTGCCCGATCATAAAATGCTACCTGTACCATTTTGCTCCCCCTAGATTACACCAAATATTGCACCACTATTTCTCACATCGTTAATAAACTCAAAATCAGTACCCAAAAGCTCCTGTTAAAGACTCATCATTCTCTATCCATTCGCTCACCATAACCTCTCGAAATTCATCCTTTGTATCCCTTAAGTATACCTTTTCAATACCTGCATTAATCACCAAACGCTTACACATAGAACAACAGCACGAATTTTCAATATAAGAACCGCTGTCCACTTCAATTCCCACCAGATATAAACTACTTCCGATCATTTCATCCCTCGAGGCGCTGATTATGGCATTGGCCTCAGCATGAACACTCCTGCACAGCTCATACCTCTCGCCTCTCGGTATCTTCATCTTAGTCCGTATACATTCTCCTATATCGGAGCAATTCTTCCTTCCTCTGGGTGCCCCCACATACCCGGTTGATATAACCTCATCATTTTTTACGATAACCGCCCCATAATGTCTTCTGATACAGGTACACCTCTGTGATACAACCTCCGCCAAATCCAGATAATAGTTTACCTTATCCCGTCTTCCCATAAATGAATTCCCCCTTTTCATCGCAATTACTTTAAATTATATAACACTTTTCTGCACTTGCAAAGTTCCATCAAAAGTTTCACATATAAAAAAAGACCTCAGTAATCATAACTGAGATCAAAAAATGAAGCACGGGGGATTCGAACCCCCGACAACCTGATTAAAAGTCAGGTGCTCTACCGACTGAGCTAGTGCTCCATACATAATATTTAATTTGTGACAGTAAGAAATGCCCAGAACCGGAATCGAACCAGTGACACGAGGATTTTCAGTCCTCTGCTCTACCAACTGAGCTATCTGGGCATTTGAGTAGCGGGGACAGGATTTGAACCTATGACCTTCGGGTTATGAGCCCGACGAGCTTCCAGACTGCTCCACCCCGCGTTAACATATTATATTGTAACACCAAATTGGTATCACTTGCAACTTTTATTTGATAAAAAATGGATGGAGGTGGATTCGAACCACCGAAGCAATTTGCAGCAGATTTACAGTCTGTCCCCTTTGGCCACTCGGGAATCCATCCAGAATATTTAATATTAAGCCGATGATCGGACTCGAACCGATAACCTGCTGATTACAAATCAGCTGCTCTGCCAATTGAGCCACATCGGCGTATTATAAATCCGAACAATCGGTATTTTTTTACGTAAGAAATGGGACCTATAGGGCTCGAACCTATGACCCTCTGCTTGTAAGGCAGATGCTCTCCCAGCTGAGCTAAGATCCCATACCTTGTATCAGATTCCCTAAGGAATCAACGACCCAGATCGGACTCGAACCGACGACCTCCGCCGTGACAGGGCGGCGCTCTAACCAACTGAGCCACTAGGCCGAATGAAACTTGCGTTTCAATAGGATATATCTTATGAATATACCCTCAAAACCGAACATTGAATCTAATCTCTTCTCTCTCCAAAACCTGCTTCTTTCAGGATAAGCCCTCGACCGATTAGTACTGGTCAGCTACATACATTGCTGCACTTCCACCTCCAGCCTATCTACCTCATAC
>NZ_QVLV01000038.1:0-45844 GCF_003435485.1 Eisenbergiella massiliensis
GGGTTCGAATCCCCCGTGCTTCAGTTCAAAAGCCTTGATTTTACAGGGCTTTTTTATTGCGTGTTGCATTTTGTGTTGCATATCTTAGAAATTGACTCCATAAAATCAGAATACTTCATCCTCAGTTCAGGGGAATCTTGCATCCCAATATTGCGCAGCCACGCCGTATATCCTTCTGGCAAGTCTGGTTCTGCCATTCCAATTTGTCCCTCAAAGTATTCGTCAATCATATTGTCCACCCGCTGCCGTTCCTGCCCGAAGGTATGGGTATATACCTTTTTCATTACGGTGTCAGTTTTCCATCCACCACGCTCCTGGGCATATTTGTCGGGAACCTGCAGGAGGGCCATGACGGAGGCGTTGACGTGCCTGAGGTCATGATAGGTCATCGGCTTTAAGCCGGCTTTTTCTATTAAGCGTGTGAAGCGGAAATATACCTGCGACCGTGTCATAGGTACTAGGCGGTCCTCTTGCGGATCTGTCTGTGATATCAACTCCTGGATGTAGGCCGGCATGCGGTGCATCCGGGTTCGGGTCTTTGTTTTTCCCTTCTGTTTGACCACGGGTTTGTTATCAACATCCACGATAACTTCCTCAACAACAAGATAGTTGCCACGAATAGATTTTGATTTTGTCAGCCCGCGAACTTCGGACATGGAAAAAGACAGCCACATGGCAAGCATAACAGCCAGCTCTACTTCTGAGCCTTTTACAGCGTTATATATTTCATCAGGTAAGGGTAAGTCCTTAATATGTGTTTCGGTCTGCGGTAGGCGTACTGTGCAGTCCAGAGAGGGGATATATTTATTGAGGACAGCAGTTATAAGGCCATACTCATTATGGACCGTTTTGGCGGAGATAGGGGCCTTGTCCTTGCGTTTAGCGTTAGGACGCTTTGCTTCCAGATTAACAGCGTCCTGAAGGCTCTGACGGGTCAGTTTCTTGAGCGGAAGCTCCATAATATCCGAAAATGCATTTTTCTGGATTTTACGGTATCCCTGGATGGTTGTGGGGGATAGAATCGCGTCAGATGTTTCGATATACGCATCGATTGCATTACGCAGGGAACTTGAGGACATGTGTCGGCGCTGTTCCTTCTCCATAGCGAATTGAGCCGCCATGAATTCAGCGTCTTTTTTTGAATCTGCTGTAAATGATTCATAGTGCCTTTTGCCGTTGTCATCTGTGTAATCATATACCTGGCAGCGCCAGGTGCCAGATGGTAATTTTTTTGCCTTTGCCATGATTTCTTCAGTACCTCCTTATTTTTGCGTAAAAAAATAACACCTGTACAGGTGCCGGAGGTTTGTGGTAAAATAATCTTGTTGAGGGATGCTTTACCGGCCTTCGGGCCTGTACAGTATTCAGTTAATTCCGCTCTGGCGTTCCCCAACGCTGGGGCGGTTTTTATTTATTGTAGATTGCTATATTTATTTAAATCAATTTCCCAAGGCTCAGAATATTTATTTATCCACTCCAATCCCTTTCCACCATACGCTTCATAACTAGTCAAGATAATCCATCGGTGTATATCTTCATGATGAAATATCTTAAAACTGTAGTAGTAAGAATATTCTTCATGACCACCGTTATGATATTCAATGCCTTGATCATTTAGCCTGAATGAGCAGATATTTATGTCTGTATTATTTAAAGAATATTTGTATGAACTATCTTTTTGATAATAAACAAAAAAATCTGTTGGAAGATATGAAACTATTATATCAATTGCTTGCGCAGCGTTCATTTGCGAATATAGTTCTGCTTCATAAATGTTTATGTGAAGCTCACCTATATATTTTTTTGACGTTGAATCTGCTAGCAAATACATTAAAACGTTATCGTCAGAAAAAGACTTTAACTTATTTTGATAATTTGAATATTCAGGTACAGTGAGTACTTTAACGTTATCAATTCCCATTTCTTTATAGAAATTCTTAGCCTTTTCAAAATCGCTGTAGATTATAGGGTGCTTAGTTAAATTTAACACTTCAGTACAACTAAGACTAACCGGTTGGTGAGTAGGCAGTTCAAGGGTATTTTCATCAAGGGCATTTTCATTTTGCTGTCGTCCCCAAGATGATATAAAACCAGCAAGAACAAGACAAACAAATATAAAAAAAATAAGAGAGCTTCTACTTTTTCTTTTTGGGGAAATTATGTTATTGTTTTTAAGGTTTGACTTAATATTTTCTTCTTTCTTTTTCTTCCTAATTGAATCTGTATAATACAGCCCTGTTCCGGGAATGCCTACAGATGATGTTTTTGTCCCCTTTGAATTGATAGTGTAATGTGCCCCTTTCCCCCCAAAAGTGACCCCAACACTTTTTTTATTAATATTTAGTTTTACACCAGGAAAAATATTAATGCTTTTCCTATATCTCCATCCCATAAAATCCCCCCTAATCAAAATGGATTTAATTGATTATGCTATTAAGTCGAATACCGCTAGAGCCGGCTCAAAATATATAACATAGTTATCCAAAATAGTATACTGCCCAAATTTTGAGTGGAAGTAATCCAGCGCATCCTGTAGGAAGTCTTCGGTTACATCTAAAGTGTCTGCCATTTCATAAAGATTTCGGCAGCCATTACAATAGGCCTTTATTATTCCTCTTAAGCCCACACGGTCATTATAGGCCCAAATCTTTCCGCGTTTTTCCTGCTTTGCATTATTTGGAAGATTTTGATTCAGAATATCGCCGGCTCCTGTGAAATGATGACCCAATTCCTCTGATGTTGCGCAGGATTTTCCTACGGTAAGCATGTCCCTACGAATGAAGATAGTATCATTCATTATTCTTCCGTTTCTTCCTTTGAAGTCCATCTCGATAACGGATATCCCCAATTGGTCAGCTCTATCTATTAATGTTTCATAGCAATCCATGTTCACACCTCCTCAGCAAGTATATTAAAAATAGTGTCCTATAAATCGGACTTTTCTTTATCTCTAAAATATTCCTGAATGAGGTTTTCATCGTAATCGAGGTCTTCTTGGGTTACAGGCTGGTCCGTTCTGGTCTGGGCAGCATTTACTTTCAGGTAATCAGGCTCCGGTTCCCGTACAGCAGTGGGGAATGGCTGGACATCCGCTGAAGTATACTTATTGTCCAGAGTAAGAAGCCGGACCTGTTCTGTGGCAGTTTCCTTGCCTAAATTATTCAATCGGTTGTAATAAGTCATGATATCGGGGGAGCCGAAAGCTTCTTTGGCAGAAATTCGAGGTTCGTCCGATTCAAACACTGGTATTTCTTGTTTAGCCAATGCCGAACGTAAGATACTCCCTTGCATTCCGATTACATCGGCAACCCTTGTTATCCAATCATAACCAATTTCATAATCTCCAAATTGTCCTGGCGTAAAAGTATCTAGGCTTTTAAGCCAGTGAAGAGGAACATTAGCCTTATCGGCTAACTGGGCCACACTCATTTCAATTTCAGTCAAACGTTTACTTACTATACTGCTTAAAGCTGTATCGTCTATCATGGGTACATCATATCCGGATAACCAGCTTGGATTAACCTTTAAAGATTCAGCTATGGCTTGAAGTACAGGAAGTTTAGGGTTTGAAATTAATCCATTTTCATAACGTTGTATTGTTGATTTGGCAACGCCTATATCCGATGCTATATCATCTAATGTATAATTACGGAGCGCCCTTGCCTGTTTTATTCTATCGCCTATAAGTTTTATATCCATTTGGGTATCTCCTCCTCTTGAACATTATTATACATCATTGTATTGCACTACGCAATATCAAAAACTAAAAAGATACGAAAAAGTTGCACAATGCTATTGACATGAAAGTTGCATAGTGCTACAATTGGCGTTGAAAGAGAGGTGAAGGAAAGTGATAAATACAAGAAAAATCAAAGCCCGAATGGTTGAATTGGGCATTACTCAAAAAGATGCGGCAAAATTTTTATGCATTGCACAACCTACTATAAATCAAAAAATTAACAATATTAGGCCAATGGATTTAGAAGAGGCCGAAAAGCTATCTAATTTGTTACAGCTAAACATAGAAGACTTCCAATCATATTTTTTTTGCACGCAAGTTGCACAGTGCAACACGGAGGTGGAAAAGGAGGAAACATGAAAACTGAATACTGGAATGGCTATCCGATCCGTTTCATAGAAAAGGATGGCGAATGGTGGGCAGTAGCTAAGGACATAACAGATGCTATGGGTTTTAGGGATGCCAATGTTGCTACAAGAAAGATGCCGCAAAAATATAAAGTTACGTACAAAGTACGTATCACATCAGAAAAGACGAAAGCGCCCGAAACTCAAAATATGATAGTCCTTAACGAAAAAGGTTTGTATCGCCTTATCATGAGAAGCAATAAACCCGAAGCCGAGGATTTTCAGGACTGGGTATATGAAATGCTTAAAATACTCCGCCAGTCATCCGGCCTTGAAGGCTTTCAGATATTCCGGATGCTGGACAAAGAGCATCAGAAGGAAATGATGGGAAAACTGAGCCATGCATTACAACATCCGGTCAGGGTTGACTTCATCAAGGCGAATACGATAGTAAACAAGGCCGTGTCTACAAAATACGGTTACCCGAAGATGGTCAAAAAAGCAGACATGTCCCCGGCTATGCTGGTGGACAGGCAGGGCCTTCTGGAAATCACGGTTGAGCTTATGGGCTTCAAGGAAAAATACCATCTGGATTTATCGGTCAGTAAGGAAGTGTACAAGATGGTCTCTGGAGCTTGTGAAAAGACAGGATGAAGAGTAGAACAAATCAATAGTAAATTATTGTAAAGAGAGGAAGGTGAGAAAGGATGAAGAAGATAACTGCTCTTGTTATCGAGGCTCATGTTGAGGACATAGATAGCACAAAAGAGCTTCTGAATGATCTAGAAACTCTTTTGGAGAAATATGATGTTACTATTGACCTGAAGATTTATCAAAGTCTTCAAGCGTCTTGTACACCGATTTGATGATGTTGTTGACTGATTCCAAGTTAATCATAGTTGTCTCTTTAATAATATTGTTCGGAGAAGCTACAATTTGTTTTTGATGAGCTCGGATATATTCAATAGCCACGTCAACAGCGAGCTCTTTATTGGTTTTACTCATAACAATTTATCCTTTCTTCTGTACTCAGCCGCTGCAACGGCCTGTACATCAATTATAGAAAGGATGGAAGAATTTTACAAGGAGGAAAGTTTATGGACGATTTAACAAGAACCACCATCACATCAATGGAAGCCGCCGAATGGTGCGGCAAGAAACACACAGATTTACTAAGGGATATCCGCCGATATACTGCGCAGTTAGCCGAAAGCAAAATTGCGTTGGGCGATTTTTTCCAGGAGAGTTCATATCAGGATGCCAATAACCAGACACGTCCCTGCTTCCTGGTCACAAAGAAAGGCTGTGAGTTCATAGCCCACAAGATGACGGGGCAAAAAGGAACGGAGTTCACGGCAAGGTATATCAACCGATTCCACGAAATGGAGAATAACACAATCAATTATCATATCGATGCTGCCACTCTCAAAGGTATTGCCAGCACGGGAAACCTGATCAGGAGTACTATGCGTGACCAGGGGGCTAAGCCTTACAAAGTTGCCGTTGTGCTGGATTCATTATTTAAACAGAGCGGCCTTTCTCTCCCTTCTGATTTTATCGTTATACCGGAGTATGAACAGGCTGAACTGTCAGACTTTTTGAAATAACGGTTATTCTACAGACTGTGGCCTATAAAAATCATAAAAGAAATGTGGTGATAACATGTCAAAAACAAAACCTTTGGGGGTATACGGAGAACGCAAAAACACTGTACGCTGCATTATCAACGCAGGGATAAAGAGAAGGGCACTCAAAAACGCAGACCTTAAAAGTGCTATCAACGAAAATACCCTGGGCAAAAGAAAAAGGTTGCCGGAAACATTCGTACTCGGTGAACTTTGGCGGATAGATGATATTTTGCATTTTACTGATGCGGAGATTTTACAGATGTTTGGAAGAGTTCCGAAGGAAGGAGGATAAGACAGTGAATAAAACAGAACGCCTTGAACTGGAAAATAAGATTCTCAGGGGCATGCTGTCAGACATCCGGAAATCCATTCAGAAACTGGATAAGGCTTCAACAACTAGCAGCGAGGAACGTATTCGAGAGACATACCGGATGATAGGATGCATCAGACATATTGCTGGTAGCTTCACCGACCGGATGTCCGCGGAGAAATACCGCCGGGGAAATACCGAGGGAGGGCAGACATGAGAGCACTTCAGACAATCGCCTTCCTGGCTCTTGTAGTATCAGCCGGCGGGATAGAAAACCAAAACGGAGAGCTGCAGCCGGCAGCCATAGGGATTATGATTGTGTCCCTGGTGGTGCTGCTGATTACAGCGAGACATGAAAACGCTCCGGCCTGCGGCAACAGGAGACGGAGCACAAAGGATAATCAATCAAGTGCATTATAGCACAGAAAAGGAGTTTTGAAAATGGAAATGTGTGAAGCAGCAAAAAGGATTTTAGATACCCCGGCCAAAGTGGTGTATTATCGGGCGCCTGGGGATACATCCGGAAAAATAGAATCGGATGCTGACCATGTATCTCTCTGCGTAGCAGCTGAGGATATCATGCTTGAAGCCTGCCTGCGCATGAGCCGTGGGGATATTGCTGTCGCAAATAAGGCCATGCGCCAAATGACCAAAAATGTGCGGAACAATATTCTGCAGCTGAACAACCTCAAAAATTGACCGGGGGGGGGTAAAAACTTATGTGTGAAAGAGTTAAGCTTACACCCCTCACCCTCGAAGAAAAAGCTTTCGCAGAAGAGCATCACAGCGTCCTGGTCTGGTATCTGAACACTCAGAAACTGGACAAGTCAGAGTATTATGATGTAGCTGCTATGGGATACCTGCAGGCGGTCAAACAATGGTTCGCCCGGCCTGAGCTGCATCAATGGTCCTTTTCAACAATCGCCAGGCAGTCAATGCGCAGCCGCGTACATAATGAGCGGCAGAAACAGAATAGGCTGCCGACTGTGAGTCTGGACGAAGTGGTTCCTGGAACTGACGGGCTGATCTATGGGGATACGATAACTTATAACAATTTAATTTATGGAGGATATGACGTGAATATTAGTTTTAACGTAAAAATACCGGAGCAGAAGAGGTTTGGTGTAAAAAGTGATGAGGTAAAAGCATTTGATTCCTTTATGGAAATGGAATCAAAAATGAAGAACATGTGTATTGAATACGATTCTAATGAGGAAGCGAAGAAAAAGGCGGCTGTCCTGCAGACATACCGGAGAAGTCTTCCGAACAAAGATGAGTTTGAAGTATTCAAGCAGGATAAAAGCATTTATGTTGTGAGAAAACAGACGGGGAGGAAATAGAAATGGTATGTGTAGAAGTTTTCCAGGATGGAATATTGAAAAGTCAGTTTAAAGGACAAGCAGCGTTTGTCATGATGGAAACAATGACTGAAAAAAGAGTTGACTGTAATACTGGTATCATAGGGGAAACCGATATCAACGTGTTTATACGTAGTATGGCTACCGCGGTAGCTGAATCAGTAATAAAATTAACGGATTCAGCTCTGGAAACTTATATATTGTCACATGTGTTTTTAGATGCTTTTGCTGATAAAATCACTGAAAGTTCCAGAGAAGAGAAGGAGGATATGGAAGATGGAAGCACTAAAAATTAATCAGCTGGAAGTTGAAAATGTAAAGCGTATTAAGGCGGTAAAGGTGGAGCCGACAGCCAACGGCCTGACCATCATCGGCGGCAATAATAATCAGGGGAAGACCTCCGTACTGGATTCCATTGCCTGGGCGCTGGGAGGGGACCGTTACCGGCCCTCTCAGGCCACAAGAGAAGGTTCCCTGATTCCTCCTATCTTGCATATTGTCATGAACAATGGGCTGGTAGTGGAACGCAAGGGCAAGAACAGTGACCTTAAGGTAACGGATCCTTCCGGGAGGAAAGGTGGGCAGCAGCTCCTGAATGAGTTCGTGAACCAGCTGGCTCTGGATCTGCCGAAGTTCATGGAAGCATCCGGGAAAGAGAAGGCGGATATCCTCCTGCAGATTATTGGTATCGGTGATCAGCTCCATGCACTGGAACAGCAGGAAACTGACCAGTATAACCGGCGCCGTGCAATCGGCCAGATTGCAGACCAGAAGGAAAAGTTTGCAAAGGAGCAGCCTTATTACCCGGATGCCCCGAAGGATATCGTCTCTGCAACAGAGCTGATTAAGCGTCAGCAGGATATCCTGGCAAAGAATGGGGAGAACCAGAGGAAGCGTGAACGCCTGCACCAGCTGGAGCAGGAGAGCCAGAAGATTAATGAGGAACTGGAAGCACTTCTGAAACGGCAGGAACAGGTTCAGGTAGACCTTGAAACGGCCCGGAAGTCAGCGGCTGACCTGCAGGACGAGTCCACAGCAGAACTGGAAGCCAGCATTACCAACATAGAGGAAATTAACCGTAAAGTCCGTGCCAACCTTGACAAGGACAAAGCGGAGGACGATGCCAGGGAATACCGCAGGCAGTATGACTGCCTTACGAAAGAACTTTATGACACCCGGCAGAAGAAAACAGACCTGCTCGAGAATGCTCCCCTTCCCTTCCCGGAGCTTTCCGTACAAGATGGGAACCTGGTGTATAAGGGGCAGCAGTGGGATAACATGTCCGGTTCCGATCGCCTTAAAGTGGCAACGGCTATTGTGCGGAAACTAAACCCGAAGTGCGGATTCGTACTCCTGGACAAACTGGAACAAATGGATCTGGGGACGTTACAGGAGTTCGGTGCCTGGTTGGAAGCAGAAGGTCTGCAGGCCATAGCAACGCGGGTAAGTACGGGTTCAGAATGTAGCATTGTGATAAGCGATGGATATGTAGTAGGGCAGGAACAGCCTGAGCAGCCGGAGAAAAAGACATGGAAGGCAGGTGCGTTTTAATGGAAATAATCAGAGGAAAAATACCGTGTGCAAAAAAAGTTGTAATCTATGGCCCAGAAGGAATTGGAAAAAGTACTTTTGCATCCAAGTTCCCCGTTCCGCTTTTTATTGACACCGAAGGGAGCACAAAGGATATGGATGTGGCGAGGACTCCTACTCCGTCATCCTGGGCCATGCTCAAAGAACAGATTGACTATGTGGTATCTCATCCGGATATCTGCCGTACTCTGGTAATTGATACGGCGGACTGGGCAGAACAGATGTGCGTAGAGGATATCTGTTCGCGCCACCAGAAGCATGGAATTGAAGATTTCGGGTACGGAAACGGCTATGTCTATGTCAAAGAAGAGTTTGGCCGCTTCCTGAACCGTCTGGAAGATGTAATTTCAAAAGGGATTAACGTTGTGCTTACCGCTCACGCACAGCTGCGCAAATTTGAGCAGCCGGACGAACTGGGAGCCTATGATCGGTATGAAATGAAACTGGGCAAAAAGACGGCCTCCCAGACGACTCCCCTGGTGAAGGAATGGGCGGATATGGTGCTGTTTGCCAATTACAAGACCTATTCCATAGCTACGGATAAAGACGGAAAGAAACATAAGGCTCAGGGAGGCAGACGGGTAATGTATACCCAACATCACCCCTGCTGGGATGCCAAGAACCGGTATGGCCTGCCGGAGGAAGTGGATTTTGATTACGCTGTGATTGCTCCTATCATTGAGCAGTCTGGTGTTGCACCGGTGCAACCCACAACACCGGCGCAAGAAAAGAAAACAGAGATTCCCGTTACTGCGGAAGCCGTTCAGATGTCCATTCCGGGAACGGAGATTTCAAAGGCGAATATTCCGCCTGCAGAGCCGGAGCCTGTCAAATCGGAGACCCCGCCGCCGATGAACCCGCCTACAGAGACGGGGCCTGCTGAGAAACTGGATGAACGTATCCCGAAAGCCCTGCGTGACCTAATGGAGGAAAACGGCGTAGGTGAATGGGATTTACAGGAAGTGGTTGCAGCCCGTGGATATTATCCCTCGGATACCCTTATCTGGAATTACGATCCGGATTTTATTGATGGTGTGCTGGTTGCGGCATGGAATCAGGTGTATGGGATGATTAAAGAAATGCGGGAAAAAGCAGAAATACCATTTAATTAAGGAGGATATTCGAAGTATGTATGAAGAAAGAGAACTGCAGTGGGATGATGTCATCGAAAAAGAGGGCGGTGAGTTTGCAACCCTTCCGGAAGGTGATTATACATTCATGGTGGAAAGTTTTGAACGTGGAAGGTTCACACCAAAAGAAGGCAACAAGCTACCGGCCTGTAACATGGCAACCCTGAAACTGAGAATTGATACACCAGAAGGAGCCGCTTATATTAACCATCAACTGTATTTACATACAAAGATGGAAAGCCGCTTATCAGAGTTTTTTGCATCAATTGGACAGAAAAAGAAAGGTGAAGCATTAAAAATGAATTGGAATGCAGTGTCTGGCTCAACTGGTAGAGCGCATATAACTCTGGATCCGGATAAAACGGATCCGAACAAAAAATTCAATCATATTAAAAACTTTTATCCGAAGGAGGATAAACCCAAATTTAAGGCAGGTGCATTTTAATTATGGAACTTAGGCCGTATCAAATAGAAGCAAAAAACAGCATATTTGAGGAATGGGACAAGGGCGTCAACAAGACGCTCCTGGTCCTTCCTACCGGCTGCGGAAAAACTATTGTTTTTGCCAAGGTAACAGAGGACTGTGTACGGCGAGGGGATAGAGTCTTAATACTGGCTCACCGCGGGGAATTACTGGACCAGGCTGCCGATAAGATAAAGACTGCGACAGGCCTGGGATGCGCTACGGAAAAGGCAGAAGAAACTTGCCTGGGAAGCTGGTACAGAATAACAGTAGGATCCGTACAAACCTTGATGCGTGAAAAGAGGCTGGGGCAGTTCCCATCTGATTATTTTAAAACCATCATAATTGATGAAGCCCATCACTGCATATCTGACAGCTATCAGCGTGTATTGCAGCATTTTCCGGACGCGAAGGTGCTGGGTGTAACTGCTACTCCTGACCGTGGTGACATGCGGAATCTGGGAGAATATTTTGACAGCCTGGCTTACGAATATACACTTCCAAAAGCGATTAAATCTGGTTACCTGTCTCCAATCAAAGCGCTGACCCTGCCTCTTAAGATTGACATGAGTGGTGTGGGGATACAGGCTGGAGATTTCAAGGCCGGTGATATTGGTACAGCGTTGGATCCTTATCTGCACAGCATTGCCGATGAAATGGCAAAGTACTGCAAAAATAGGAAAACAGTAGTATTCCTGCCGCTGGTAAAGACCAGCCAGAAGTTCCGGGATATCTTATGCAGCAAGGGATTCCAGGCGGCCGAAGTGAACGGAGAGAGTCAGGATAGGGCGGAAATACTGGCAGATTTTGACACCGGGAAGTATAACGTCCTCTGCAATTCTATGCTGCTTACGGAGGGCTGGGACTGCCCATCGGTAGACTGCATTGTGGTTTTGCGGCCGACGAAGGTGCGTAGCCTGTACAGTCAGATGGTGGGCCGCGGTACAAGATTATGTCCGGGAAAGGATCACCTTTTATTACTGGACTTTTTGTGGATGACAGAACGGCATGAATTGTGTCACCCTGCGGACTTAATCTGTACGGATGCGGAAGTATCGAAACAAATGACCTCAAATCTGGAAGAAGCGGGATGTCCTATGGATCTGGAAGAAGCGGAGAAAACCGCAGCTGAGGATGTGGTAGCCCAGCGAGAGGAAGCCCTGGCGAAACAGCTGGCAGAAATGAAGCGGAGGAAGAAAAAACTGGTAGACCCGGTGCAGTTTGAAATGTCCATCCAGGCCGAAGACTTATCTGGGTATGTGCCGGCGTTTGGATGGGAGATGGCACCGCCGTCTGACAAGCAGAAGGCCACTCTGGAGAAACTGGGAATTATGCCGGATGAAATAGATAACGCCGGCAAGGCCACAAAGCTGCTGGATAGACTGAATAAGCGCCAACAGGAAGGGTTGACTACACCGAAGCAGATTCGGTTTCTGGAGGGGCGTGGATTTCAGCATGTTGGGACGTGGAGCTTTAACGCGGCCAAAAGCATGATTGACAGGATAGCAGCCAGCGGATGGCATACACCGAGGGGCGTGAATCCTCAGGAATATGTACCCGGTAAGGAGTAATTATGACAGATGGATTTGACATCATAGAAATATTAGAACATATAGACCCTTCCCGCCTAAATTATCAGGAATGGGTGAATGTCGGCATGGCCTTGAAAGAGGAAGGTCATACTGCAGCGGACTGGGATGTCTGGAGTCGGCGTGATGCCGGCCGGTACCATCCCGGGGAATGTTTTCGGAAATGGGATTCTTTCCGGGGGACTCTGCAGCCTGTAACAGGCGGTACTATTGTGCAGATGGCAAAAGACCAGGGATGGCAGCCTGAAACGGGGCATGAACTGGACTGGGACGATACCATATCTGATGAAAGAGTGGTGGTCGATAAAAACTGGATAGAAGGACAGGAAGTGGAAGAGCCGGAAACGTGGGACCCAACCGCGCAGTTGATAAAATATCTGGAAACTCTGTTTGAAGCTGGCGAAAATGTCGGATATGTTACGGCCAGCTGGGAGAAGGATGGAAGGTATCTGCCGACACAGGGAAACTGGGATCGTACTGCAGGGCAGCTTATAGAACAGCTGTCAAAATGCGGCGGCGATATAGGCAGCGTTCTGGGTGATTACAAGCCAGAGGCCGGCGCCTGGATCCGTTTCAACCCGCTGGACGGGGACGGCTGCAAAGACAGTAACATCACGGATTACAGGTATGCCCTGGTGGAATCCGATTCGGTCGAACTGGAAAAGCAGAACGCGATCCTGCGAGAGCTGGAGCTCCCCATCGCATGCCTGGTGTTCTCCGGGAAAAAGAGCCTGCATGCCATCGTGCGGGTGGACGCCGGGAGCATGGAAGAATATAAGAAGCGCGTGAACTACCTGTATGAGATCTGCAAAAAGAACGGGCTGGAGATTGACCAGCAGAACCGGAACCCGTCCCGGCTGTCCCGGATGCCGGGCGTGATGCGGAATGGCCATAAGCAGTTTCTGATGGATACCAACATCGGAAAAGCTTCCTGGGAGGAATGGCAGGAATGGATCGAGAGCGTAAACGACGACCTGCCGGACCCGGAGAACCTGGAAAGCGTATGGGACCACATGCCGGAGCTGTCACCCTGCCTGATCGACGGGGTGCTGAGACAGGGACACAAGATGCTGATTGCCGGCCCTTCCAAGGCAGGAAAATCCTTCCTGCAGACCGAACTGTGCATCGCCATCGCGGAAGGCCGTTCCTGGCTGGGCTGGGGATGCGCAAAAGGCCGTGTGATGTACGTGAACCTGGAGCTGGACGCGGCGAGCTGCCTGCACCGTTTCCGGGACGTATACGGTGCCCTGGGGTGGGAGCCGCGGAACCTGAAAAACATTGATATCTGGAACCTGCGCGGCAAATCGGTACCCATGGACAGGCTGGCGCCGAAGCTCATCCGGAGGGCCGCAAAGAAGGATTACATAGCCATTATCATTGACCCTATCTATAAAGTCATTACTGGCGATGAAAACAGCGCCGACCAGATGGCAGCCTTCTGTAACCAGTTCGACAAGATATGCACGGAGCTGGGAACGGCGGTGATATATTGCCACCACCACAGCAAGGGCGCCCAGGGCGGCAAGAGGTCCATGGACAGGGCTTCCGGCTCAGGAGTGTTTGCCCGTGACCCCGATGCGCTTCTTGACCTGATTGAGCTGGATGTGACGCCGGAACTGATGACGCAGCAGGAAAGTGCCATGGTATGCGATACCTGCATTAGATACCTGAATAACCTGTTTGAGGACTGGGAGGATGACGTTTCTCAGGACGATATGCTCAGTTATGTACAGATGCTTGCCTATTGTAAGAAAAAGCTCTCAGCGGGGCAATACAGCACGCTGAACGCGCTTATAGATGCGGCGGTTAAGAAGGTTAAGGCGTTGACCGCCTGGCGGATAGAAGGCACTCTCCGTGAGTTCCCGAAGTTTGCGCCGGTGAACCTGTGGTTTGATTATCCGGTACACCAGCCAGACAAGAGTGGTGTGCTGAAGGATATACAGCCAGACGCTGAAAAGGCACCATGGCAACGGGGGACTGATAAGATTAAGAAAAACGCACAAGAGCGTAAAACAGAACGAAAAAAAGCAATTGAAGAAGCGATTGAAGGATGCAATTTCGGAGAAGTACCAACTGTAAAAGATGTTGCTGAGTATCTGGGAATCTCAGAAAGAACAGCCCGCGACCACATAAAAGAGCATGGCGGGTACACTTATGAAGATGGAAAAGTGAGGAAAAAAGCAACGGAAGCAGAAGCGGGGAAAACTGATGAATAAGGTTTCCCCGCCAGAAAGCAGGAACACGGGGAAACCTAAAAAAAAAGATTCCCCCGTACAAATTAAAATGACGGGGAAACCATAGTTTTAAGATTCCCCCGTTAGTAGGTAAAACGGCGGGGAAACCTTAAATTTCAGATTCCCCCGTGCGGCGGGGAAACCTATACCCTAAAGGGTAAATATTTTCCCCCGCCATGCGTGGTCACGGGGGTAGGAAAGGACGGGCTAAAGCTCAGCCCGCCCGTTCCCTTCCCCCTCCCCGTGACAAGGCGAATTTCAGAAGGAGGTGTAAAGACATGAGCTTTTATTTTTGGCTGAGAAGCAGGTACAAAAATGAAAGTAATCTTTTTGGAAAACTGGCAGCATTAATGGATGGTGATGAAAATGCACCTGTGACATCAAGAAATAAAAAAATTATTCGTAGTTATTTAATAAGCAAGAAAATTTCTTTAAAAATGATGAGGGCATTTAATTGTTCATTTAGAGCATACAAAAAGGAGTTGAAGAATAGGTGATTGAATTTTTTATGTCGATGTCTCCCCCCACGGTAACGCATCAGGAAAAGCAGGTGCATGTGGTAAACGGCAAGCCAGTGTTTTTTGAGCCACAAGAGTTAAAAGCGGCCAGAGCGAAACTGAAATCCCATCTTGTGCAACATCGTCCCGCACAGAAATATACAAGGCCTGTCGAACTGGTGACAAAGTGGTGCTTCCCGCGGGGCCAGCACCAGGATGGGGAGTACAGGGCTACAAAACCGGATACCGACAACCTGCAGAAGCTCCTGAAAGATTGTATGACGGATGCGCAGTTCTGGACGGATGATGCGCTGGTCTGCCGGGAGATTACGGAAAAGTTCTGGGCGGAAGTGCCTGGGATTTATATCAGGATTGAGGAGCTGCCATGAAGATAATATGGGAATTGTTTACCGATGTGTGGCACCTGGCCCGGAAGTATGAGTTCCGGAAGCTCACGGATGCTGAATGGGAACAGTTCAAGGCCCGCGGGGA
The DNA here is from genome assembly GCF_003435485.1 of Eisenbergiella massiliensis. NCBI lineage: Bacteria > Bacillati > Bacillota > Clostridia > Lachnospirales > Lachnospiraceae > Eisenbergiella > Eisenbergiella massiliensis. Next base: position 15,378 of record NZ_QVLV01000038.1, read on the forward strand.
AGAGTTGCTGGTAAAGTACCGAAAGCACGGGTCAGACGTTGAAATGCTGTACCGGGATATCTTCCGGGCAGTGCAAGCGTACTACGATAGGAGTGTTGAATAACTCTTCAGGAGGTGTGGTGTATATGCAGTGCAAAAATTATGTCGGTGTGGCGTGCGTAAATGGCAGTTGTCCAATTGCCCTTGCAGAAGAATATGAGGAGTGCTGTATGCCGATTATCAAGGATTGCGAGAATTGCGCTCTAAGTGGAACAGAATATTGTGTTAAATAACCCTTTAACGCGGGAATAGAGAGGAGGAGACGTATTGAAGGTATGTACCTATGAAGATATTATCAACAACATAAAATGCATCCTTGCAGCCAAAGGAATGAAACAGGTAGTGGTTGCAGAACGAGCTGGTTTTTCCCCACAGGAATTTTCCAACATGCTCAATGGACGCAGAAAACTTTTACGTGTGGAGTATATGCCGGCCATTGCGGAAGCATTGGATGTGGATATACACGAACTGTATCAGAGAGAGGAGGTGTCAAAAGAGAATGCATCATTATATCACGAAATATGAAGAAGAAGGCAGACGGTATGCAGAAGCATGGTTTCAAATTACAGTCTTTGGGTTTAGTTTTTGCTTCTGGAAGCGGAGAATTGCAATATAAAAGCCGCTGCGGTTACAGCGGCTTCCATACATCATTTAGACCAACCACGTCCGGGCTTTTGGGTAGGGGGTAAACGATCACCCCGATCAATGTGGACGGTACGTCTATCGGGAATTTGTCCCCCTCTTGGGCCTACCTCATGATAGGTGACAGCAGGTTTGTTGTCAGTTCCAGGTTTGATAGGTTGCTTTGACATAATAGTCCTCCTCTTTTTGCCAGATGCGTTTTTACAATAAAGTAACGTTTTGTATCTTTTATTATATACAAAAGTATTAGAAAGTCAATACATATATACAATATATATGCAATGTAAAATATATAACACAATATATTGTGTTCTGATGTCTGCAACTAAATAATTTAAATGAGGATTTCAGAAGGGAGAACACATGAAGAAATTATCAGATTTGAAAGATGATGTTTTGCTGTGCGTTACGCCAAAAGGATATGACGGAGCAGTGATGGATAAATGAGGATTTAAAGGAGGTATAAAGTGAAAGTATTAGATGCCATGAGACAGATTGAACATATTGATAATGAAGTGAAGAATTTACAGAAATTCTGCCTACTTTCCCCAGAAGCCAGAGAACGAATAGCTGACGAAGTTGGCCTGAACAGTAATTTAGAAACGCTGGTTAATGTTAGTGTAAATGCTATGCTTTCGTGGAAGACAACACTTAAAGAAAAAATTCATAATGCTGAGTTAAACTGAAATTTAACATTTTCAGAAAGAGGTATATGGATGATAAAACATCTGAGAGTATGGGAGACAGAATACAAAACCCATCCTACACATAATGGGGTTGTTACACAAGGTTTTTTTGATTATCCAACTGATATTTATAACAAATTGAAGAAGGATACAGAGCAGTTCAAGTATGGCACGACTTTTCGTATAGAGCAGGAATATCCAAAAGGGAAATGGGTGTTTTTATGTCTTATGGACGTTAAGGTTCCTTTGCAAAATGAAAATTTGACGGAGGATTGCTATGAATAATCAAAATGCAATTGAAATACTTGGAGGTTTTAACAATGCTAGAAAAAGATATGCATCGGGTAAACAAATCGACAGAGATAGATTTGATACTTTTTCAAAGGCCATCGAGATGGCAATTGAATCACTTGAAATAACGAATCGATATAGATGGATTCCGGTGGAGGAGAGACTTCCAGAGGCCAACATGATTCAGCGTGAAGATGGAAAAATATTGGTTTTAACGTCGGTAGGTACAAGGAATATTTCGTATTATATTAATACCAAGGCGGGCGGAAACATATTTTTTGACGGAAAAAATTCATTTGAACCGATTGCCTGGATGCCGTTGCCGAAGCCGTACATGCCGCAAAACGACCAGTCAGTGGACAAATGGAATTTAATTGATGAAGATTATAAGGAAAAATTACCAAAGGAAGATTGTGATATTTGGATAACAAGGGTTATGTATACAGGAGAAAGACGGGTGCAAAAAGTGTCTTACTGTTCTACTGCGCAAGACATTGAATGGGACGGAACCATAGCGTGGATGGTTGCACAGAAAGATGACACAGAGCCAAAACCTTGCAGTAAATTACGAACCAGGGTTATACAAATGTTTCGTTAAAGGAAAGAAGGTTGCCTATGAAATACGCAGAAGGCGAACAATGCCCTTCCTGCGGCAGTACCGACAGCAGCGTAATTAACATCCGGTACCGGCCGAGCCTTAAGAGGGTAGTCCGGCGCCGGCGGTGTAAGGCCTGCGTGGAATACAGCCGAAGTAAGAATAAAGGAGCGTAAGGATGATTATTAAAACGATAGTAGTTATAGACTGTTGCATTATCGCAGCGGGATACATACTGGCCTTGGATGCCTGCCTCAGGATGCGGTACGAGGATCAGTTACTTGATCAATAGGGGGAGGGTAATATCAATGAATGAAATTGATAAGGCGATAGAAGAATTACAAGATATGGCTTTCCGGCCGTCACTGGAAAAATGGTTATCTGCAGAAACAATCGCAATAGCCATCGAAGCATTAGAAGAGATGAGGGATGCCGAATGCGGTACATAATAATTATTCTGCTGGCGGCTGTACTCTTTACCGGGTGCAGCCAGCCTCCAGAGCCCGATGCATTTACCAACAGTATTTATTGGATTAAAAGATAAAAAAGAGTCCTGCCACAGGGTTGCCTCCCTTGATGTGACAGAACTCATGTTCGATACAATTTCATTTTAAACCTTTATGCGCATAATGTCAAGATAATTTTCCAGTAAATGGAAATTAAAATGGAAATTAAATTGAACAGAAAATGACGGCAGCCCCACCCGCCAAGATGAATGTTGCCGTCCTACGCCTAAAAGGATTATAGCATTATTGCGTCCTTTAGGCAAGCGCAAAGGAGGCAAACTATGAAAGAACAGCTTATCAATGATGTGTTGCTGAGAATGCAAGAGGTTATAAATCGGGAACAGTTCCGCGTGCTGGAACAGGTACTGCTGGCCGTGATGTACAGCGTTGATGTGGTACGGATGGAGACTGCGTTGAGTACGGATCTGGATGACAATCAGTATATGCTGGATACGATCCGCCTGAATATGCAGAAGCGTGACCTCAGCAGTAAGACCATAGAGCAGTACATGAGAGCTGCCCGGATGTTTCTGGACGTAGTGCATAAAAATCTACGAAATGTGGTGCCCACGGATATTGAGTATTATCTCAATGAGTTTTCCAGAGGTAAGTTAAAGAGTAACAGCCCGCAGAGTGTCAACAATGAGCGGCAGTTTCTTTCTTCCGTATTCACCTGGTTAAGACGCTGCAATTTTATCAGCCAGAATCCCGTGGAGAATGTCGCCAAAAAGAAGGTGCCGCGCAAGCCCATTGACTTTTTGCAGGGCATTGAGGTTGAGGAATTGCGGACGGCCTGCGACCAGGATACGGTAAAAGGCAAGCGTGAGAGGGCAGTGCTGGAATTTTTACTCTCTACCGGTGCCCGTGTGGGCGAGGTGCCAGACGTCAAGATAACTGATATAGATTTTGTTTCCGGTTCCCTGATATTATACGGCCACAAGGACCGGGAGTACCGGGAGGTATACCTTAATGATGCTGCCCGGGTGCATATAAAGCGATACCTGGACAGCCGGCAGGATGATAGCCCGTATCTATTTGTGACGCTCCGCAAGCCAGCAGCGCCCATACATGAGAGCGCATACCGGGACCTGCTGCAGGATATCAGGGCCAGGGCAGAGCTACGCCGCAGGGTATACCCGCATCTTATGCGCAAGACAATGGCTTCCAGCCTGCGTCAACATGGGGCAAGCCTTGATGATATCGCGGATATCCTGGGCCACGCCAATATCAAAGTAACACGGGACTATTACGCAGCCCAGGCACCGGGACAGCTGCGGCACGTCCATAAATCATGTATAGCTTAATTGAGAGGAGGAAAAAAGTGTATAGAAATAGTGAAGGTTATACCGATTTGACGGCGGGTGAGGCCATAGAGAGGGCGGACAGGCCGCCACATGCGGTAAAACAGGTAATCTATATCCTGCGGCTTATTGCCAGTCTTGCGGGCATGGAGATTGTGGGGCGGATTACGCTTAAGGATAAAGAGACAGGGAGGGTGTGGGAGTAATGGACAAGCATATTCTGAGCCAATATATAGATGCCTGTGAAGTTATCAAAGACACAGAAAAAGAAATCAGCAATCTGAAAAAGAAGCGGAAAACGATAATTCAGACGAACGTAAAAGGGAGCAATCCTAATTTCCCTTATCAGGAGCAGCATTTCAAAATACAGGGAACTGCCTTTACTTATGGGGAGGATAGTTACTTACGTTTTGAAGAAAATCTTTTGAAACAGCAGCAGGAAAACGCCGAAAAACTAAAATTGAATGTTGAACAGTGGATGGTGACTATACCAATGCGGATGCAGAGAATTGTTCGGTATAAGTTTTTTGATAAAAATTCCTGGGGGGAAGTAGCGGCTCGAATTGGCGGAAAGGCAACTGCGGATAGCGTGCGTATGGAATTCAATAATTTTATGGGAGAAAAGTAATTTCGATTATTTCACATTTTTCGTTTTTGAAATGTTATAGTGTAATCTGGAAGGAGTGAATAAAACTTCTCCCCCTCCCATAAATTAATTCCCTTGCCAAAAGACACCTGACTGCAAACTGCGGCCGGGTGTCTTTTCGTGATGGCCGAACAAAGCATTTTCCCAAAACAAAACGAAACGAATGAGAGGTGGTGATGGTGCCGCGAAAACCTGACAGCAGAATAGAACAGGCGAAGGTGATGTTCCTGGACGGGATGAAGCTGGTTGAGATTGCAAGTCAACTAGAACTGCCTGAAGGGACGGTCCGGCGCTGGAAGAGTACCCATAACTGGGATAACGAACGTTCGGAAAAGAAAAGCGAACGTTCGGAAAAGCGAAAAGGCGGACAGCCCGGCAACCGTAACGCGGAAGGGCACGGCGGAACAGGGCCGCCGAGAAATCATAATGCAGAAAAGCACGGCCTTTTCCGGAAGTGGCTTCCGGAAGAGACTTTTTCAATTATTGAGCAGATGCCGAAGGATCCGCTTGATGTTCTCTGGGACCAGATACAGATTGCTTATGCGGCAATCATCCGGGCGCAACATATTATGTATGTCCGTGACCGGGAGGACAGTACGACTACGAAGATAGGCCAAAAGGACGGGGACACAGTAACAGAAGAACGCTGGCAGGTACAGCAGGCCTGGGATAAGCAAGGGAACTTCCTTAAGTCCCAGGCGCGGGCGCAAGGGGAACTCAGGAGCCTTATTAAGCAGTATGACGAGATGCTTCACCGGAACTGGGAGCTGGCAACGGAGGAACAGAAAGCCCGTATTGCTGTAATGAAAGCGAAATCCCAGATGGGTGATGAAGAGGAAACGGCGGATGATGGATTCCTGGATGCCCTGAACGGAATAGCCGCGGAGGATTGGACGGATGAAGAAGGTTAACCAGATATTTCATTTCAAGCCGTTTTCGCAGAAGCAGCGGAAAGTCCTGAACTGGTGGTGCGATTCTTCGCCGGTTAAGGACTATGACGGCATTATAGCTGACGGAGCTATCCGTTCAGGCAAGACAATAAGCATGTCGCTGTCATTCGTGATGTGGGCCATGACACGGTTCAACGGCCAGAACTTCGGTATGTGCGGCAAGACTATCGGTTCTTTCCGCAGGAACGTGTTGTTCTGGCTTAAACTCATGCTGCGGAGCCGTGGCTATAAGGTGGCAGACCACAGGGCTGATAACCTGGTAGTCGTCACGCGAAAAGGCGTGGAGAATTACTTCTACATATTCGGCGGCAAGGACGAACGTTCGCAGGACCTCATCCAGGGAATCACCTTGGCAGGGGTCTTTTTTGACGAAGTCGCGCTGATGCCGGAATCCTTCGTGAACCAAGCAACAGGCCGCTGCTCCGTGGATGGAAGTAAGTACTGGTTTAACTGTAACCCAGATGGGCCGTATCATTGGTTTAAGGTTGGCTGGATTGACAAGGCCATAGGGTATATCGGCAAGGAAAAAGTCAGGAAGCTTCAGGAGGAAGCTGCGAGGGCGGGGAAAGAAGCGGGCCTGAAGAAACTGCTGTATGTCCATTTCACGATGGACGATAACCTGAGCCTGTCTGAAGAGATTAAGGCCAGATACCGGAGCAATTACAGCGGCGTGTTCTTCAAACGTTATATACTCGGCCTGTGGGCTATGGCCGAGGGTATTATCTACGACATGTTTGACCCGGATAAGCATGTTGTGGATGTGCAGGAGCTTGTGAAGTCAGAAAAGATTGTGTGGACTGGTGACTATTATGTCAGCTCTGACTACGGTATCCAAAATCCGACAGCATTCCAGCTGTGGCGAAAAGCGCAAAACAGTAAATGGTATTGCATCCGCGAGTATTATTATTCTGGGCGTGATGCCGGAATACAAAAGACGGATTCTGAATATGCTACCGATTTAAAGGACTGGCTGGATGGCATAAAACCGAGGTTTGTTGTGCTTGACCCTTCGGCGGCAAGCTTCCGGGCGCAGCTCAAGAAAGATGGATATAAGGTTAAGAGCGCAAAAAATGATGTGCTAGACGGCATCAGATTTGTAGCATCGCTGCTGAATCAGACGGCTATCTTTTTTGATGTCTCTTGCACTAATACGATAAAAGAGTTCGGCTCCTATATCTGGGATGCCAAAGCGGCAGATAAGGGAGAGGACAAGCCTGTGAAGGAACATGATCACGAAATGGACAGCTGCCGGTACATGTGTTACACAATAATCCGCAGGCCTTCTGGAATGCAGGTATTAAAGTGAGGTGATGATAACCGATGAATGAAGAGAAGCCTAATATTGAGGTTGTGAAAAATCTGATAAAACAGAAGGCAGTCCAGCACCGGCAGCATATCAAGCGATGCCAGGAGGCGGAGCGGTATTACCGGAATGAAAATGATATCCTCCGCACTGGTGTGCGCGGCAGAGATAACGAACCTTTGAGGAATGCGGATAACCGGATACCCCGGAATTTCCACGGCCTGCTTGTCAACCAGAAAGCATCCTATGCATTTACGGCGCCGCCTCTTTTCGATACAAAAAACGAAGGATTGAATAAGAAGATTGCGGATATATTAGGGGACCAATACCCCAAAGTCTGCAAGGACCTGTGTATTAATGCGTCGAACGGTGAAGTGGCGTGGCTTCATTATTGGAAGGACGCAGACGGCCATTTTAAGTATGGAATCGTTCCGCCTGAACAAATCATCCCTATTGAGTCCGCAGACCTTGAAAGGAGCCTTATAGCGGTTCTCAGGACATACAAGGATATCGATTTCCAGACAGGGAAAGAAATAACTGTCTGGGAATATTGGGATGCAGAACGCTGTTATTCCTATTACAGGATGAGCAGCACTGTGTCAATTGCCGGCCTTGCCCCTTACAATACATTTCAGCTGCCGGATGAAAACGGGCAGGGGAATGTATTTATGCATGAGTGGGGGCGGGTGCCATTCATTCCATTCCAGAATAATAATATTGGGACAAACGATCTTAAAAATATTAAGCCCCTTATTGACGCCTACGACAAAGTATTCAGCGGTTATCTGAATGACCTTGAGGACGTGCAGGAAATCATCATGATACTTACCAATTATGGCGGGGCGGACTTGGAAGAATTCCTCCATGACTTGAAAAAGTACAAGGCAATTAAAGTGGATGATGATGGCGACGAAGGAAAGGGTGGCGTAGAGACACTGACTATCAATATCCCGGTGGAGGCCAGGGAGAAGTTTCTGGAAATGACGCGGAAAGCCATTTTTGAGCAAGGGCAGGGAGTGGATCCGGATCCGCAGAAATTTGGTAATACATCCGGAGAGGCGCTTAAGTACCTGTACTCTCTTCTGGAGCTGAAAGCTGGGCTGATGGAAACCGAGTTCAAATTGGGATTTGGTGAACTAATCAGAGTAATATGCGAATATCTGCACGCAGAGTGCGGGCAGATTGTCCAGACATGGACCCGGTCAGCTATCAGGAGCGACGCAGAACTGGCGGATATTGCGGCAAAGAGTGCAGGGATTGTTTCCAACAAAACGATTCTCAAAAATCATCCTTTTGTGGAAAACGCAGAAGAAGAAGAGAAGCAGCTCAGGAAAGAAAAGGAGCGGGAAAGGGAAGAAATGGGAGTTTTACCGGACATGTTCCCGCAGAAAAAGAAACCCGAAAAAGAGCCGGGCAAAGAAAGTCAGGGTGATGAGTAATGGGCTATTGGGAAGACCGGCAGGAACAGGCCTATCTGGCAGCCGAGCAAAAGGCTGATGCATACTTTAAGGAGTTAAAAGCATCCTTCCGGCAGGCAAAGCGGGAAATTGAGTATGCCATCAACGATTTTTATACCCGGTATGCCGATGTCAATGGCGTATCCTATCAGCAGGCGCAGATTCTTTTATCAAAGGCCGAAATAGGTGACCTGAATGACTATATCAAGAAGGTGTATGCCCATATAGGGGAATTCGACCTTGAGGTGGAGAATATGTCCATCAAGGCCAGAATCACCCGGTATCAAGCTCTTGAGACGCAGGTGAACGCCATTTTGAATAAGCTGTATGCCGTAGACTACGAACAGCTGAGTGGCCAGACGTTAAAAGAAATTTATGAAGAAGGGTATTTCAGAGAATGGTTCAATATTGACCAATACAAAGGCTTTCATAGTAATTTTGCTGGTATTTCTCCGGAGTTGGTGGATTCCTACGTTTCGTACCCTTTCAACGGTGCGAATTTTTCCACGCGCTTGTGGAAACAGAAGGATTACCTGCAGGCACAGCTGATGGAAGCTATGACAACTATGATGGTGACTGGTGCTCATCCGAGTTCTCTTGCAAAAGATTTTGCAAAAAAGTTTAACGCACGAGAGTTCGACGCCTACCGGCTCCTGCATACAGAGGCCAGTTTTATGGCAAACAGGGCAGCCCATGATATGTATAAACAGGATGACGTGGAAAAATATCAGATAATAGCTACGCTGGACAGCAAGACCTGCGGGATTTGCGGTGAGCTGGATAATAAGGTGTTTGACGTGGATAAAGCGGTTGCCGGCGTCAATATGGCGCCCTTCCATTGTTTCTGCCGGTGTACGGATGTCCCTTTTTATGACGACGAGGATTTATCCGGCCAGACAAGAGTGGCGAGGAACGTTGACGGGAATTCGATTGAGGTTCCTGCGGATATGAGCTATGAAGAATGGAAGGCTCAATTTCTTGATTCAGGAAATGATGGCAGCCAAAAAAGACGAAGGCGTACAAAACAGGAACTGCAGGTGGATAGCGAAAAATATCGGGAAACTATTAAAAAGTACTCAACCCGTGAAAGTAAATGGAGCGGTAATATAGTAGTTGACGATGATAAGTGTAGAGCAGAAAAAATTGCTGGGAGAAAACAGTGGAATTGTGATATACTGCTAAAAAGTACAGCAAGTGACAAAGTTATAATACATGAGCATTTACACGCCTGCTCAGGAAGCTATTTAACGCCGCTTACTATCATACCATATTCCAGTATGGAAGAAGGTTCCGTAGAGCTGCTTGCACGTGAAATTTGCAGGGCAGAGGGAATCCCTTTTATGGATACGTTTAATGTACGTGTTGAAGCATTAAGAGAAATAAACAGCATAGTTCAAATTCGGGAGAATGATTTGGAGTTTGCAGTTTCACTGTTTGGAAAGGATATTCGAAGGAGATATCGTTGGTTAAAAGAGCGGGTAGACAAGCATATCTCTTCGAATCCGGACGATAAGGAACTGTTGGAAGAATTGTTGATGGAAGTAAGAGGAGTAAAACAGTGAAAAAACTATCACCGAAAGAAATTATCCGCCGTGTGGGCGAATTCGCAGAATGGGAAGAAGAAAAGGCATTTATGGCGTTTCGAAAAGATATTTTTGCGGCCTATGATGCCTTGACGGAGGAAGAACAGGAAGAAGTGGACGAATCAATGGTGATGGAGCACATTTCAATGGTGTATTCCTGTTATAAAGAAGCATAAGTGGCCATAGGATGAAGACAGAGAAAATGAATCTAAGGTTACCAATATGTGATCGCTGTAAACATTATCTCGATGAGAAAGAGATAATCATGTGTTGTGAAGCTTTTCCTGATGGCATTCCCGTCGAAAAAATGCGGATGGAAGATGATGGGATTGAATGTTATAATGGAATTTACTTTGAAAATGTAAATCCTGTGGAGTAACCGATATTTTTGGGAGGTTTTAGTATATGGGAAAGGAGAATTTGCCTTGTAGAGTTAATATTGAGGATATCCCAGCCGATAAGATGGTCGAAGATTATCCGGAAGATACTGTTTTTGTATGGAAAAACAATGAGCCTACATATAATGACTCTGACTGAGATGAGTAAGAAACTGAATATATTGAAGCATAAAACACGCAGGTTTATTCTGGGTGTTATTTTTTCGCCTTTTTCTGCAGGCGTTAAAGAACAGTACTACCCTGCCGGGGGTATAGCCGGACGAACCCAAAACCCGGAGAGCGGGAATAAAAATCTATGGAGGCAATTATGGACTGGTTAAAAGAACTTTTAGAAAAAGCAACAATTACAGACGGTAAACTGGATGTAGTAGCATTGATGGAACTGGTAAAGGTGGAATTCCCGAAACATGCCGTCCCCAAGAAGGATTACAACGATAAGGTTACGGAACTGAAAACGGCGGCTGAAAACATAAAAAAGGAATATGCCTTGAAGGAAAAACTCACTGCAGCCGGCGTATTGGATGCCGATTATATCATCTATAAACGGGGTGGTCTGGATAAATTTACATTTGACAAGGACGGCGCCCCTGTAGGTGTAGACGATGTGATTAAGCCACTGAAGGAATCTTCCCCTCATCTGTTTAAGGCCGCAGAGCAGCCTCCGGCAGGCGGGAAGAAAAGCGGATACACACCGAAGGCCGGGCAGACAGATGAGGGAAGCCTTGCAAAATCGGTTGCAGAATCCTTAAACAAGGCCGGAGCGGCCACAGACAACCCTTACGCAAAAGCGTGGGGATGATAAAAGAAAGAGAGGAATAGAACATGTTTTATACGAAGAAGACCTATGACAATGCGCCTGAATTCCTGAAAAGTGAACGTTATCAGAATATCAGCTGCACAGTGTCTGACACGGGAGTAACAGCCGATGAATATGGAAAGAAGTTTGTCCTCGCAGGCACACTTCTGGATGCCGCAGGCAAAGCTGTAAAAATCACAAGAAGCGGCTCAGTGGATGCCTATACTTATGCACTGTCTGCTGATCCGGCGGGAATCCTGTTTGATACCGTAGAGGTGACACATGGACCGCAGCCGGGTGCCTTGATGATTGACGGCTCTGTCAACACAGAACGCCTTCAGGGGAATTACGTTGTGGAGTCCGTGCAGCAGCTCGTTGTCAAAATGCCGTTTATCAAATTTTTTGTAGACGGCCAGTTACAGATTAAGGAGGGCTAAGATAATGCCGAGAGTAGAAGAATTACTGACACCGAGGGAACTTATTGATTACACAAAAGAGCGCACGCAGGAGGCGTACATGGGGGAAGTCCTCTTCCCCGAAAGAAAGACAGAGGCGCTGGAGATTGACATCATCAAGGGGGCCAGCAACCTGCCGGTATCCGCAAAGGTGCATGCCTTTGATACTGAGGCGGAAATTGGTTCCAGAGAAGGCGTAGAAAGCTTTACGCAGGATATGGCACTGATTAAGAGAAAGATTAAAATTCCGGAAAGAACCATAATCGCGCTGGAAAGTCCCAGAAATGATAATGAAGAAGCAGACATGATCAGGCGTATCTTCAACGATGTTGACAACCTTGTGGCATCTGTGCGTACCAGGGTAGAGGCAATGAGAATGGAAGCGCTCTCCACTGGAAAAATCCAGATAAATGAGAACGGGGTAAAAGCATCCATCGATTACGGCATGCCGTCCGCGCATAAGGCGGCCAAGACATGGACAAGCGGTACACCTACAATCCTTGAGGACATGGATTACATGGTAGATAAGATTGTAGGCGATACAGGTTTTACCCCCACCAGAGCGCTGACTTCTAAAAAGGTTCTCAATGCCATTTTGAGGGACGAGAGGATCCGCGCAGCAATCTATGGCGTGAACAGCGCAAAGATGCTGACGGTAACCGAGCTGAATGCGTTTCTTGCACAGCAGAAACTTCCTCAGATTGCCATCTACGATAAGAAATACAGGGTACAGGACGCAAAAGGCGGCTATGCTGCGAAACGTTTCCTGCCGGAAGATGCTTTTGTCATGATGCCGGATGGAAAGATGGGAGATACCTTCTACGGTGTGACTGCGGAAGAACTGGAGCTGCGTAGGAATCCCAGTGTGGATGTGACCGCAGTAGGAAATATTATCGTGTGCCAGTATAATACCGAGGACCCTGTAGCAAAGTGGATCAAGGCCGTGGCTACATCGCTTCCTTCTTTCCCTTATGCAGATCAGGTATTCGTGGCGACCGTTGCTTAAGGAGGTGCGGAGGATGACGAAGGAAGAAATGCTCCTGAAAGTGAAAAGCAACTTAAAGCTTAATGATGATACGCAGGATTTAGCAATATCTGATGTCATTCAGGACACCTGCACCTATTGCAACCTGCAGAACCGCCTTCCGGAGGAAATGGAACCCATAATCCGTCGGAAGGTAAAGGCCATCATGGATTATGAGGCGGCCAATGGGGCCGGATATGCCAAGGAGATCCAGAGTATTAAAGAGGGCGACGGCACCATTACTTATGCCCAGACAGACGGAAATACCCGTGCTACCATCTATGGTTTAGGCAGGGAAGACAAGGCTCAGCTGAGGCGGTTCAGGAGGTTAAAAGGCTATGGTTAACCCGTATGCAGTGATGTATGATGCCAGGATGACAGTCAGACGGTGGCAGGATGCGGAAAAGGATGGCTTTACCACGCATGAGGCCATAGAGGTATGCTCTGACCGTCCTTGCAGGTACAGTTCCTCCGGCCAGGCTGTTGTGGGCGCCCCGAATCCGTCCATCCAGAACCGGCATACCCTCTTTTGTGGTATTGAAGAGGATGTTAAAGAAGGGGACGAAGTAGTGGCCACGCTACGGGCGGGGAAGCAAGTTACGCTGAAGCTGGGAGAGTGCCATCCTTATACCTATCAGTGGCAATGTGAAGTGGAAAGAGATGATAATGCGTGAGTAGCAGTAATTACAGGCGAAACAAAGCCATGTGCGATCAGTTCCGCCGGGAACTGGCTGCGATGATAGATGACATCAGAGACATTGACAAAAAAGTTCTCAATAAATCTGTAAACCAGGGCGTGGCCTTTGCAAAAAGGAATACTCCTGTAGGAGTGCATCCAAACCCCGTATCCTTTACTGTGAAGCATGGCAAATATGCGGGAAAAGAGGTTAGTTTTAAAGTAAGCAATCCTGGCGTTGGTGGAAAATTAAAGGAAAGCTGGCGTAAGTTACCAACAAAGAAATCGGTAGGAGGAGTTGAAACGGAGGTATTAAATTCTCAATTTTACGCCTCTTACTGGAACGATGGACATAGAATAGTAACCAAAAAAGGCGGGCCGATAAAAGGCTTTGTAAAAGGTACTCATGTCCTGGAAAAAATGAAATCCCACGTAGCACGCCAGATGGTAAAGAACTTCGAAGCCGAAGTAAAGGCGGTGCAGAAAAAGCATGATAACTGAATTATATAAAGAAATGGCGGCCGCATTGAAGGCTGTGAAGGATTGTCCCGTATACAAGGAGGACATCCCACAGAACTTCAGGCAGCCGTCTTTTTTGGTTGAAATTTATGACCAGAACCCTTCCCGGGGAATCAATGGCCGGATGAAAAATACCGTCAGCTTTGACATTCTGTATTTCCCGGAATCCCGGAAGGATGAGGAAACGGAGTGCTGGGAATGCTGGGAAGTAGGAGAGGCGCTGAATCGGGGATTTCAGCCGGAGCATTTCAAAATAAAAAATCGAAACATGAAAATAACGGACAAGGTGTTGCATTTCCAGTTTGATGTGGATTACCGGGAAGTAAAGTCGGAACCCATGCCATTGATGCAGGAGCTGGTCCAGAACACGAGAATGGAGGAATGACATGTCGGGAACATGGGAAAGCCAGAATAAAGTATTGCCTGGCGTATATCTGAACATAAAGACAAATGAGCCTCTGTCTATTACTCCCGGGGACCGGGGGACTGTGCTTCTCCTGCAGGAAATGGACGCAGGGACAGACGGTGAAATCTATGAGGCATCCGCACTGGAGGCAAACTGGCCGGAAGGAACTGCGGAGGCTGATAAGCTGCTGACAAAAGAAGCGCTGAAGCTGGCGAAAACAGTACTGATTTATAAGCTGCCTGACAGTCACACAGAAGCACATGTGACGGCGGCCCTGGAGACGGCAAAGACCGTCTTTTTTAATGTGCTCTGTTATCCTTACGATGGAGACGGAAAAGCCGCAAATAAGGCTGCTATCGTGTCCTGGATTAAGGCGATGAGAGAAGATGAAGGAAGAGGCTGCCAGGCCGTTCTTGCAAATCAGGAAGCTGATTATGAGGGCGTTATCAATGTGACACAAGGAATTAAAATGTCCGGCGGAACCGAATTGACAGCAGCACAGGTAACGGCTTGGGTGGCCGGAGCCACAGCAGGAGCAAGTATAACAACATCAAACACAGGAACAAAATACGTGGACGCTGTTGATGTGATACCGCGCATGAGCAAAAGCCAAATGGAAACAGCGGTAAAGGCGGGGCAGTTCATTTTTAAGGTTGATACCTCCCAGAATGTAACTGCTGTATATGATATTAATTCCCTTGTTTCCACCACAGTGGAGAAAGGAAAGCTGTTTACCAAAAATCGGATTGTCCGGACGCTGGACAATATCCGCAACGACATCACCACGATATATGAATCTTCCTATATCGGAAAAATCAACAACGACGCAAACGGGCGGAACCTGCTGAAAGCTTCCTTATCGGAATACTTTACAGAGCTGCAGAACATGGGCGCAATACAGAATTTTGACCCCGCAGATATCACTGTTGAGGCCGGCGTGGATTTCGATGCAGTGGTGGTTACCATAGCTATACAGCCGGTTGACAGTGTGGAGAAGATTTACATCACTGTGAATTTGTCATAAGGAGGTGGACGGAAAATGGCATATACAAGAATTACAGACCTGGTAACCAGTACGGAAGGAAGCGCTTTTATCACCGTGAACGGTAAAAACCGGTACTTTTTTGAGCTGTCGAAAATAGATGCCAGCATTGAGTTTAAGGTGGTAGCAAAGCGGCTCCTGGGGCACCGGATGACCCAGCATAAAGTGGTGGGCGCCGAAGGGAAAGGCAGCCTGACGATCTACAATGTGAGCGGCGATACACTGCAGATTTTTATGGAGTACAAAAAGAGCGGCATCTACCTGCCGATTACCATCCAGACAACTAATGAGGATCCCCAGTCAACGATAGGCCGCCAGACGGTGGTTATGCGAAACTGCGTTCTGGCAAAGATTCCAGTTGCTTCCCTGGATGATTCCAGCGAGGATTTGAGCACGGTTGATACTGATTTTACATTTGACGATGTGGATAATCTGGAGCAGTTCCAGATCCCCGAGAATTTCAGATAAGGAGATAAAATATGGCATCATTAAAAGCATTTTTAAATCCCATAACGCCAGAGGAAAAAGAAGTAATTGTATCGGAACGTTTCCAGGAGGACGGAAAGCCAGTACCTTTCAGAATACGTGCCCTGACCCAGAAAGAGAATGAACAGCTGGTTAAGAAACATACCAGGGTGGATAAAAAAACAGGGAACGAAATTTTCAACCGTATAAATTATAATCATGACATGGTTGCGTCGGCGGTTGTTTTCCCTGATTTAACGGATGCTCAATTGCAGAAAGCGTACAATGTGGCTGGCGAAATAGAACTGTTGAAAAACATGCTGCTGATTGGGGAATTCGTCACTCTGGCCGCAGAAGTGCAGGAACTGAGCGGGCTGGATAAAGATATCAACGATGATATCGAAGACGTAAAAAACGGATAAAGCAGGGCGAATCCGATTTTGTGTTAGCGCATTTTGCCCTGCAGAAGCTACATATTTTACCATCCGTACTTGAAGAATTGCCAGAAAGGGAACGTGCTTTTATATATGGGAGTATCATGCAGCGTGTGGAGGACGAGAAAAGAGAGGCGGATAAGCTGAAGAGATAGGAGGTATCTGCATGCCAACATTAAGTGCTATGTTTAAAATACTGGACGGTGGATACAGTTCCGCTCTGAACAAAATCAATTCAGGCATGGAGAAAGCTATCCAGAGTACGCTGGGAGCATCCCGCGGAGTTGATAAAGTCAACACTGGCCTGGAAAAGACAGGGCGTGCCGCCAATACGGGGGCGGCAGGGCTTGTTAAAGTTGAAAATATGATGGAGTCAACTCAAAAAAGGGCTTCCTCCATGAATTCCACACTTAAAGGTTTAGTCGGGACTCTGTTAAGCCTGGGAGCGGCAAAAAAAGTTATGGACATGACTGATGTCTACACCAATACAAACGCCAGGCTGAATATGGTAAATGACGGTTCACAATCGCAGGAAGAACTTCAGCAGAAAATATTCGCCGCCGCAGACCGGTCACGCGGTAAATATGCGGATATGGCAAGTGCGGTTGCAAAGATGAACCTGCTGGCAGGTGATAATTTTGCTGGCAATGATGAGGCTATCCAGTTTACCGAGCTTCTCCAAAAGTCATTGAAGGTGTCAGGAGCAGATACATCTGAACAGCAATCAGCATTCCTGCAGTTATCGCAGTCTATGGCTGCGGGTAAGCTGCAGGGGGATGAATTCCGTTCCGTAATGGAGAATGCTCCGATGGTGGCGGATGCCATTGCCAAATACATGGGAAAGTCAAAAGGCGAATTGAAAGAACTTTCTTCAAAAGGTGAGATAACGGCAGACATCATTAAAAATGCTTTGTTTTCGGCCGCCGATGACATTAACGGAAAATTTGAAAGCATGCCGATGACCTTTGCAGACATTTGGACGCAGATGGGAAACCACGCAATGGAATCGTTTGGCGGAGTATTCATGCAGCTGAATGAATTGTTAAACTCATCCGGGGCGCAGGAATTACTGGCAGCATTCGGCGCAGGGATTGATGCAGTAGCAGATGGCGCCAGCTGGCTGATTAGCACAATTACTTCGGGTGATCCAATTGTAAAGACTTTCTTTGCTGCTGCTATTATTATGGCGGGATTATGGGCAGCGAAAATGTTAGTTGCGGCAGTTGCTTCTATGGCTGCGGTCTGGCCGTTAATGTTAATTATAGGGGTAATTGCACTTGTTATATTGGGATTGACTTCAATGGGGGTGACATACAGCCAGATATTCGGAACGATCGGACAAGGATTGGGGATGATATATGCAGTTGGCTATAATATCGTAGGAAATCTATGGAATATATTTGTTTCATTCGCTGAATTTTTAGCAAATATTTTTACAAACCCGTTGGCGGCTATTGTGAATTTATTCGTAAATATGGCAACCAGTGTGTTAGGCGTCATCGAGAGTATCGCTAAAGCAATTGATACTGTATTTGGCTCAAACCTTGCTGGGGCGGTGAATGGTTTTTCCAGTAAACTGCAGGCGTGGGGAGATTCCTTTAAGGATTCAAATTATATATCTTTGGATGATATGCGCATGGACACGAAGAACATTATGGAAACGGGTTCGGATTGGGGGGCAAAGGGATCTGACATGGGAGCCTTCATTGATGATTGGGATTTCCAAGGAAAGGCGGCTGATACCTCCGTTGCATCAGGTGCAGGCATAAAGGCCGTACCTTACGGCTCTTTGAGTAACCCGGCTACAGTGAAGGGAAAGGGAAAAGGCGGGGCCATAGACGTAGATATGTCGGATGAGGACATTCAGTACCTGCGGGATATCGCCCAGAGGGATTATGTGGCAAAGATATCTACCAATACCCTGGCGCCCAATGTGAAAATTGAGTTTACAGGCCCTATTACCAAAGAGGCTGATGTGGATGCGGTGGCTGCAAGAATGAGCGAAAAAATGAGAGAAGAAATAGCAAACAGCGCGGAGGGCAAATATTGATGGGATACGCAGTATATTTTGAATCGTCCACCGGTACCTTCCGCGTGCCGGTGAACCCGGAAGAAATCAGCCAGAGCAGGAAACAAAATAATGAAAAGTATAATATCCTGAAAGGCGGGCAGGTAGTGGTCCCCACCTATGTAGAATTGGAAGAATATTCTTTCGAAACAGAGTTCCCTCACCAACATACGCACTATTCGGAATCTGATTTTACAGCGGCAACCTCTCTATTGTTTATGATTAAGACCTGGCAGGAAAGTAAACTGCCGGTCCGTTTTATCGCGGTGGGTGAGGACAGTGATATCAATAAGCAGGTGCTTATAGAAGATGTGCGGGCTACTGAAAAAGCCGGTGAAGAAGGGGACCAGTACGTGTCCCTGAAGCTGTTGGAATATATTCCGCCGGCAAAAAGATTCATCGCGGTTCCGCAGCCGGCAGGATTGGTAAAGCAGGAGGACGCCGGCTCACTGCAGAACCCTGAAACGATAGACGGAAAAGAATATACCATCCAGAAGGGCAATACTCTCTGGGGACTTGCAAAGAAGTATTACGGAGACGGCGGCCAGTACACAAAAATCTATGAAGCAAATAAGGATAAGATTAAGAATCCAAACCTTATATATCCTGATCAGGTTATCACAATACCGGAATAGGAGGGCAGGATGGAATTACTGGTGGAATCGAATGGTGTTATATATGATATGACCAGCTGCTGCACAAAACTGTCTCTGTCGGAATCGCTGAATGACGGTGCCGGCAGTCTGGATTTTACATATCTGTATGACGGCACTGAAATTATTCAGAATGGCTCTTATGTCCGGTTGTGTAATACCAGCGAAACAGACGGCGTATTTTTCGGACGGGTGTTTAAAACCGGCATGGGGCAGGATAAAGAGGTTAAAGTAAAGGCCTATGACCAGATTCGCTACTGCAAAGCAAAAGATACCATAACTATCGAGAATGAGACACTGACGGACCTTGTGACCCGGATGTGTAATTTTTTTCAGCTGCAGACTGGCAGCCTCATGCCAACAGGATATGTCCTGCAGGCAAAGCCGCAGTGTGACAAAACCTGGCTGGATATTATTTACGGAGCTGTAGGAGATACCCTCATCGGTACTGAGCATATGTATTGTCTCCGGGATGAATATGGCTCAGTCTGTCTGCGGGATATTGCAGACCTGCAGCTGCCGCTTATCATTGGCGATAACAGTCTGTGCTATGAATACGACTGGGAGAAATCCATAGACGATGAATTTTACAACCAGGTGAAACTAGTATCCGGAAATAAGAAAACAGGCCATGCTGACGTATATATTACGAAAGATACCGGATCCATTGAAAAATACGGCATGCTTCAGTATTACGAAAAACTGGAGAATGATTCTGACCCGGCGAAGGCAAAAGCTAAGGCCAACGCCCTCCTGAAACTTTATAACCATGAAAAAGAAACGCTTACCTTTAAATGTATGGGGGACCTGTCTGTAAGGGCAGGAAACAGCATTTACGGAAGCATTGAGGATATACGGCTGAACCGGCGGCTTATTGTGCAGAAAGTGACTCATGATTTTCTTCCGGTGCACACCATGACACTGGAGGTGATGACCGGATGATACGTGAGATTAAGCAGATCGTAGAAAATTATATCAACAACCGGAATATGGCCTCTCTGGTTATTGGGACCTATGACGGAAAGTATATTGTAACGGATAAACAGAAAATG
This sequence comes from Eisenbergiella massiliensis, assembly GCF_003435485.1. Lineage (NCBI taxonomy): Bacteria > Bacillati > Bacillota > Clostridia > Lachnospirales > Lachnospiraceae > Eisenbergiella > Eisenbergiella massiliensis. Next base: position 35,365 of record NZ_QVLV01000038.1, read on the forward strand.
AAGATTCCCATGTCCTGTGTGGCGGGGAATCTTTTATCTTCCCTGAAAATAGGTGACCGGGTTTATCTTTTCCAGAATGATGGTGGGGCTGACTTTTATCTTTTGGAAATTATCGGGCTACCGGCAGTATTGGAGGAAAGAAAACCATGAGAAGTTATCTGTTGACTACAGAAACCGTGCTGCAGGAGCCGGAATACACCACCCTCACCCACAAAATGACAGAAGAGCGGGTAACAGGGAAGGTTGATGGTATCAAAGCCCTGGAGCAGGCCATCTATAAAATCCTTAATACAGAAAGATATGAGTATCCGATCTATACTTTTTCTTATGGTGTTGAGCTGAAAAAATTGATTGGCAAGGAACAGCCTTATGTCCGGTCAGAATTAAAGCGGATTGTCCGGGAAGCGCTCCTGCAGGATGACCGGATCCTCCAAGTGGATGGATTTCAATTTGTATTTGAAGGGGACGCCTGCCATTGCTCTTTTAATGTGTCAAGCATCTATGGCCCTCTGAAAATAAAGGTGGAGGTGGGAATTTAGTGTATGAAAATAAAACTTATGAAAATCTGCTGAATGGAATGCTTGAGCGTGTGCCGGATGACATAGACAAGCGCGAAGGCAGTATTGTTTACGATGCTTTGGGGCCGACGGCGTATATCCAGGCCGAGCAGTATTTTCTAATGAATAACTACCTTGACCTGGTACTGCCGGATAAATCTGTCGGTGAGTTTCAGGATAGGTTCCTGGTTGCTTTTAACCTCTTCCGCAAACCTGCAGTAAAGGCTATTCGGAAAGTGGAAACCACAGGGCCGGTAGAACTTGACTCTCGTTGGGAATTGGAGGACACCACATACATAATTACAGAACGGGTATCTGAAACTGAATACAGGGCAGAGTGCGAACAGGTGGGAACTATCGGAAATATGTATTTCGGGAAGATGGTTCCTATTTCTTATGTTGTCGGCGTTGAGGTGATACTCTCAGATGTGTTGCTGGAAGGAACAAATGAGGAATCAGATGACGCTCTGCGGGAACGTTTCCTTATCAAGGTAAGAAAGCCTTCCACCAGTGGTAACATCTATGATTACTATAACTGGGCAATGGCCTGTAAGGGAGTGGGAGCCGCTAAAGTATTCCCGCTGGCCTATGGTCCCGGTACCGTTAAGGTGGTAATAGCCGATGAAGATAAGACGGCAGCTACTCCTGCCCTCCTGAAAACTGTCAAGGAATACATAGAGGAAATGCGCCCTATCGGGGCCACAGTGACCATTGCATCAGCGGAGGAACTGCCAGTCAATATCATGGGCAGAGTTAAGCTTAAAAACGGGCTGAATCTTGGGAAGGTGCAGGCGGCTTTCCGGACGGCGTTCAATGCTTTTCTAAAGGATAATGCATTTGATATTAGTTATGTCGGGTATGCCCGCGTAGGTAATATCCTTCTGGAGACTGCCGGGTTAGAGGATTATGCTGACCTTACCATTAATGGTTTTTCACACAATATCGAGCTGACAGATGAGCAGATAGCCGTCATCGGGACCGTGACGCTGGAGGTGATGGGATAATGATGGAGCTTTCCATATTTCACGAAAAACTCAATAAGGTAGATGGTAACGCCTATGTCATTGAGGAAGAAATCCATATGCCCGCCAGCGGTATCTATGACGAGGAGCTGCAGCACGATAATATCGTGGACAGCACCTTATCAGTGTATACCGGTCCAACCTTGACCGGAGAGCAGATACAGACCTTTGCCCTGTCTACTCCCAGCACGATGCCGTGGAAGCGGATAATCAGAATCCAGTCGGATGCTTCAGTGGTCTACGTTACTTATGAGACGGTGGGGGATACCGTGGAGGCCGATGATATCAACCGTGTGCAGGAAGCCGTTGTGAAAACGCAGGGTGGAGTCAATGCGGAGGAGGCCAGGGCAACTTCGGCGGAAGCAGAGTTGACGCGGAACCTGCAGACGGAGGCTGACCGTGCTGCGGCAGAGGAGTTGCGATTGGATGGCCGGATTGATGCTGAGATGGCGCGGGCGCAAGAGGCCGAAGAGGTGTTGTCTCTACGGCTGGATGCAGAAGTAACCAGGGCGGAAACTGCTGAGCAGGAAAACGCGGATGCCATAGCGGTAGAAGCTTCCCGGGCGTCTGCCGCTGAAAAAGTGCTTACCGATAACCTGGCGGCGGAGTTGTCAAGGGCCACGGGAGCAGAGCAGCAAGTTGCGGATGACCTGCAGGCCTTTGCCGAGGACGTGATAACCAAAGAGGAGATTGACGCCCTGGACGGTATCGAACCTGAGCCACCAGAAAACCAATATAGGCCGATGACCGTTGAAGAGATAGACAATATCATAAACCAATAAGGAGGTAATTATAGTATGGCATTTTTAGATGCTGGAGGCGTCGAACACCTGTGGACGAAAGTTAAGGAGTTACTGAATGGGAAGGTATCAACAGGACGAAAAATCAATGGCAAGGCCTTGACGGCTGACATTACATTATCTGCAGCTGATGTATCTGCGATTCCCGCGGCACAGAAAGGGGCTGCGGGTGGCGTAGCAGAGCTTGACAGCGGCGGAAAGGTACCGGCCGCCCAGCTGCCGTCTTACGTGGACGATGTGGTCGAAGGGTATTTAAGCAGCGGTAAATTCTATAAGGAATCTGCCCACACAACAGAGATTGCAGGAGAGTCTGGAAAAATTTATATAGATATTACATCTGGTAAAACTTACAGGTGGTCAGGGACCGCCTATGTTGTGGTATCGGAGACTCTTGCACTTGGAGAAACCGCCAGCACTGCATATAGGGGGGACCGCGGGAAAACCGCCTATGACCACAGCCTGGCCGCCCATGCGCCCGCAAATGCAGAACAGAATGTGCAGAGTGACTGGGCGGCAACAGATACTGGTTCTGATTCCTACATCAAAAACAAGCCGACATCGATGCCGGCAAATGGCGGTAACGCTGCAACAGTTGGAGGCCATACCGTTGCGGTTGATGTGCCGGCCGGCGCCAAGTTTACGGATACGACCTACAGTACATTTAAGGGAGCAACAGCATCAGCAGCTGGTGGGGCCGGTCTTGTACCGGCACCTGCAGCCGGTGCGCAGTCAAAATACCTGCGTGCAGATGGTTCCTGGGCATCACCTGCAAATACTACTTATGGCACCGCTACACAGAGCGCGAACGGATTAATGAGCGCCGCCGATAAGAAAAAACTGGATGGCCTCGTTCCTATGACAAACGCTGAGATTGACGCTATTCTAAACTCCTGAGGAGGTGGATTATGTCATATTTGGATCCAAATGGGCTGAGCCGTTTATATGGAAAAATAATGGCCCACCTCAACGCTAAAGTGGACAAGGTGACCGGCAAGGGGCTGTCCACAAATGATTTTACGGCTGCCTTGCTAAAAAAACTGAACGGCATTGCTGAGGGCGCCAATAAATATGTACATCCGACAGATTCAGGGAATAAACATATTCCTGCCGGCGGGGCCAGCGGACAGATATTAAAGTGGAAAGCTGATGGCGATGCGGCATGGGGCGTTCCTGAATCTGGGTACACCCATCCAAACAGCGGTGTATCGACCGGTACATATAAATCCGTGACTGTAAATGCGCAGGGCCATGTTACTGGCGGCAGCAATCCGAATACTCTTGCTGGTTATGGTATTACAGATGCGGCTGCCAAAAATCATAATCATGATACTGTGTATATAAAAAAGGGCGCTGTTACCTGGAACGACCTGAAAGGGAGCTGATCGAATGTACGGAAAAAATCAATATGGCCTGATACAGTATGCCAGGGACTCCACTCCCGACAGCGGACAGACGGATTATTATATTGACCTTAAGCAGTATGTTCCTCCCTTCGTCTATGAAAAAAAGGAAATGGACGCTCTTTATACCGCGCAGGGATATGAAGCGGGGCTGGCCCGGCATAACCTGGAGGATTTGGTGGAACAGTGTTTTGTATCTACGGCAACATGGGGGCTGATACGGTGGGAGGAGGTTTTCGGAATTGCCACAAACATGTCCTTATCTTATGAGCAGCGCCGGGAAATCATAATGGCGAAGATAAGGGGCCAAGGAACTACCACGGCGGAGATGATTAAGGACGTTGCAGAAGCCTTTTCTGGCGGCGAAGTGGAGGTTATCGAGGATAATTCCAACTATCATTTTATCGTCCGCTTTATTGGCATTTATGGCATCCCACGCAATATGCAGGCGTTTATCACGATGCTGGAAGAAATAAAACCCGCGCATCTGTGGTATACATTTGACTACAAGTACATTAAGTGGAATGACTTGAAACCGAGAACCTGGAATGACCTGCGGCCGTATACGTGGAATGGGCTGCGTGTCAATGAAATAACTCCGTTTGTATCCTGGAACGGGCTGCAGGAAGAAGAATATACCTGGAACCGCCTGGCAGCCTACGGATGGGAAAAAGTAAAAGAAATAGAGGAGGCAAAGAGAATATGCAATTAACACCTAATTTCCGGCTGATGAAGCCGGATGGAACCGATCCTGTAAACGTACAGGACCTTAACGACAACATGGATGTTCTGGACGCGGAAGTCGTAAAAAAACTTGATAAAACTGGGGATGCCAGCAATGTGGTAAATAAGTTTACCCAGGCTGGAAGCCGGACAAATTTACTTTCTGGGGAAAAACTGTCAGTATCATTTGGGAAAATCATGAAATGGTTTGTAGATCTTAAAGATGTTGCGTTTTCTGGGAGGTACTCAGATTTGACGGATAGGCCAACAATACCCGCTGGCGGGATTGCCGATAAGTCTAAGATTATTGATAATCTGGACGATATTGCGGCAAATACGCAGACAGGGTATATGGCGGGGGCACTGGCGGTAAAGGAGTTAAATCAGAATTTAGCGCAGGGTCAGATCGAATTTGATGTTGACGCCACCGGAAAGGGCTTTTACCGCAAACGAGGTGCTGATACATGGCTCCCTTTTAGTAATGCATTGGTATTAATGGATGGCACAGGATCCTATGCCTTCGGTGGTATCAATAACGGATATTATTCCAATTTTCAATTAGATAATTTTGACTATTCAGCCTATTCTAAGATTAGAATTACAAATTTAGGAACATATCCTTTTGAAGTAGTATGTGGTACTACTTCTTATACCTCCCCCGGAACATTTGATATCAGTGCGCTTAAACAAACCACCCTACGCATTTTTTATCGCGGTGCAGCTGTAAACCCTCCAATCCTGTTAAAGGTGGAATTGATTCCGTAATGCCCACTTTAAGAGAATTTTATATTTTGTACAATACCTGAGCCAAGCATTTCCACACGAAAATATTTATATGAAGAAACATCATACTCTTTTGTTTCATTGGCGGAAGAAGTACAGAATCCTAACGAAGTACCTGTATTTATCACATAAGTTGATTCATTGCTTCCCATAAACCAGATAGCAGATCCACTTGTCTTACAGGTGAATAATATCTTGTTACAATCGGATACATCAAATTCAGCCGCAACTCTTCGGTATGTAGGTTCTGCCTGAATATATGATGTGTTGCCCAAGTTACCCAATTTTTTTGTCACTGTATCGGCACCAGTGGAATATGTAATGTATACTCCGTCCTCCCTGGCGTCCATGCCCTTAATTGCGCCACTGTCATTCAGGGCACCTAAATTCTGATTTAACAACTTAAGCTGCCGGCTGCTGAGTGCCGGGGAAAGAGAGATTTATGAAAAAATATATAGGAACAAAATTAATAGAAGCAGAACCTATGACAAGAGGAGAGTATAACACATATAGGGGATGGCAGATTCCTGCGGATGAGAAGCCAGAGGATGGTGGATACCTGCTTAAATATCCTGATGGGTATGTAAGCTGGAGTCCGAAGGAGATATTCGAAAGGGCTTATCTTCAAGTTGATGATAATGAAAATCTGCCTTCAGGAGTATCTATTGGACAGAAAATGGTGGAAGAGTTTGTTGCATATACAGAAACAATGACACTGGGAGACAGAACAACGGTTGTTAGGTGTGTGCTGCGAAATGGGTTTGAAATTGTAGAATCATCTGCCTGCGTTGATCCTAAAAATTATTCGGAAGAATTGGGTGCAGAAATCTGTATGGGAAAAATAAAAGATAAGATTTGGGAACTTCTGGGATTCCTGTTACAGACTGCTTGGCATGGAATTAGATAGATCCATTTCTGATTTAACGGCAGTAAAGAAATAAAACTATAAACAAAATATCGTAAACAGAAAGGAGGTATGCATCTATGGCGTACCTTAATTTTTTGCAGTCCAAAGATTTTATAAAATGTTCTGTGGTTCCGGCCGGGAATATAGTAACCATTAAATTCCCGGAAGGTACAGAGCCGGTAATAAGTACAAAGGGCTTCCGGCTGTATCTGGACGCGGCGGGCGTTCTGGATATCGGCGGGGATGATTACCTGGGATACACAACCATATACCGTAACGACGAGGTGACGGCGGCATACAACGGTTATCAATTATCTTGTGACGGCAGCATATGGACTCCCCCGGAACCTGCCCCTGAACCCGAACCGGCGCCGGAGCCAACGCTTGAAGAATTGCGGGAGTCGAAGGTACAGGAAATGAATGCGCTGCAGCAGGCCGCAATCCAGAGCGGCGTTAATGTCACGCTGACAGATGGGACAGTGGAGCATTTCACATTGACGGAACATGACCAGACAAGCCTTGTAGGCCTGCAGAGCCAGGTGGCGGCCGGAGAGGATAACATTCCCTGGCACACCAGCGACGAGGGCGAACACTGTAAGTTTTATAGCAATGCAGATATGGGGCTGATTATTACGCAGGCTATGGCATGGGTGACATGGCACGTTACATATTTCCGGGACCTGCGCATATACATCCGCAGTTTGTCCACAAAAGAGGAAGTATCCGCCGTGACCTATGGCGTGGAGTTGCCGGAGGCATACCAGAGTGAGCCGTTGAAAGTGATGATTGCGGCTCAGGCAGTATGAGGGGGGTAAGGCCGCTGGTGCTGTGGTGCATCGGCGGCCTATTGTATGTGCTCTGCGAACTTGTGTTTCGCGGGCGGAGCCATTGGACTATGTTTATTGTGGGCGGCCTCTGCTTTTGGTTTATTGGGCTTATCAACGAGGTTATCCCCTGGGATATGCCGGTATGGCAGCAATGTATCATCGGGGCAGTTATTATAACTACGGTGGAGTTTATAGCCGGATGCATTATTAATATTTGGCTTGGCTGGCAGGTCTGGGATTACTCAGGGCTGCCTTTTAACGTTCTGGGGCAGATATGCTTGCCATTTACTGTGCTTTGGGGTTTTCTGGCGGCGGCCGGAATCATACTGGACGATTACCTGCGGTACTGGCTCTTTGGCGAGGATAAGCCGCATTACTCATGGAGGTGCACATGACGGACGAAGAGATTGCTGTAAAGCTTACAGTCCTGGAACAGGAGGCAAAATCCGCTAAACATCGTCTGGATGACTTGGAGGTGCAAAACCAAGCCATCCAGAACCTGGCCCTATCCGTCAAGGAACTCACCATCAATATGACACGGATGATGGAGGAGCAAGAGAAACAGGGTCAGGATATTGATGCATTGAAAGCGGAGCCTGCTAAGAGATGGAAGGATTCCACGAAAGCCCTGTTTACTGCAGCGTTGGGGGCTATTGGGGCGGCTATGGCGGGCGGAGTTATTTATTTAATAGCACAATTTATGAAATAGGAAAGGATGGATTGATTATGAAAAAGAGAAATTGGAAAGAGTGGGCCAAGCGTGCAGGAGTGAGGGCGATTAAAACCACGGCGCAGACTTTTGTGGCTACCATTGGTTCGGCTGCTGTATTAGGAGCGGTGAACTGGCCGATTGTGTTCAGCGCATCGGCGTTGGCCGGTATCTTGTCTCTGGCTACATCGGTGGCAGGCCTTCCGGAGTTGCCGGAACCTAAGACGCAGGAGACGGAGGGGGAGTAATCCCCTTCCTTTCTTTTTGGAGGAAAACTATGAGAATAAACATACACGCCGGGCATAATCCGGACGGAATGGCCGCCTGCGGTGCTGTGGGGCTTATCCGAGAGTCCACGGAAGCCCGGGCGGTGAAAGATAGGGTAATGGCACAATTGACCGCTATGGGCCATACAGTGCATGATTGCACCTGCAACAACGGCACGGGCAAGGAGGATGTACTCAAGCGTATTGTGGCAGCCTGTAATAGTCATGAGGTGGATATAGATGTGTCCATCCATTTCAACGCCGCAGCGAATCCGAAGCCGGACGGGAGGACAACGGGAACGGAAGTCCTGGTGTATGGCAAGGCTTCCCCCGCCGTCCCCTGGGCACAGCAGATAGCCGATAGCATAGCGGCGCTGGGATACCGTAACCGTGGCGTTAAGGAGCGCCCGGGGCTGTATGTCCTCAAGCATACCAAGGCACCGGCTCTGCTGGTTGAGTGCTGTTTTGTGGATGATCCGGACGATGTGGCGATATACAACGCTGACCGTATGGCTGCGGCTATTGTAGCCGGCATAACTGGACAGGCTGCAGAGACCACGGCAGATGCGGCAAGGTTGGCGGCAATGAGCCGGGAAGAATTTGTGGAGTACATTGGCCGGATGGCTGCGGCCGACATGCAGACATCCGGCATCCTGGCAAGCGTGACGGCGGCGCAAAGCATTCTGGAGTCGGGCTATGGTAAGTCAGAGCTGGCGCTGCAGGCGCTTAATCTGGGCGGGATGAAAGCGGAGCTGTCCGGCAATACATGGGCGTCAGCCTGGGACGGCCGTGTCTATATCAAGGATACAGCGGAGCAGCGAGAGGACGGCAGCTATTACACAATAACGGCGGCTTTTCGGTCTTATCCATCGGTGGCGGCATACTTAGCTGACCATTCCGCTTATCTGGCCGGGGCAAGGGCGGGAAGTGACCTGCGGTATGCTGGTGTAGTTGGTTGCAGAGATTACCGACAAGCATTCCAGATTCTGAAAGATGGCGGATATGCTACCTCCTTAGAATATGTAGGCAAGCTCTGTGCAGTGGTCGAGCGCTGGAACCTTACCCGGTTCGATGGTGTATCTCAGGAGCCGGATGGCAGCCTGTGGGCCAATATCGCTGGACTGTCATATACCTGGGCGGAGGCATCCAATTTTGGGCAGATGCTGGCTCAGAGCGGGATACGGACGGAGCTCCGGCGAGTAAACATATTGGAATGACGTGCGATGCTACACAATTAAAATAAAAGAGGGGATGTTTCCCCTCTTTTTTATGTAGATTAATCATCCTTTTCAGAAATTGATTTAGATGTTTTGGTATGTGCACTACGTGTACCTTTAATAAAAGTAGCAATAACCGAACTTATTCCAGCCATTCCAAGTATTGAACCAGATATTGCACCACTATTTTCAGGGACAAGAATAACAATAATTATAGCCGCAATTATACAACTTGCACCTAGAAAAAAAGCGAATAAAATGCCTAATAGACTATCTCTTGATTCTATATCTATTATTTTCTTTTCCATACTCTGACGATGTTTTGCCTGATTTTCAGCCATTGATAATATTCTGTCTGCTGAACCAGGAACAATATCCTCATATCCCTTCATGATACTGGGAGGAGGCAGCGGGCCACTAAATTCACTCATTACACTGGTTACAACTTGGCGAACCTGCTCTCTTTGTTCCTCCTCCATTTCAGCATCTACTTGAAGGCTGGCTTCCGGTTTAGTATCAGCTGCGGGCTTGCTTAAAACTTCCTGTGCCTTTTCGGATTGCGTTTCCGACATTTTCCCAATCACTCCTTAGTGCATCATAGTCTTTTTGCTTATTACCAGAAAGATCCGGCCATGTTTTTCCAACACCACCTAAATCTAGAACTTTGACATACCCATCAAGGAAATTTTTGCTTATTTTGATTTTCATATAATCACTCCTTTACAAGCATCGTTTCCATAAATAATACACATGTTACTAAAATGCATATTATTTTGTATTCTTATTATAACCTATCATATGTAAAAATCAATGAATAGTGTATTAATTTTTTTTCTATTTATTAAAATTTTTAACAATTTATATGTTTTTGTCTGCATATGGCGATATATGCTGATTTTTGCAAAAAAGTAGTTTGGTGTTGTATAAGTAACCAGACAGGGCGTAGCCGCTCTGGGGGTCCCCCAATACCTGGGGCGGTTGTTTATTTAAAAGCTTTTCTTTATGTGTTTGGCCTGCGGGAGGGATACCTGTAGAGCAATTAAAAAAGAACAAAAATAATAATCAATAATACGAAATAAATAAGTTTAAAAACTGAATAACTCGTGTTGCATTTCGTGTTGCATAGTATGGTATTATAATATAATTAAGCCGATTAAAATGCGAAAAACTGTATTATAATACAATGCATAATCCCGCATTTACGCCATTCCCCGTAAATACGGGATGTGTTTCTACCTATTATAATGGGTTCGAATCCCCCGTGCTTCA